>JAJRPE010000584.1 GCA_024280935.1 Candidatus Hydrogenedentota bacterium
AAAGCGTTGTGCCGCCAACGCCCGCACCGATAACGGAACCCAGCCCGATAACGAGGGTGTTGCGGACCGTGACCCACGCATACCCTTCGCGAAGCACGGCGCTGTCCCACTGCAACAGGGCCTGCGCCAGAAGCCGCAACGTGGGATACAGTACGGTAAAACCAAGGATCACCGCGCAGACCACAAGCAGCCATCGGTCAAGCGAGAACCGCCGCAGGGCATGGGATGGGTTAGAGAACAACGCTAGTCGTTCACACCGTCCTCGACCGAGATGTCCTCCTCAACAAACTGACGAATAGCTTCGTGCTCGTCGGGATCAATCTTCGTGAAGAGGATGGCTATCTTGAAGTGGTCGTCGCCCTGGTCGTCAGGATCGCAACGCACGACGATACCTTCGGCATCAATCCGATGGCCCAGAGGCGCGGGCAAATCCAGCGCGATGCGCATCTTGGTCATAAGCGGGACCGGCTTGATGGTGTGGCACAACACGCCATTGGCGCTGATATTGTCCACGTGATTCAACACACCCGGGCCGGCCTCATCGACCAGTACCGGAAGCCCACGTCGGCTTCGGGGATAGCGCCGCCGCTCTTTTCCATCTGCACGCATATATTGCCTCTCCATAAGTACGCTTACTGTTCAAGACTCGCTCTATGATATCGCACTATCGAGGGGAATGCAACGGCGGGAACGGCGACACGGTGGGAACGGCGACGCAGGGAATGTCAGACTTCCTGATCCCGGTGGAATTGGGTTTGGCACTTTTTTGACTCCAGCGTGGCAATCTTCAGGCGGGGAAAAAGCTTCGGGGTGCCACGGACAAGGGGCGATAGCCCTTGCCCGTGTTTGGAAAACATGTTTATTCGTCGGCCAAGGAGAAAACCATTGGTTGCGCTCACCTTGTCCGTGACACCCAAAGCTTGTTTTTTGTGGCTGAAGTCGTTCTCATCGTGAGCGCTTGCGGCACTTGTTGTTCATATATGAACAACTTTCGACAACAAGCGATAGGCTCTCTATGACAACAGGTCCGAAACGGCTTTCCTCGTACAAGAGACACGTCCAATCCAGCGTGACCTGATGACCCTCAAAGAACTGTAATAGGCATTACATAGCCCTGATCCACCACCTAAAGGATTTTCTTCTCCAATGAGGCCTATGGAAAATACAAAACTGGCCCGGTTCCTGCTTTACACTTGCAGGTGGTCTTGGCAAATTGGCCAGAGATGGTCGAGGCTACGATGAACCACCTGCCAAAATAATTGATGTGCTGTGCTGTGTAATGTGCGAAAAAGGCCTTCCCCAAGTTTGGGGAAGGCCTTAATTATTGCTATAGTAGTATTTTTAACTAATTGCTGCGGCGGGCTGCCTCCACCGTATTCTTCATGAGCATGGCAATGGTCATGGGACCGACGCCGCCGGGCACGGGGGTAATGGCTTTAGCCTTCTTGCTTACGCTTTCAAAATCCACATCGCCCACGAGACGGCTGCCCGACTTCCTGGTCTTGTCGGGGATGCGATTGATGCCCACATCAATAACAATCACGCCCTCCTTGACCATGCGGCTTTTCACGAACTCGGGAATGCCAATGGCCGCGATAAGGATGTCGGCTTGTTTGGTGATGGCGGAGAGATTCTTCGTCCGCGAATGGCAGACCGTAACCGTCGCATTACCGCCCGGTGCCTTTTGCATGAGCAGGGCGGCAACGGGTTTTCCGACGATATTGGAACGGCCCAGGACGACCACGTGCTTGCCCGCCGGGTCGTAGCCGCTGCGGAGAAGCATCTCAATACACCCGGCGGGGGTGCAGGGCACAAAGCCTTCTTCTCCGTTAAGCAGTTTGCCTACGTTAAGCGGATGAAAGCCATCCACATCCTTCGCGGGGTCAACGGCATTGAGGACTTTCTGTTCGTCGATATGTTCGGGAAGAGGCATCTGTACGAGGATGCCATGCACCTTCGGGTCGTCGTTGAGTTTTGCGATGAGATTCAACAGACGGCGCTCCGTACAGGTGACAGGCAAGTCGTGGGCATAGGAATTGATGCCCAGTTCCCCACAGATACGCCGTTTGCTCTTTACATAGACCTGGCTCGCGGGATCCTCCCCCACCAACACGACGGCCAGTCCCGGCGTTCGTTTGGCTTTCGCGACGGCGGACACGTCAACCTTGAGTTCGGCGCGGATTTCCGCCGAAAGCTCCTTGCCGGAAATTATTTTGGCGGTGCGATTTGGGGACATGACGACCGTTCCTTTTGGAGGTTGGTGATGGAATAGAGAGCCGAAACAGCGTGGAAAGCCCAGTGGAAGGATATGCCGTGCGCCTTCAAGCCCCGCCATTCTAGCCTGTGTACGTACGCAGTGCAAAAAAACAAGCGTGCGCCTCAACCGTCTGCGGTTGATTTATGTTGGTGCGCTCCTCCCCTTTCCCTGTAAGATGAAGAAAAAAGGAGAATGTCGTGAAGCGTTTATTCGCCCCCCTTCTTTATTTGGCCCCCCTGTTATTCTTGTTCCACGGAACCATCGCGTGGGCGCAGCCATTTCCGATTGCGACCGGTGGGGAAGCTTCTACAGGCTTGGTCATAGACCCTCAAATCGACGTGGCGGTGCGTGACGATTTCCTACGGATCTTGCGATCCGCGACGGGTGCCGATTTCCAGGTCGTGGCGGGTGGGTCGGCGAAAGCCTCGCTCATCGTCGGCACGAAGAATTTTGCGCCCTTTGCCGGAAAATACGACGGCCTCTCGGAGCAGGACACTTTTCAGATTACGCACGATGGGGAGAATCTTCACCTTGTCGGCGCTACACCCCAGGCGACGCAACACGCTATCTACACCTTCCTCAATGATCTGGGATGCCGATGGTTCATGCCGGGCGGCATTGGCGAAGTCATTCCCACAGCGCCAAATCTGGTCTGGACGGCTGAACCACGTATTGAGCGACCGGACTTTGAGTTTCGCGAACTGTGGTGGGCCTTCGGGGGGCCGCCAGAGACCGCCGTCGATTTCCGGTGGTGGCTGCGGCGCAATCGCGCAAGCGGACGGCGCGTGGCCCATGGGCACAATCTTACAAATACGGTTTCTCCCAAGAAGTATTTTGATTCTCATCCCGAGTATTACGCCTTGGTCGACGGAACGCGCCAACCCACCCAGCTTTGCACGTCAAACCCGGAGGTCATTCGCCTGAGCATCGAGCATATCACCGCGTACTTCGACCAACACCCCGAAGCCATGAGCTACTCCTTGTGTCCAGACGACAACAAGGATTTCTGCGAATGCGATGCCTGCACCACCCTCGACACCGGCCAACGCGAGTCGGAGGATCTGGGCGGCCACCCCATCCTGACGGACCGCCTCATGGTCTACCTCAATGCCGTCGCACAGGGCATACAGGATAAGCATCCCGGCAAGATGGTGACCAACTACGCCTATGTCAATTATTCGACGCCGCCCGTCCGCGAAAAGGTAGATCCCCATGTCGCCATTGTGCTGACCACCAGCGTGTACTGTTCTGCCCACAGCATTGGCGACGAGAACTGCGCCTCGCGAAAAACGATGTATCGTGATCTCGCGGGTTGGACGGAGGCCTGCGATCATGTCTACATCTACGAATACGACCCGACCCCTTTCAACGCCGAACTGCCCTGGCCCATGTACGGTAGCCACGCACGGGCCATGCCGGTCTACAAGGCCTTGGGTACGCGGGGCTTTTCCTATGAGGGGCACAACTCCTGGGCCACGCTCTTCCCCAATTTCTACGTGTCCGCACGGATGATGTGGGATGCCGATCAGGATTATGACGCGCTCCTGGACGACCTCTGCGAAAAATTCTTTGGTGCCGCCGCCGCGCCGATGCGTGCGTATTACGAGAGTATGGATGCCGCCATACGAAAGGTGCCACAGAAAGTCGAATGGGGACAGAAAGACTACCCGCGCATCTTTTCGCCAGCGGTGATGGTGGCGTGCCAACGTCACCTCGCCTCGGCCATGGATTCGGCAGAAACGCCCGAAACGAAGGCACGCGTGGAGATGGTCTCCATGGGATTCGCCTACCTCGAAAGCTACCTTGTCTGCCGCGACGCCGCCAAGGGTGATACGCCTTACGATGACTACAAGAAGGCACGGACCCGTTGCGAATCTCTCATTGACAAGCTGCATGATCTCAATGCGGACTTCATCATGGAGAAGGTCGCCAAGGACTACCTGCAGCGCGAACTCGGAAATTACGAAAGCCGCTGGTACGCCTCGGAGATGGGACTCATAAACCAATGGATGATGATTGGACCTTTTTATAACACAGCACGCCGGGGCCACGACGCGGTGTATGCGCCGGAGCAAAATATCGACTTTTCAAAGCCTTCTGCGGGCATGGGTGGAAAGGAGATCGCGTGGTTCGAGTTTCGCGGCCAATCCTGGCAGGGCATGATTGACCTTGTCGCCCTGATTGGCCCCATTGATTGGGGGACAACCTACGCGGTCTGCTACGTCACGTCGCCCCTTGAACAAAACGTGCAATTTCGCATGGGCAGCAACGACTCCGTGAAAGTGTGGCTCAACGACGAGGAAGTGTGGGACAACCCGATCCACGGGGGCAGGAGTCTGGGGCTGGACGACGACATCGTCCCCGTGACCCTCCCAGCGGGCACCTCGCGGATCATGCTCAAGGTCAGTAACCTCGGCAATAACTGGGGATTCTGCTTCCGCATTACCAACACGCAGGGCGACGGAATTAAGGGGCTGCATACCGGGTTGATGCCGCCGTCAGAATAGTTGTTCAAGGCCCTTCCGTATAGCCGCCGCCCGATAAGGGGTACGACGCAGGGAACGCAAACAGTACGTGTTCACAGACCGCTACGTGAAAGGGGGTTGGGCATTCCTGCCCGGCATAGGGCGCACGTGGGTGTTGAAACCGCACGTAGCGTTCGTGATGATGCGTTGATCACCCAAGACGATGCCTCGTGTTCTTTTCGGTGGATCCCAAGTGGGCATGTGTGCCAATAGCGGGTTGTATGTCCGGCGGACCCTTTATGTCGGGCCGGAAAGCCCAACCCCCTTTCCCGTAACGAGTAATGGTTTTTCAGTCGCTTGCCGACTTAGAAACCTCGGTGTACTGAGCGCGTGGTGCTTAAAAGGACGGCTACAAGTACCAGCCGTGCCGCACGATCCCCAAAAGGCGAGTATCAACGAGCCCTGACGGGTTCGTGCGCTGGCGCAAAGCAGTCTTCCTGAGAGTGAGAAGGACGGGATTACGCAGCGCGCGTACGGCGGTGTTTTGGGGAGTATCACGGTGCGGTTGCTCAAAACGCACGAACCCTCGTACCTCGGGATCGCGCGGCACGTCCGCTAGGGCCGATGTCCACATAGTCGGTGCAGTGTTTTACGGCGCAGCCGTTTAGTTCAACGCTTACCGCAAATACAATAGCGAAATCGAATCAGCCTACGGCAATGCCAAGACCTTTCCGCCTGTGATTGCGCACCGTCATATGCGTACGTCAACGCACCCATTCGGTGTCAATCGTTACCGCGCCAACAGGTCCTCGTAGAGGGCTTTCACCATCCTGGCCTGGGGCGCGAGCGCGTAACGCTTTTCGGCGAGATGGCGGGCATTCTTGCCCATGGCCTGTCGCCGTTTCGGGTTGTTGCCGAGTTCGCGGATGGCGCTCAAGAGGGCGTCCGCGCTGCCATCGGTGACGAGGCCACTTTTTCCGTCCACCACGATCTCCCGCAGCATACCCCGGTCCGCCACAATGAGGGGTTTGCCCATGGACAGAATCTCGCGCGCGGCACGGCAGGTGCCGTCGCTTCCAGGCACAAGGTAAACACCGATATCCATGGCCTGAATGGCCGCCACAAGGTCGTCCCCTTCGACGTAGCCCGTGATATGAACATGGTCGGCGATTCGCATGTCACGGGCGGGTTCTTCCACGACGATTTTCTGGTTGGTGCCCCGCCCCACAATGACAAGATGGGCATTGGGCATGGCATCGATGAGCTGGCGCATCGCCTGAAGCAGGTCCTCAAAGTGACGGTGGGTCTGCATGCGGGCCACGATTCCCACCACGTAGGCATCGTCGGGGATACCCATTGTTGCACGGGTATCGCCTTGAATTCGCCCAGGCTCAAAGCGTTTCGTATCGATGGCACCCGGCACGAAGGCCAGTTGTTCGGAGGCCAGGCCGAACGCCTCGGTGTCGTGTCGCAAAGCAATTTTGGAAGGCTCCAGCAAGAGATCGGTTTGTTGCAACAGATTGTGGTGGCGTCGATCCGCCTCGAATCCCAAACCTTCGTAGCTCGAACGCACCAGCGGTGTGCCCGTTGTACCTGCCAACGCGTAACGGGCAATCTCGTGGTCATTGTCAAGGTGGCAATGGAGCAAGTCGAAGGGCGTTTTCCTGAGGAAGCGACGCATCCGAAAAACGTCCAGAAAATCTTTGATGACGTGGCGGTGCTTTCGCAGGTGAAAATCGAGGATGGGTTCGATGCCCCGTGCGCGGGCCGACTCCACCACCATGTTCACCGAGTTGCCCGAATCGGGCGCACAGGCAAATTCTATCTCTACGCCCTGGTCCCGCAGGGCGCAACAAAGGTTCAGGGCCGGTTCGGCCGGCCCGGTCCATTTACAGTTGCTGAAGAGATGGAGCACCTTCATGCTGCGGGTTCGTCTTCGACATCCTCAAACTTAACGGACACGAGTTGAGACACGCCTAATTCCTGTTGTGTAACGCCGAAAATAGCGTCGGCTTGGGCCATGGTCTGCTTGTTGTGGGTGATGATGATGAATTGGCTGTTCGCCGTAAAATCATCCACCAACTCCAGGAAGCGGCCCACGTTGGCATCATCCAGAGGGGCATCGACCTCGTCCAGCACGCAGAAGGGACTGGGCTTGGCGGTGAAAATACTGAAGAGCAGGGCGATGGCCGTCATGGCCTGTTCGCCACCGGAAAGGAGCGAAATGGTCTGGGGCTTCTTCCCGGGAGGCCGCGCCTCGATTTCGATGCCGCTCTCCAGGGGGTCGTCCTCGTCGAGAAGGTAGATTCGTGCCTGGCCGCCGTTGAAAAGCCGCCGGAAGTAATTCTTGAAACACTCGGCGACCTGGTTGAAGGTATCCATAAAGAGTTTTCGGATGGTGACATCGATGCGCTCCACCACGCCCAGCAGGGTTTCCTTGGCCTTACGCAAATCTTCCTCCTGGGTGCAGAGAAACTCATCGCGCTTTTCGAGAGACTCGTACTCTTCGATAGCCATGAGGTTCACCGTGCCGAGGCGCTGGAGATCCTTGCGGTGTTGCTTAATGAGGGCCTCCCGTTCTTTCTCATCGTACTCATCGTGGCCCACATCCTTTTCTTCGAGGGAGGCCAGCGCCAAGTTGTATTCCGAAAGAATTCGCTCCTGGAAAAAGGCCACCCGATCCTCGCGATGAGATAGATCCAATTCGAGGCTGTGTACTTCTTTCTGTGCTTTGGCGCTTTCGGTGCGGAGTTCCTTGAGGGAGCGGGCCAGGGTATTGGCTTCCACGTTGAGTCCGTTCTGCTCCTTCTGGGCCTCCAGTACTTTGTCGTGGGCCTCTTCCTTCGTTTCAGAGAGGGCCTTAGCCCGTTCCAACTGATCGGCGATACCTGCTTCCAGGTCCCGGGCCTTGATGGCCAAATCCTTCATCATATCGTCGCGCCTGGCGGCCTCGCCGAGGGCTTCCTGATACTCCCGCGCTTCGCGCAACTGGTTGCGCTCGGCCTCTTCCAATTGCTGTGTCAGCGAAGCGACTTTGATGCGCAATTCGCCCAACGCATCGCTGCACGCCGACAGGGCGGCACGCATTTTCGCGGCAGCTTCCTGGGCCTCGGCCTGTTCCTGTTGAATCTTGTCGTCTTCGCCATCCATGGAACTCATCCGATCCTGGGCATCAACCCGGCGCTTTTCCAACGCCTCCCGCTGTGCCAACAGGTGATCGCGCTGCTCGCCAAGCTGGGAGCCGGAACTGGTCAAGGTATCGACTTCGGTCGAAAGCCGGGCGATTTCCACACCCGCCTTGTTCATGCGTTGACGAAAGCCGTTTTCGCTTTCTTCCAGCGTCTTTACCCGTGCCGAAAGTTCCTGGAGGGTGGTCGTCATTTGCTGGGCGTGTTGCACGAGGGTGTTGATGCGGCCCGTCGCTTTTTGGACGGAAGCCTCCAACTCGTCGATCTCGGCGCTGCGGCCCAACATGCCGCTGTTGTCGTGGCGGGTGCGACCACCGGTTACCGCGCCGGAGGAGGTCACGATTTCGCCTTCCAGGGTAACCAGCCGGGGAAAACGGCGCTCGGAGCGGGCGATACGAATGGCATCGTCGATAGTTTCAACGATCATCGTGTTGTACAGAAGATATTCCAGGGCGGGCATGATGCGCACATCGCTCTGGACGTAGTTGATCGCCTGGCCAATGACACCCGGCGAACCCCGAAGGGCACCACTGTCATCCCGGTTGCTGCTGCGGATCGTGTCCAGCGGCAGAAAGGTCACCCGGCCGGCACGGTGCTTCTTCAGGAAGTTCACTGCCGATTTGGCCGCATCGGCTTCCTCGCAGATGATGTTATTGATGTTGCCGCCCAGGGCCGCTTCGATGGCCCGGCTGTATTCCTTGTCCGTGGAAATCAGGTCGCCCACCGGTCCGATGATGCCGTCCACTTCGGGCATTTCGTGCTGGCGCGCCTTCATGATGGCCTTTACGCCCGTCGCAAAGCCCTCGTAGTTGTCGCGCAGCTCGCGGAGAGAGCGCATGCGTGCTTCATCGCTACTTTTCTTTTCCCGGAGGCGCTGCCATTCTTCGTTGGCCGTCTTCATGTCCTCGGCAATCTTGCGGTGCTTTTCCTGGTTGCCCTGGCGCTGCTCCACCGTTTCGGTGAGCTGTTTCTGCACGTCGATTTCTTCTTTTTGCGCGGTCTGAAGCTGGGTGGACAAGTCCTCGTGGCGCGTGTTTTGGACTTTCTGCCGACCAAATATGCCCTCAAGCTGGTCGTCAATATTTTTCAAGCTCACACTGGCCGTTTCGAGGTCGGTCTGGGTCTTATTGCGCGAGTTAATGGTCTCCAGCGTGCGGGTGCGCACCGCCTCCACCTTTTTGTCGGCCTCGGTCACAGCAACTTCGGCCGCAGCGTATTCTTCCTGCTTATCCTTGAGCGCTGTTTCCGCACCGTTGATTTCCTGGGTCAACTCCGTGCTCTTGTTGCCTGTTTCGCCTTGGACCCCTTTGACGGACTCCGCCCGTTTCAGGAAATCCTCTTTCTCCTTTTGGGCCTGGGCGCTCTGGGTTTTGGAGAAATCGATTTCCTTGCGAATGAGGGCGATCTCGCTTTCGATCTTCTCCATCTCGGAATCGACCTGGTATTCACCATCGCGACGGGCCATGAGCATGCGCTCCAGTTCGACCCGTTTCAGGCCCAACTCTTCCTGGCGTGCTTCCATGGTGCTCGTTTCCGCCGAGGCCGTTTCATAGGTCTTTTCGGCGATGGCGAAACGCTCTTTCAGATCGTCGATCTGGCCGCTCAGTTCGTTGTATTGAAGCCACGCATTGCGCACTTCCAGTTCGCGAAGGGCCTCGCTCAGTTCACGGTGCCGAATAGCCGCATTCACCTGGCGCTTGAGGCTGCGCATCTGGCGCTGGACCTCGTTGATGATGTCGGCGAGGCGCAACAGGTTTTGTTCGGCATTGTCCAGCTTGCGTATAGCCACGCGCTTGCGGGCCTTGTATTTGATGATGCCTGCCGCCTCTTCAAAGAGAAAACGGCGATCATCCGGCTTGGAACTGAGCACCATGCTGATCTTGCCCTGCCCGATGAGGGAATAGGCGCTGGTGCCGATGCCCGTGTCCATGAAGAGTTCCTGGATATCCCGAAGGCGGCAGAGGGCCTTGTTAATGCAATATTCGCTTTCGCCCGAGCGGTAGATGCGGCGCGTTATCTGGACCTCGGCAAAGTCGAGGGGCAGTTTGGAATCGGCATTGTCGAAGGTGAGCGTGACTTCGGCCATGCCCATGGGTGATCGCTGCTCACTGCCGTTGAAGATCACATCCTGCATGTGGGAGCCACGGAGGGCTTTGGCACTCTGTTCGCCCAGGCACCACCGCAGGCCATCGAGGATATTGCTCTTGCCACAACCGTTGGGTCCCACGATGGCGGTCGTGCCGGGTTCCAGATCGATGTGGGTCTGGTCCGCGAAGGACTTGAATCCCAACATTTCTACACGTTTGAAATACATTCAATAGCCATTCAAGTTACACGTTGGCGCAGCGCACGACGTGGGTAATTGCTCTATTCTACGGGAAAAGGTAATAAATTTCTGCCCCAAATGTGGCTACTAATATTTGTTGTTCATGCCAGGGCTTGGAATATTTATGCCGTCATTCGTACTACTATCCTGCGTTTTCTTGTTTTTTTTGAAAGAAAATTCTCACCACAGAGGCACGGAGGGTGGTTTCTCCGTGCCTCTGTGGTGAATCGTATAAATCACGTGTCCCGCAACAAGATGCGCTCAATGCGCAGTGCCTTTCCGTTGGTGTCGTCGATTTCTATGAAGACGGCGGAAAACTGCGCCGGTCCCTTGGCGACCACAAACTTATTGGGCATGCCGGTCACGAACTTCTTCACCACAATATCTTTGTCCGTGCCAATGACGGAATGGATCGGGCCGCACATGCCCACATCGGTGATATAGGCGGTGCCGCCCGGCAAGATCCACTCGTCGGCGGTTTGGACGTGGGTGTGGGTGCCGACCACGGCGGAACAACGCCCTTCAAGGTGCCAGCCCATGGCTATTTTTTCCGAGGTGGCCTCCGCGTGTATATCCACCAGGATAGCCGATGTTTGTTCCCGCAAAACGGGCAATAATTCATCTGCTTTCAGGAAGGGACAATCAAAGGGTTCCATATAGACCCGGCCAATAAGATCAAGCAAACCGAGTTTCCGCCCATCGGGCAAGGGAATGATGGTGAAGCCGTGTCCGGGCAGCGTCGACGGATAGTTGGCGGGCCGCACTAGCTCTGGAAAATCGGGCATGGCGGGAATGAGCACCTTTTTCCGCCACGTGTGGTTGCCCATGGTAAAGCCGTGGATCCCCAACTGTTTCAACTCTTTGATGATTTCCGGGGTGGTGCCCAGTCCCCCGGCTGAATTTTCGGCGTTGGCAATAACCACATCGGGTTGCCACTGGTCGCGCACTGCCGGAAGGCGGTGCGCAACAGCCTTTCGCCCGGGTTGGCCGACGATGTCACCAATAAAGATAAGTTTCATTGCAGACCATGCCCATACGTTGTTGTGTTGACGCGCCTGAGAGTGTATTCAACAATGGCGCGGTGAATTCTCGGATCTTTTGGGTGTACCCAGAGTCGGCAAGGAAGCGTTAAGGGTGCCACCCTCACACGAAGCCGGTTTCCGGCTGAGTTTGCGGGCGCGGGTTCATGGAAATGCTCTGTGTCATAGTTCGGCCTGGGAACACGTCCCGCTAATCTACGCAGTCTATGTTTTTTGTATCAAATCTATTCTGGTGGCACATGCACCCGCAAGCTCCCCCGCTTTGCTCCTCCGCGTGAGGGTGGCACCCTCACGCAAATGGGCGGTTTGCCCACTGCGCCTACTTGGCCATTTCCACCGCACGGGTTTCGCGCACGACCGTAACCCGGATTTGACCGGGGTAGGTCATTTCCGATTCGATGCGCTTGGCCACCTCGCGCGCCATGGAAGCCGCTTCGGCATCGTTGACGCGATTGGGTTGGACCACGAGGCGGACTTCCCGGCCCGCTTGGATAGCGTAGGCCTTTTCCACGCCGTTGAACTCGTGGGCAATCTCCTCCAATTGCTCAAGGCGCTTGATGTAATTTTGCATCGTCTCACTGCGTGCGCCCGGTCGGGAGGCGGACATGGCGTCCGCCGCTTGCACAATCACGGAAACGACCGAGTTCATGGGCATTTCGTTGTGGTGCGCGCCGATAGCATTGCAGATGATCTCGCTCTCCCCGTGCCGTTTGGCAATATCGTGGCCCAGGATGGCATGGGAGCCTTCCACTTCGTGGGTCAGGGCCTTGCCCATGTCATGGATAAAGCCGGCCCGACGGGCCTCTTGGATATTAACACCAAGTTCGGCAGCGATAATGCCGGACAGGTGGCAAACCTCAATGGAGTGCTGCAAGACGTTCTGGCCGTAGGAGGTACGGAAGCTCAAGCGGCCCATGAGGCGAAGAATTTCCGGGTGGAGGCCATGGACATCGGCTTCAAGACAGGCGGCATCGCCCCGCTCCTTGATGGTCTCGGTCATTTCCTCGTTTATTTTCTCCACCATCTCCTCGATGCGCGCCGGGTGGATGCGGCCATCTTGAATCAGCCGTTCCAGGGTAATACGGGCCACTTGGCGGCGAATGGGGTCAAAACCGGAAAGAATAACCGCCTCGGGTGTGTCGTCGATGATGACATTGATGCCGGTGGCGTTTTCCAAGGCCCGGATATTGCGGCCCTCGCGACCAATAATGCGACCCTTCATTTCATCGCTGGGAAGTTGCACGACAGAGACGGTGGTTTCGGCGACATGATCAGAGGCGCAACGACCAATGGCTTCCCCAATGATCCAACGGGCCTTTTTCTCGGCCTGCTCCTTCAGTTCGTCTTCCGTGCGCTTCAACTGAAGCGCGCAATCGCGTTTGACCTCGTTTTCGAGGTTTATGAAGAGATCGCGTCGCGCCTGGTCGGCGGTCAGGCCGGAAATCTGCTCCAATTTCTGGGTTTGCTCGTCGACCAAGGCAGCGACCTTCGCCATTTCCTTCTCGTGGCGCTTTTCACGCTGCACCAGATCCCGCTCCTGCCCATTCAGGTCAGCGGTTGTCTTGTCCAGCGTGATGGCCCGTTTGTCCAGGATTTCTTCTTTGCTGATCATACGACGCTCAATGGCACTGATCTCTTTGCGCTGTTCCCGGCCTTCCTGCTCAAGTTTGGCGCGAAGATCGATTTCCAACTCTTTGGCCAGGGTGCGGGCTTCTTTGGCCCGGGTGGCGGACTCGCGCTCCGCGTCGGTAAGAATTTGAGCCGCGTCACGACGGGCCGTACCCACGAGGCTTGTGCCCCGGGCTTGCGCGAGAACGACGCACACAACGTAACCAGCGATAACGCCGACCACGCCGCCGCCGATAATACTTGGGATATCCATTTATCTAAACCTCCGCCCTGTATAGGGTTATGTAACATTCACACCCAGCGGAAGGCATCGATAGACAGGGATAGAGGTAGATCAGATTGTCAGCCCAGTTACGTGAATTAAGCATTGAACTTGTATGACAAAATGCGGCATTAAGAACGCACCGTATAACAGATATCCAGACACCGTCCGCAGTGAGCGGGGCGACCGGTCATTGACCTAAATCCTTGTCTCTCAAGAGCCTACTGCCAGTTTAGCAATTTTGACTGGGTACCATTATAGGGTGGCCCAATCACGAAGTCAACGAACAGCTTTGGGGAGCGAAGCTGCAATTTGACAGTAAATCCGTGTTTGCCGAAGTCAAATCGCGCAGAAAATATCAGCCGCAAAAGAACGTAAAGCAGCCGCTGGCCGCAAGCAAATAGTGTCTACCACGGAACAAGGGTTGTGCTCACAGCAAAGGGGGTTGGGCTTTCCAGCCCGACATAAAAGGCACGTCGGACATGAGGCCCGCCACCGACACATGTAGCCGCTTTGGATTCGAGCGGAAAAACAGGATGCACCGTCTTGGACAATCAATGTGTCCCCGCAAACACGACGTGCGTTTTCGACACCCACCGTGCGCGTTATGTCGGGCAGGAATGCCCAACCCCCTTTGCCGTGGCACCCGTCGGTGGCTTTTGTTCGGGCAAGGCTACCCGGATGAGGTGCAGTCCCAGCCTCAACCCAATCCCAGCATCCTTCCCGGTTAAAAAATAATCTCCGGGTGCCACGGGTAGGCCCGAAGGGTTTACCCGTGAAAAAACCGAGGTCTCCTGGAAGTGGATAGCCCCCCCGTTGTCGGTCCATGCCGCACTTGCCACCCCTCATTGAGTCCTACGCTTTAACCCCGTACTCCTTCATCTTGCGCCACAACGTGGAGCGGGAGATGCCGAGCAGTTTGGCGGCGCGGGTCTGGTTGCCTCCAAGAGCCTCCAGCGTATTTTGGATGTGCTCGGCTTCCAGATCCGCGAGAGAGAGGATACTGGTGCTGGCGTCGTGGGTGAGGCGAAGGCGGGGCGTGGTGCCAAATTGCACCTGTTCGGGGAGATCCGCCGCGACGATGGTCGGGCCGTCGGCCATGATGACGGCATGGGCCACGATAGTTTCCAGTTCGCGGACATTTCCGGGATATTCGTAGCTCATGAGCAGGCGCTGGGTATGCTCATCCATGTCTTGCACATCTTTGTTATATTGCTGATTGGCCCGCTTCAGGAAGATTCCGATAAGGCCGGGCAGGGCTTCCATGCGCTCGCGCAAGGGCGGAATCCGTATCTGGACCACATTCAATCGAAAATAGAGGTCTTCGCGAAAGGAATTGTCCGCCACGGCCTGGACCAGGTCGCGATTGGTTGCCGCGAGGATGCGGGCATTGATTTGCATCGAGGTGTTTGCACCAACCCGCCGGATTTCACCGTTTTGCAGGACCCGCAGTAGTTTTGCCTGGGTGATGGGGGCCATATCACCAATTTCGTCGAGAAATATGGTGCCGCCGTCGGCTTCTTCGAAGAGGCCCGCTTTGTCCTCCGTGGCCCCCGTGAAGGCGCCCTTCACATGGCCGAAGAGCTCGCTTTCCAGCAGGGCCTCGGGCAGGGCGGCGCAGTTGACCGCAACAAAGGCTCGGTCGCGCCGTTCGCTCAACCGGTGTATCGTGTTGGCAAGCACCTCCTTGCCGGTGCCGCTTTCCCCCAGCAAGAGCACTGTGCCATCGGTGGGCGCCACTTTTTGAATGAGACGAACGACCCGCTGCATGGCCGGACTGGAGCCCACGAGATTTTCAAAGGCGCTTTGCTCGTGCTGCCCGGCGGTGGTGGTCACGGCACGGAGGTGGTGCGCTTTCGCGATGACCAGCGCCACATCGGAGGGCGGACTCGATTTCGGCAAATAGAAGAAGGCTCCCTGTCGGATGCCCTCCAGGGCCGCTTCAATCTGGCGAACATCGAAGAGGAGGATAAGCTGGGCCTGGGGTGCCTGCTGGCGTACAAAGGAGACCAGATCCATATTGCCATCCGTATTGAGGTCGAGGTCTAAAATGATGGTATCAAAAGGCTTGCGACCCACACGACGGAGCACGCCCGCCATATCATGGCATCGCTCCAGCTCGTAGTCGTCCACCGCCAGGAAATTGCACAAGACCGCGCCATAGTCGGTGTCTGGTGTCGCGACAAGTAGGTGGGGGTGTGGGGAGATGGATATGTTCTTCATTGCAACAGGCCCTCATATGTTTATAGGGCATTGTAGCATAATGAAGCAAGATGTTTTGCCCCCAGTGTGAGCGACAGGTTCCCTACAGTACCTTGAGGGACGTACCACCGCACGGGCACGGCACGGTAGGAAAATTTGCTCCATAGCCCGTGCTCAATGCTCCGGGAAGTGCGGCCCACCACAACGCGGGGGCATGTCCCGGTGGGGCACGGTATCCGCTGGCGGTCTAACAAAACGGTCCTTTCCCAAAGCCCGCCGGGACGGGCACGCGCATCAAGGAGCGCATCCTCGACCACGGCATTCTGCTCGCCAGCACGCAACCGCCACCAAGCCGATGTCCTGGCACTTAACACGTAATGAATACCGTGTTGTGGCAAGCGCACGGAGACAGGCGGGGGTGTCCCCAAAATACGGAGCGCGAACTTCCAAGGTTGGGGATGCCCCGCCTGTTCGTGAACGAGGGGGTTGGCCCATAACTTTGCGCGGCTTCGATTGAGCGACACGCCCTTTATGTCGGACAGGAATGACCTCCTGCCCAACGCGCCATTCGGCGCGATGCAGTCCCTTTTCGCTCAGCCCCGGTCCTGCTCGGTGAGTCTTTCCATCTTTGCGGCGCTGGTGCGCTTGGCTTCGGGGACGAGTTCGCCGAACCAGGCATCGTTCTTTCGGAGCACCTGAACGGCGCGGTGGCAGACTTCGCAGGAGACTTCGGCCCCCTCAAAGGTGCTCTCGTCGAGCCGGATGAAGGTACTGCAGAAAGGACAGGCGATGCTCTTTTCGGAACTTTTGTGGTAATCCTGCAGGATACGGTCGATCTTTCCGCTCCGAAAACATCGAATCAGCGCGTCGGCGCATTCGGGATCGAACTGAGTGCCTTTGTTTTCCTCGATAATCTGGATGGCTTTTTCAGGATCGAGGCCCTTGCGGTAGGGACGGTTGCTGGTGATGGCGTCGAAGGTGTCGCCCACGGCGAGGGCACGGCCCTCAATGGGGATTTCCTCGCCCTTGAGGCCGTAGGGGTAGCCTTTGCCATCGTAGCGTTCGTGGTGGTAGAGGCAATAGGGTATGAGGGGCTCAAGAAACTTGACATTTTCCATGAGCTGGGCACCCTTTTCGGGGTGAACCTTGATCTTGTCAAACTCTTCGTCGGTAAGGCGGTCCGGCTTTCTCAGGATAGCGTCATCGACGGCGATTTTGCCCACATCGTGGAGGACCCCGCCCATGCGAACTTCCTTGAGTTTTTCTTCGGACCAACCCAATTCCCTGGCGACTTCGAGGGTGAAATTGGTGACGCGCCACGTGTGGCCCACGGTGTAGTGATCCCGCATTTCGATGGCATTTGCCAACACGATGAGGGTGTCTTCATAGGCTTTTTCCAATTGGCGAACATACTGGGCATTCTTGATGGCCACGCCAGAGGGCCCTGAAAGGGCCACCAGAAGTTCGAGATCGCTGTCAACAAAGGCGTTGGTTGTGCCCCGCGTATCGACGTAGATAACGCCGAGCCGTTCGTCCTGGCAGGCGAGGGGGGCGCACATGGCCGAAGAAATGTTTTGACTGATAATGCTGGCCCCCGCCTCAAAGCGGGAATCGTCGGCCGCGTCGAAAGTGATAATGGCTTCGCCATGCTCGTAGGCCCGGTTTACAATGGAAGAACTGATCGTAACCTCGGCGTTTTCCGAGCCGGAGCGCACGTATTCTGTAACAAGCTCGCCGCTTTCAGGGTCATGCAGCAAGATGACACCATTGTGGGCGGGTATGAGTTGAAAAATCTCTTCCATGACCCGCTCGAAGAGTTTGTTCAGATCACGCTCGCTGGTAATGATCTCGTTGGCCTTATAGACCGCCCGAAGCCGCTGTTGCGTTTCCGAGAGTATCTTCGAATCATTCGCGGCCCCGACGGGTGCCTGGAAGAAGGTCTCGAAAACATTGGATGCCTTGGCACCTTCGATGTCACTGCCGGTAGAATCATCGAAGCGAACGCCGCCGCTGCCCTCATCGACCGCTTTCTGCGCGGCTTCTTGCGCCTCGTCGCCAGAAAGGGCCTCCGATTCGAAGCGAAGCTCCTGGGTGCCCAGATGAAGGAGATCACCGCTGGACAGCTTGTACTCCAGAATACGGCGCTCACCGACGAAGCTGCCATTGCCACTGCCCAAATCGCGCAGCATCGTGGCCCCGTCTTTTTGCTCTATGACGGCGTGTTGGCGCGAAATCTGGAGATCTTCCAACTGCAAGTCATTGTCTGGATTTCGACCAATAGACAACTTGGTATTGATGTCGAAGGATTTACCCTGAAGGGGTCCTGTCAGTACAACCACCCGTTCTTTTCTCATGCCATCTAAACTCCCGCCGTGCTTCGGGTTCGCTGCGTCAGTGCTCAATAAAACCTGCTAAGACGGCAGGGCCACCGCCGGTTGCCACCCCCGCAGCAAAGGGGGTAAACGGGGCCGTGAACACCTGCTCATCAGGCTTATAGCATGACTGAACGTAGAAACCAAGTCAATAGTAAAGCCTGGCCCTTCGTATCGCCCATCTCATGGAGTCTACGCTATGGCCGACATTCGAAGCGCAGAACTGCGAATTCCGCGAGTAGTTGGTTGACAGCCATGGTCTATTGGCGTATTATTAGGGGCGCTTAGATTGAAGCGTATTGATCGTTTAACGGGTGTGCCGTTACGTACTATCGGCACCGCCAGTAGTGGTGCAATTGGCCCAAGTCGGCAAATGGCGAGGTTTGTCTTGACGACGTTTCGATCCGCGTACCACCCAGGCATGAATGCTGGCTCCTTTTCTACCCGAGATTGGACTGGTGGCGGTCGCCGGGTGGAAATTTGCTAACCAGGCATTGAATTAAGGCAGGCGTATGCGCATGGATGGAACGCAAACCTATTTACGGCAGTTTGGCCTGACTGAACAGCCCTTTGCTCCCACAGCGGACCCGGTGTATTTCTATGCGACCGAAGGGCACAAGGAGTGCCTCTATCGCCTTTGGAATACTATCGATGCGTGCCACGGAATTGCCGTTGTACTGGGAAACTATGGCACCGGGAAGACGACGTTGCTGCGCAAGCTGATGACCGGCATGGCGGCGGATCCAGAGCGCTATATGACCGCCGTCATTGGCTCCCCTATTCCTTCCTGGACCAGCTTTGCCCTGCTGGAGAGTATCGTCGCACAATTTGGGTTGCGGCCTGCGGAACAGTCGTTTGTGGCCTACATGGAGGCCCTCAATCAGCATTTGCTGGAAAACCGCCACCGTGTCTGCACGCTGATTATCGACGATGCGCAAAATCTGAACAAACGCGGCCAGTTGGAGTTGCTGCGCTTGGTTCAAAATCTGGAAACCCAGCAGCAGAAGTTGCTCAATCTCGTGTTTTTTGCCCAGTTGGAGTGGACACAGGTGCTCCAGGCCGCACCGAATTTCGAGCAGCGCATTAATCTCACGTACACTTTGGAATCGATCCAATATGAAGAGGCCAGGCAGTTTGTGGAGTTTCGTCTCCGCCAAGCGGGATCGCAGCCCGATGTGGGGCCCGTATTCGAGGAAGGGGCGCTTCGGGCTATCCACGCCTATGCGGAAGGAAGCCCCCGCGTCATCGTTACGTTGTGCCGAAACTCACTTTTATTGGCCGCTCAGCTAAAGACTCGGCATATATCGCACGATATAGTAGTACACACGATTGAAAAGACCACGCTGCCGAACCCGGAGAAACGGGCACGCGTTGCGGCGGTCGTTGGTGCGTTCGTTCGACCACCAGCGCCGGTGACGCCAGCGATGGGCGGTGGGCCACGAGAACGAAATGCGCGTGCGCAACAGACGCGGGATCAGCGAGCTGCTGATTTACTGTTGCGTTCTTCACGGACGAGACAAGGTCAGGGATCGGGCTGAATATGCCACCAGGTGCCGAACAAGAGCAAGAACCCTTCATGGATGGCGGTGATCCCCATGTCCGTCAGCAGTTGGATTCCATTGATGGTGATTTCATGGCGGGCGTGCCCGATGATGATCGCTTTGGAAGTGGCGTGCCCGATGGGCAACGGGCCAATTCGATTGACTTTATCCAGATGACGGGGCTAACAAGAGCCCCTCTGCACGATTCCTCGCCCGCCATCGATTCACTTGGAAACCTTGCTCCCTCTGCCGACCTCAACCCGGCTGCGCCTGTGAGTTTTTATGAGAAGGGTGTGGCTGATGTGGATGATGGCGGCCCCGGTGGCGCAAGTGGCCTTGCCGATGCGGCGCTGGATTCAAATCTTGTGCCGGATACCGGGTCCGATGCCTTGCATGGAGCCCCGCCATCGCCTTCCGCAGAAGCGTTTAAGGATATTGTGGCCGGATTGGATTCGGGAAGCATTGCGCCCGAGGCCGCCATCGATTCCGCGTCTGAAGAGGTGGCCGCAGGACTTGAAGGGGCCACGGAAGGGACGCTGGACGAACGTTCGGCCTCTTCGGACCTTCTGTCCATGCTTGACGCGATTGAAGAGGCTTCGCCTGAACCGCCCGAATCCGGCGGGGACCAGCAGCGGCAACTGTCCGGATCGGACCCTGTGGAGGCTGCCCCGGCTGTCGATCTTGATGGAACAACGGACGATTGGGATGCCTTGCTTGACTCGGTTTCTTCCGATCGTACACAGGCAGAGCCGACGACACCCTCGATGCCGGGCCTCGGTAACGAAGCGCTCGTTGAAGCAGAGCAACTCATGCAAGAGCTCGGCCAGACCACGGGTGATGCCTTCTCGCCGGACGCTCCGAAATCTGCCGCCCCGCCGAGCCTCTTGCCGACCTACACCACCACCACGCCGACCGCTCCTGAATTGGATGGGGAGTTGGCCTATAACTATAGCGCGGTGCCCGCACGCCGCCGCTCCAAGCGCCACTCACGCGCCACCCGGCGGAGCAGGAAGGCCATTAAGCTTGTTGCTGCGGTGGCAATTCTTGTGGCGTGTGTTGCCGCAGCCTATGTGTATGTAGTGCGTCCCACGCTCGAACAGGCGGAGGATTTGGAAGCAAAAGCGGAGCGGCTCCTGTCGGAGAACCGTTATGAAGAAGCTTCCAAGGTCTACGCAAAGCTTTCCACTGATCCCGTGCGGGGGGCGGAGGCCCAGTTCCAGGCAGCCTATGTCTTGACCCTTGAAGCACCGGGTGGGATGGATGCCAAGAGTCAGCGATATCGTTTGGCGTTGACCCGGTTTGCATCATTCATTGAGGCCAACCCGCAACATCCGAAGCGCACGCGTGCGCAGACCCTGATGGGACGGCTGCACTACGAGCTAGCCGAGTATGACGAGGCCATTTCCATTCTCCGTGATCAGGTAAGCCCGCTGGATGATCCGCAGGCGGCCCTGACCATGTTGCGCTATCTGGCGAGGTCCTACAGCCAGAAAGCCGATTATGAGGCGGCCGAAAGCGCCTTTCTTCAGGCCGCGCTGTTGCCGGGCAATTACAGTGTGGACACCGACTATCGGGAACTTGGCGGGATGTTTCAGACCCGCGCCGACCTCGCGAAGACCGACGGAGAGCGTGCTGCGTTCATGAAAACGGCGGTGGAGTATTGGCACAAGGCGATTCAACAGCCTGGTATAGAACCCGGCCAGAAAGCGGCCTTGGAAGAAAAGTTGGATTGGTTTGTGTTTCAGGATAGCGGGGAGCGCATGAACGCGGTGAAGGGCACGCCTTCAATGGCGGACAAACCCGAATTCGAGATACCGGCAGTGCCCGTGTCCAGTTCCGAACAGGCTCCCGTTGATGGCGACCACGAACCCGAGCCTGGTGCGGAGTTTCCCACGATTGAGACAACGAATAATTCTGTGCCCGAGACCGAATAGGCCGTAAAATACCCGGTGCGCCGGGCTTTATAGTGTAACCCTGTGGAGTGGAAGATCATGTCAGCCCAGATACGATTATTTGTCGGCGCGTGCCTCGTAGCGATGCTTATTGCGGCTTCGCCAATGGCCGCCGCCGAGTCGGCGGGAGATGACACCTTGCAGCCGGGCGAACTCGTCTTTGTCAACGTGCATCGCCAGCCGGAGCTTTCGACTACGACGCAACTGGACAGCCAGGGCAATGTGGATATGCCGTACATCGGCAACGTGTCCCTCAAGGGGCTGAATCTTTCCGACGCGGGCGCCCGGGTTTCCATGGGCCTGAAAAGCATCCTCAAGAATCCGAGGGTTACGATCACGCGCAGTGCGGAAGGAGCTCCCTCCCTGCCGGGCGGATTCATGCGCACGCAGTCGATGCAAACGCAGGTGGTTTCCTTGAACAACGCCGACGCGGGCACCCTGGAGAAAGCCCTTTCCGGCATGTCGACAGCGGGTGGAAACGTAAGCTACGACCCCAATACAAACAGCATGATTCTCACCGACGAGTCGGGCACCTTGCAAAATATGATTTCGGTGATTCGCGAGCTGGACCAGATGGAATCGCAGATCACGCAAGTGATGATAGAGGCCAAAATAGTCGAAGTTGAAACGGCGGCGGCCAAGGAATTGGGTATCCGCTGGTTTGCCCAGGGAGACCGTATCGGCACGGGTTACACGCCATCGCCCCGGCAGGATGCCCTGCTCAATTCAATTCGGCAATCGGTGGGGCCGGGTTTCAACGAAACGATCACGTCATCGGGCGGACGGGGTGGTGGTCTTGACCGGCGCTTTCTCGGTGACGAAGTATTTGACCGGCGTCTTCAGGTGCCGGTCCAAGTTGCCGCGCCGGGGCAGATGTTTCTCGGCTATATGAACAAGGGTATTGATTTGGGTGTCATGCTGGATGCACTGGTGGCCGATGACAAAGCCGAATTGCTGGCATCGCCTTATGTGGGCACGGTGAACCACAAGCCCGCTGTGATTCGGATGACCGAAGAATTTCCCTATACGGAAATAGGGACCGCAGGCTTTTCCTCGGTGCAAAACGTTCAGTTCCTGGAAATCGGCATTGTGATGGAAGTTATTCCTCATGTACGCCGTGATCCCAATGGGGAACGGTATGTACTGGTGGAATTGAAGCCGGAAGTTTCTACGGCGGTAGGGGTTTCCAATGGGGTTCCAGTTCGCGCCATACGCAGCAGCAACAGCCAACGCATCGTTCGGGACGGCCAGACCTTGGTCATCGGCGGTATTGTTATGGCCGACAACCACACGGTCGTGCAGAAATTGCCGGGACTGGGCAACCTTCCCGTATTCGGCAACCTCTTTAAGCACAAGGAACGCAGCCGAACCAGCCGCGAGCTTATGATATTCGTGACACCCACCATCCACGACAAACCCGAAGACATCCGTTGGGAGCGGAGTTTGGATATGGATGGTTTCGGTCACAATGATGCCTTTCTTGCTGCCCTTGAGTCTCGGGCCGAAGTACGGAAGGACTAGGCCATGTCCAGCATTGATGTGCCGCTCCAGGAAGAGACTACACAGCAGGGCCAGGGCAACCAGGGTCGTTTTCTGTGGAATGTGGTTTCAGAGCATTGGTTAATGTTGCTCATCGGCACCTTGGTTGGCGCGATAGCTTTTGGGGGCTACACGTTGCTGGCCCACACGGAGGCCCCCGTGCGCTATGGCACGTCGGCGAAACTGACAATTACCGCAGGGCGCACGGCGGTTGTTCGCTCCCTGAGAACATCTGGCGCTTCCACATCGCTATATGAGATGACGGCGGGGGATTTGCAAGCGGGCACCAGTCTGAGCGATCTTTCCGAGGAAGTGGCTCGTGGACTTATTCAGAAGGACATCGCCGCAGGCGGGCGCTTTGGCAGTGTAGCCACACCGGACGAGTTTCGAAAGCAAGCCAACGAGATTGCAAAAAAAATCACTGTTAATGCGCCGGATGAGCGCACCATTGAAATTCGCGTCCAGGGATGCGCCAGGGCGCAGGAAGCGGATGACATTGCCGAGTACGCGACCCGCGCCTTCCTGGAAATGAACCGCAAGGTTCATCTGGAGAAAGCGAACAAGAATCACGTGGATGCTGTCGCCATCATTCAGTCGCTACGGCAAAAGCTGGCGGAGGCGGAACAGGCCCGTCTCGCCTTCATGCAAAAGCACGGATTTCGCGCCTACGGAGACCTCGACCAGCAACTTACCAGCAAAGCGGATTCCTTGCGGGAAATAGAGACCGCCAAGGAGACGGCTCAACAAAAGTTGGCGCAGTTGGACGCGGAGCTGGCGCTGGCTGCGAAACAATTCTCCATGTCGCTGAACCAACCCAGCGACAATATGGTAAACGGTCTCTTTTTGGATCTCGACGATCTTCTTGAAGAGAAAATGTCCCTTGCCGCTATTTATCAACCCAGTTGGCCGAGGCTGCTTGAGTTGGAGGAGGAGATCGCCGAGACGCAGGGACTCATTCTGGAGGCGGAAAAGCAAAAAGCGTCCGGTGTTCCCGGCGGCAGCGATATCTGGACGAAGCGGAAGGAGATTTATCGTCAACAAATTGAGCTTCGTCTACAGACGACAAGCTTGGAAATCCGTGAGGCGGCCATCAGGAAAGAACGGGAGGAACTCATCCCCCGGGTCCCGGAATTGGCGAATCTGAAGCTTGATGCAGACCGACTCCGGCGTGAGGTGGATAATATTGAGCTCCGGCTGAATCAGGCGGCAGACCGGGAAATGGAAATTCGCGTCGCCATCGAACGGGGACTCGCGTCGGTGGAGCGCAAGGAATCTATTGCCCCGGCGGCGATGGTCCGGATTCCAGATGGCCCACAGGCTTGGATTAGTTTTGCCATAGGCGGGCTTATAGCGTTCGTGGTCACGTTTGGCTTTGTTATGCTCATGGAGTACAACGATACGTCCATCCGAAGTATTGAAGATGTGAACGAATACATCGGACTGGAGGTAATCGGAACCATTCCACGCATGCGTTTCGGGCGCCCCCGGGGCGGGCGACGCCGTCGGGCCACCTATGTCAGCACGGTGGACGAGGAGCAAATCGACTCTTGTATCGTGACACAGCACGATCCAAAATCGCCTGTTTCCGAGGCGTACCGTACCCTGCGCACAAATTTCCAGTTCGCCACGATCAAGAAAAAGCCCCGGACCGTCATGGTAACCAGCGCCGTGCCGGGTGAAGGCAAGACGACGACGGCGGTAAACCTCGCGGTAACGATGGCGGATCGCGGCATGCGTGTCCTCATTGTTGATACCGACTTGCGCCGTCCGAATGTACACCGGGTGCTTCGCATGGAGCGCGGCCCGGGTCTGGCGGATGTGCTTCGGGAGGGCTTGGAACCCAAGAGCGTGATTCGGCCAACCCGCATCGAGAACCTCTGGATCATTTCCAGTGGTCGCGTGCCGCCGAACCCGTCGGAGCTTATTGGATCCGACCACATGGCCCAGCTTATGACGCAACTGGGTGATGAATTTGACTTGGTCATCTGCGATGCGCCTTCGGTGCTTGTGGTGACCGACCCGGTGCTGCTGGCAACCCACGTGGACACGTGCATGATGGTGGTGTCAACCAACAACGCACGCCGCGAAACGGTTATTCGCGCCAAGAAGCTCTTGAGCACGGCTCAGGTGGATGTGGCCGGTGTGGTAGTAAATGGCCTTGAAACAACCCGTCGTCACTACTACTACTATTACTACTATTATGACGATGGCTCAACGGGCCGGCGTAAGTGGTACCACTTCTAGCCGCTGCAAAAGATACTACCCTTCGTCCGGGATCTTGCCCGGAAGAAATGGTGCCTGTGGTGCAGCGAGCGAAACCGCATATAATCGTTGTAGCCATGTCGCATGAGCAACCGCCCCGAAGGGGCTCAACAGGTTAGCCCAGGGCAACGCCCTGGGTCAGAAGGTAGAAATACTTAACAGCCCTGAAAGGGCGACACAGTGGCCGTGATGTGCTTCTATTGCGCCCTTTCAGGGCTTTGTTTTTCTAGTTCCTTTTTCCCAGGGCGTTGCCCTGGGCTAACCTGTTGAGGCCTTTCAGGCCGAAAACGACATCGAGAACTCATAATCTATTGTCGATAGCAGGCCCCAAAGGGCCTAAGTAGCCGGGCACCGTCATTTTTTTGCGCTGACCATTGCGCTCCAACGTGTCTTTTTGTTTTCTCGACCATATCAATAACGGAAGCATTAAAGGAAGCATATGGCATTTTTCCGATCAGAACGCGGTATCGGTCGTGGTGAAGTCGCCGAAAGCCAGATGGAAGTTCCGATCTTTGCGGCGTTCATGCTGCTTTCCAGCGTGGCGTTGGTGACGCAGCACCTCGTTCTGGGTAACAACAATCTGACGGCGGCCCTCTCTGTCAGCATGGTTGTTTTTGGGTTTACGGTGGTGCGGGTGGAAGTGGGGATCTTCGTATTGCTGGTCGCCATGTTGCTGTCACCGGAAATCGAATTGCGGGCGGCTGCGGGCGGGGACCGCAGCCTCAATATTCGCTATGGCGATCTATTGGTTATCGTTATTTTCCTGGGTGTCATGGTGAAGCTCGTGTTTGAAGGGCGACTCAGGCTCTGGCAGCCCAGCCCCATCAATGCGGGTATCGCCACCTACTATGCCGTATGCATAATCTCCACCATCCTGGCCTATGAGCGAGGCTTGCCGGCATGGGATAAACGAACCGCCTTCTTCGTTATGCTGAAGATGTTGGAGTTTTATCTCATCTTTTTCATGGTGGCCCATTCCGTGCGCACCTCGAAGGACATACGAATACCCCTGGTATTGTTCTTCATGGTGATGTTGATCGTAAGTTGCTATGGCATCTATTCCATCGGCACGACCCCCCGGGTGAGTGCGCCCTTTGAGAAAGGGGGCACCGAACCCAACACCTTGGGTGGATATTTGGTCATATGTCTTTGCGTGGCCTTGGGACTGATGCTGCAGGCGCGCCGATTCCGCATGAAGTTGCTCTTTTTTGCCATTATTTTAACTGGATTTATTCCTCTGCTATACACCCTTTCCCGGGCATCCTATATGGCGCTGCTGGTGGGATTCACCGTAATCGCGCTCATGAGCCGTAAGTATTTTATCCTGGTGGCGCTGGCGTTGGTCTTGCTCTTCTCGACACTCATTATGCCCGAGGCCGTGATTGAGCGCGTGGCATTCACAATTCAGGAAGAGGACGGTCGCGATCTGGTGGTCGCGGGGCGCGATTTGGGCGTGAACGTGGATAAATCGACCTACGAGCGGATACATGTATGGCGAAAGGTGGGGTTTATCCTCAGCCTTGGCCCGCAGTTCTTATTCTTCGGCGGGGGGATATCCTGGGAATCGGTGCTGGACAGCCAATACGCGCGCGTGCTGCTGGAAACCGGCATCATGGGGTTTATGGCATTCTTTTTCCTCCAGATTCAGGTGCTGAAAACGACCCGGCAGGCCTATCGCTGGACCGAGAACTGGATGGCCCGTGGTATTGCGCTGGGAATGTTCGGCGCGACTATGGCGCTTGTTGTTCACTCCTTTGGGACGATATCATTCCTGATCGTCCGAATCATGGAACCCTATTGGTTTCTTATCGCGCTCACGGTGTCGATACGAAACGAGGCACTTTTTTTGCATCGGCAGCGCTATCTGGCGCAAAAGAAGACCCGAGTCGCGGCCCGGAAAGCGCTGCAGCCTGGTGACGAGGCAGCCCAAGGTGGCGTGGAGGGCGGCATGCCCGCTGTGACCTAGATGAGACACCGTGGGAGATGAGACACCGTGGGAGCTAGTGAGCGGTGACCATGCTCTCAAGCCGTGGAACAGCGTAGGTCCCCATGCGGATCTGGTCGAACATACTCGCATCTGTCGAATACTCCTGCGCGTGTTCCAAGTCGATCATACGCTGCGTAAATAAATCGTACAGGTAGTGCTCGAAGAGGAAGGAGTGGGACACGGTCTGCTGCATGCCGATGCGTATAGAATCGGTGCTGCCTTCCATGACCCCGTCCGCAATGGCTTTTATGTCGTTGAGCATCATCTCCAGGGCGGGTATGCGGCCCCCACCAATCTTCGGGACGAGGCGCTGGCAGATGACGCACTGGAGGCAATCCCGCAATTGCAGCTTTACGAGATCCCGTTCCACGGGGTCGAAGAAGCTGATAACGCGGTTGACGACTTCGGCGGCCGTGTTGGCGTGGAGGGTACTGATCACCAGGTGCCCCGTGGCCGCAGCGTTGATGGCCGAGCGAATGGTATCCGGGTCGCGCATTTCACCGATGAGAATGACATCGGGATCGTGGCGCAACGCGCCCGTGACCGCGTCTCCAAATGATCGTACGTCCATACCCAGATTGCGCTGGGATACGATGGATTTTTTGTTGATGTGGACGAACTCAATGGGGTTTTCAATGGTGAGGATATGGCTTGAACGGGTCGAGTTGATCCAGTCGATCAGTGCGGCCACCGTGGTGGTCTTTCCGCTGCCCGTCATGCCCGTAACAAGAAGTAGGCCCCGGTGCAACTCGGCCAGTTTGACCATGGTGTCTTTTGGCACATGAAGGTCTTCAAAACTTGGGATAGTCTCGGGGAGAAATCGGAAGGTGCAGTGGGGCGCGCCTGATTTCATGAAGGCGGAAACGCGCGAATAGCCGAGTCCCGCTTGGTGGTAATTGAAGCTGGTTTGCTTATCCTCCTGAAACTCCTCCCACGCGCTGTCCAGGCAAACTTCTTCGATGAGGGCCATTATCTGGACGGCAGACAGGGGGCCAAGCAATTCGGAAGGGCGGGTTTCGCCATCGATGCGAAATACCGGGCTGACACCTGGGGAAAGGTGTACGTCGCTCGCCTTGTACTGGACCATGGCTTTGAACA
Source organism: Candidatus Hydrogenedentota bacterium (assembly GCA_024280935.1). Taxonomy (GTDB): domain Bacteria; phylum Hydrogenedentota; class Hydrogenedentia; order Hydrogenedentales; family JAEUWI01; genus JAEUWI01. Next base: position 28,121 of record JAJRPE010000584.1, read on the forward strand.
GCAGTTCCACGCTGATGTGATCGATGCTGTACTTGCCGCCTTCGGCACGCCACACTTCCGGGAGGGTCACGGAGGCGGAAAAGGCGTCGACCGCTTTCAGGGCCTTGTTAACAGAGGCGGCGTCCTTCGGCGCGAAGGTGAAGCGCGCAACGCCATTTTCTTCCCGGCGCACGCTACAGTGTGGCGCGAGTTCTTCCGCTTTGGCAAGCAGCGCCGCAAGGTCGGGCCAGTCCTCTGGAAGGTTGACGACGAAGTGTGCAAATGGCGCGTCGAAATCAGCACGCTCGGCCTCGAAAGAGAATCCGCCGCTCCAGGCATGTATGCGCCGCGGAATGCCTTCGGTTCTGAGAAGGTGCTTTTCCAGAAGACCGATTACGGAGCGGAGCGAGCACTCGGCTCCCGTACCCATTAAGAAGACTGCCACGATGGTACCTCCTTCCAGAGAGTTGCGTGCGCGGGGAAACTTCCCCCTCTCAGTAGGATAGCGATTCTAGCGGGAGTATGCAACGCAGTGCCTGTTTGCGCCGAAATCGGTTGCTCCCGTATACTAATCGCTCTTTTGACGGCTCGCCGAATGCCGTCGTGTACGCGATTTGCGCACCTCTTTCTCCAAATCGACGCAGTGTGCGATTGCCTTCTTAACGAATGCTCCGCGCATTCGTATCGACTGGAAATGCAATCGTCTGTCAACCAGCTACGAGGAATACCATGGCTAGCAAGGTCATCGAAGTCACGAGTCCATTCACGGAAGAAGTAGTCCACCGCGCAGAGGCGATTTCGGCGGATGCCGTGGACATAGTCGTGTCGCGGGCACGCGTCGCCTATCAACATTGGCGTGCCACGCCCCTGGTCACACGCAAGGCCCTTTGTGAGCGGGTCGTCGCCTGGTTTGAGGCGAACCAGGAAAGAATTGCCGAGGATATCACGCGCCAAATGGGAAAGCCCCTCGGGCAAGCTCGGGGCGAGGTTGGTGGCCTGATGGAACGCGCCAACCACATGATTGCTATCGCCGATGAGACCCTGGCCGATGATGCCGTCGCGGAAAAAGAGGGTTTTACGCGCTATATCCGTCATGAACCCTTGGGCGTTGTCCTCGATATTGCGGCGTGGAACTACCCGTTGCTTATCGCGGTGAACGTGGTGATTCCAGCGGTGTTGGCGGGCAATTCGGTTATCGTGAAACACTCCAGCAAAACCCCCCTGTGTGCGACGGCCTTTGAAGATGCCTTCCGCGCGTCGGATGGGCCCGAACATCTGGTTCAGGCCGTTGCGGCGGATCATGGGGTTACAGAATTGCTCATCAAGCATGAAGGCGTGGATCATGTGTCTTTCACCGGCTCAGTATCCGGCGGCCGCCAGGTCAACCGGAGTGCGTCTGATCGATTTATCGAGGTGGGCCTGGAATTGGGCGGCAAAGACCCGGCTTATGTTTGCGCGGATGCGGATTTTGACTGGGCGGTTGGGAACTGCGTGGATGGCGCGTTTTACAACGCGGGCCAGTCCTGTTGTGCGGTGGAGCGCATCTATGTCGAGGCACCGATCTACGACAAGTTCGTGGAAGCCTACGCCGCGAAGGCGCGGGACTATGTGGTGGGCGATCCCATGGACGATAAAACGAGCATGGGGCCTTTGGCCTCCAAGGGTGCCATCGACTTTTTGAAGAAGCAGGTTGCCGATGCCGTGTCTGCGGGCGCTCGCTTGGTGGTTTCGCCCGACGAATTCACCACACCGGACAAGGGTTATTTTCTGGCACCGGCGGTCGTAGCCGATGCCCCCCAGGATTGCTCCCTGATGCAGGAGGAGAGCTTTGGGCCGGTTATCGGTATCACGAAGGTGTCGAGCGACGAAGAGGCCATTCGCTACATGAACGACAGCCCCTACGGTTTGACGGCCTCCATCTGGACCAGCGATACCGAGCGGGCCATTCGTATCGGCGAGCAGGTCGAGACGGGCACCTTCTTTATGAACCGGTGCGATTGCCTGGACCCGGCGCTGCCTTGGTGTGGCGTGAAGGACACAGGCCGTGGCGCGACGCTTTCGGCCTATGGGTTGCTGGGCTTCACCCGCCTGAAAAGCATGCACTTGCGCACGGAGATTCCGACATAGGCATTGGTGTCACGAGATAGAGCAATTAAGCCCGCCGGAACATTTTTCGGCGGGCTTTTTGGCATTAGTGGGCACCTACACCAAAATCACGCTTGACTCGGAATGAGTTCAATGGCCGATCTGAAAGGTTGTCACCGGATATTGCTTAATTGCACGATCAACGGTCATTAGTGTGAGATCGTATTCCAGAGCTTGGCAAATTAACATTCGGTCGAAAGGATCACGATGCAGATCGGGCAGTTTTGCCAAATGGCGCACCTCAGCCTCATCGACGGGCAAGGGGGAAATGGCATGTCGCTGGCGTTGGAATGGGAGGTATTCTTCCGGTGGATGGGGTAGGGGAAGCTTTCCAAGGCGGTGCTTCACCAGGCATTCCCATAAGGATACGGAACTCAGGAATACTTGGTTTTCTGGTTGGCGGATGGCCCGTTCAGCGTCAGGGTCCAAACGACGATCCTTAGTGATGTACCAGAGGAATATATGGGTATCGAGCAGTAGCTTCACGCTTCGAATTCCCGAAGCACGGATTTTGGAAGGGGCGCATCAAAGTCCTTTGGAACAGCGAACTCCCCCTGGCATAAGCCAACCGGGCGTACATCGGACAGTCGTTCAGGTCGTTGCTTGATGAATTCCACAAAGTTAATGACTTCGGCTCGACGTTCTGGCGGAAGCGTCTGTATCGCGTTGAGTAGCTGCGCGTCGATGTCCATGTCTCACCTCCAAATGTAGTTGTCCCAAGTGGCAGGGTTGCAACCGAGATCTACGGATCCTGCCTCTCGCCGCCCGAGGCGCTTCTCGTTTCGGACGTACTACCCTATCAAGGCACAAAAGTTTGACCCTGTACTTCTTTGTTCGGACAGCTTTGAGCTAATGATAACACGACTTGTGTTTACTGTCGAATGAAGTGCTTTTTATTGAATTTTTCGGGTTGGGGCGTTAGCATGGTTCCAGTATTCCCAAAACGACCCAAGAAGGAAAATACTTTGATAATTGCACGACCCGTGGTAGCGCTTTTTGCCCTGCTTCTAACCTCTTTTTCCATGGCCGACACACCGCCCGTGCGGCTGCTCCTGCCATCGACCATTTATGCCACACCGGGGGTGGAGTGCAATCTCTATCTTGAGAACGTGGTGCTCGTGGTCAACCCGGCGAACTATGTCTTTGATGTGGATTGCGGGCGGGGCATTCAACAGGCGGAACGCTGGACCTACACGCCCACGGAAGCCGAGGTGGGCCAGTATGCTCTCACGCTTCGGGTACTGGATCAGGCCAACGCAGTGGTTGCCGAGGGCAGCACGCTGGTGGTCGTGACATCGTCAGCGGCGCTGGAAGAGAGGGCCGTAACTGCGTTGATCATTGGGGACAGCCTGACCAATGCCTCCGTCTACTCCCAATCGGTGCTTGATGTGTTTGCTCGGCCAGATACGCCAACGCTGACCCTTGTGGGAAGCTATGCGCCAGAAGGCACGCCGGCCAATCGGCATGAAGGACTCAGTGGCTGGACGGCGGCCCGTTTCGCGACATTTTTTGCGGTGGCCCGACCCGATACACCACGGAAAAAGAGGTCGAGTCCCTTTATCTACAAGAATGAGGCGGGCGAGACCGGGTTGGATTTCGCCCGGTACTGCGCAGAGAACAATGGCGGCGTAGCGCCCGATATGGTAACGATATTCCTGGGTTGCAACGACACCTTTAATGCGAAGGAGGACTCGATTGAATCTGCGATCGACACCATGTTTACCCACATGGACGCGCTCGTCGCGATGATTCATGGTTACAGTCCCACGACGAAGATTGGCCTTATCGCTCCGGTACCACCGGCGGCGACCCAGGACCCTTTCGGGCAGAATTACAAGAGCGG
>JAJRPE010000585.1 GCA_024280935.1 Candidatus Hydrogenedentota bacterium
ACATCCACAAGCTGGTCGGCCCAAGGGTCGTCGGCCTGGGCGGTGATACTGGACACAAGTGCCGTCATCAGCAGTGAAGTGAGGATCGCCATGATCCGGTGTGCCTGAATGGGGGCCAGCATAGGTATTCCCTCGATAAGTCGTTGCAAGGACAGAGGGCACCCCATGCGACGGCCAAAGGCGGGAAAATGGGCGACGAACGCCAAATCTACCTTCCCGCGAGGCCTTGGGCGCATGGCACACCCAATGAAATACACGGCTGGCAGGTCTTCGGACTTTCAGGCAAACCCGATTGGGGGGCCTACTGGGCGCTGCTTCCCAACCCTGTATCGCCAGAATCAGTGCATTTCATCGCGGCCTCTGTGGAGGCGCTGCGCCGTTCGTTCCTGATTACCGCTGCGGGGCAGTTCCGGTTTTACACCGGATTCCCTCTTAGCCCGCCGACCGCTTGACAGCGCCGACGAGAACCAACACCCCTAGGATACGGGAACCTGTTCCCACCTGTCAATTTGATGCATTGCATATATCCAAGTCCATTGATACTATGGCTCCCGTCGGATGGCGACGATGATTTCGCGCCTTATTCTTCAGGAAGGCCAACAAGAACAAAAAAGTGTCACGTCATTCCCACGCACGTGGGAATCCAGAGCGCGGTAGGTTCGCATCAAGTCAGCACTGGTTCCCCGCGAACGGGTCTGTCGATTTAGTGTATAAGGAGTGAACAAATTCTACATTCCTGTACTGTTAGGCCATGGTGTCATTCCCGCGAACGCGGGAATCCAGTGAGTTTCGGCGGTTTGTGCGTTCGCGTTCTTGGATCCCCGCGTTCGCGAGGATGACGAATACGGGCGTTCCTTAGAAACGGTAGGGGCCAATGCGTAAGTCGACAGGCCCGAACGCGAGGATGACGGTCTTGGGTTGTGGACGAAGCTCACTTTCCACAAGGAGATTTCTATTGTGTTTGCGCTGTTAGCGATTTTGCCCGTGCTTTCTGTCGCTATTCTATTGGTCGGATTGCGATGGCCCGCAAGCAAGGCCATGCCGGTCTGCTATATCGTGGCTGTATTGCTGGCTCTTTTGATCTGGGAGGTGCCCGGTCTCCAGGTGGCGGCGGCCACGGTCAAGGGCGTGGTGGTGGCCCTCAGTCTCATCTACATCATATTCGGCGCCATACTCCTGCTGAACACCCTTCACGAGAGCGGGGGGCTGCGGGTGATACGCCGTGGCTTTGTGGGCGTCACGGCGGACTGCCGCATTCAGGTCATCATCATTGCCTGGCTCTTTGGCTCCTTTATCGAAGGGGCGGCCGGCTTTGGGACACCGGCCGCCGTTGCCGTGCCGCTCCTCGTGGGACTCGGCTTTCCGGCCATGGCCGCCGTCGTTGCCGGGATGATCATACAGAGCACGCCCGTATCCTTTGGCGCGGCGGGGACGCCCATACTGGTGGGTGTGAATAACGGGCTGTCGGGCAGCGACACCGTCTCCCGTTTTGTTGCAGCGGGCGGCTTCGCCGAATGGTCCGATTTTCTCGCCCATATCGGTGTGAAAGTCGCCCTGTTGCATGGATTGGCGGGAACGCTCGTGCCCCTCATCGTGGTGGTTTTCATGACCCGGTTTTTTGGGCCGAACCGCAGTGTGAAGGAGGGCTTGGCAGTTTGGAAATTCGCCATTTTTGCAGCCTTCGCCATGACGGTGCCCTACATGCTGGTGGCCGTTTTCTTCGGACCCGAATTTCCCACCATCGTCGGGGGACTCGCCGGTTTGGCCATCGTCGTCACGGCGGCGCGTCGTGGTTTCCTCATGCCCGATGCCGCCAATCCATGGACCTTCGGGGACAAAGCAACTTGGGAAGCGGAATGGAGCGGCACGCTCAATGTGGATGACGACGAGGTACACGCAACGAACTTTTCCATATTCCGTGCCTGGATACCCTATATCCTGGTGGGTGCCCTCCTCTTTGTGACCCGGCTGAAGTTCCTGCCCTTTCTGGGATGGCTCAAAGGATGGACCATTCAGTTCGCGGAACTATTTGGCACGGATATCACCGCGAAGGTGCAGCCCCTTTATCTTCCGGGGACCATTTTTGTTGCCGTGTCGCTCATCACATGGTATCTCCACAAAATGGACACACATGCCTATGGCCGGGCATGGCGCGATTCGCTGAAGACCACCGCCGCCGCATCCATGGCGCTCATTTTCACCGTGCCCATGGTGCAGGTGTTTATTAACTCGGGCGGTGGCGGGGCGGGGCACGCCGCTATGCCCATGGTCCTGGCATCCGGCGTCGCGGATGGGGCGGGGCAGATTTGGCCCCTTTTTGCGCCCTTTATTGGCGGTATGGGGGCCTTCATCGCGGGCAGCAACACCATCTCCAACATGATGTTCAGTCTCTTCCAATTTGAAGTCGGCACGCAAATCGGCGCGGACCCCACCCTCATCGTCGCCCTCCAGGCCGTAGGCGGCGCTGCGGGCAACATGATCTGCGTGCATAACGTCGTCGCAGCCTCCGCCGTGGCAGGCCTCTTCGGCAAAGAAGGCGACATCCTCCGAAAAACCTTCTGGCCCTTTTTCTACTACGCCCTGCTTACGGGCGTGGTGGGCCTGATTGTCTTTGGGATGGCAAGGTGAAGCTTCAGGGACTGCCTTCGCATTTCCGATCCCTATGGGTGGTGGAGATGGCAGTCCCTTTGCGCTTCTACTTCGCCTCAATCCGATAGACGTGGGTTTTCGTCCGCAGGATCAGCGCCTTGCCTGCTACGGCGGGGGAGGCCATAAGACCTTCGTCAAGGTCATTCTCCGCCACCTCCTCGAATACGCGGCCCGCCTTGATGATGTGCGCACTGCCTTGGGAATTGAAGTAGTAGATCAGCCCGTCCGCGTAGATCGGCGAGGCAAGGTAGTTTCCGCCGATGCGGCCCTTCCATATTTCTTCGCCCGTCGCGGGTACCATGCACGTGAGTTGCCCACGATTACTCACCGTGTACAACAGACCGTCCACCAGGATGGGGGAGGGCGTGTCGGGGATGTCATTCTCGGCGCGTTTCCATTCCACATGGGTCGCGCTGACGTCGCCCTTGCCATCGGTCCGGATTGCCCACAGTTCCTTCCGCCCATAACCCGTCGCCGTGAAGAGGCGCTCCCCATCCCACACGGGGCGGGTAGAGGGCGTGAAACCGACCATTTCCACTTTCCAGAGTTCCTTGCCCGTGCGCGGGTCGTAGCCATAGGTGGCGGAGGAACCCACACTGAGCATGAGGGGCTTGCCGTCCTGTTCCACAATCAAGGGCGTGCTGAAGGATTTCCGCAGATCGCCGCCCCGCTTGGGCTTTCCCTCGGCATCGAAGTCGTCCCAATTGCGCGTGCGGTCCGTGCGCCAAAGCGTCTTGCCGGTTTTCTTGTCGAGGGCGGTGACATATTGCTGGTCGATACCGTCGAAAGTCAGGATCAGGGAATCCTCAAAGAGGATGGGAGAGGAGCCGGGGCCGCGGTAGTGCTGACAGGGCAAATCTTTTCTCATCCACTGGATGGCACAGTTGGTGGTATCGAGACAGACGGTGCCGTAGCTGCCAAAGTGGACATAGACCCGACCTTCTTCAATCACGGGCGATGGCGACGCATAACAATTGACCGCATTGCCCAGCGGTTCCGGATCGTCGCTGTGAAGGATATGCCGGTTGTGCAGCACGGCCCCAGTGTTCAGATCCAGCGCGATGACGAAAAAGTCGTGCCCCGATTCCAGTGCCGTCGTCAGCCAAATCTGATTGCCCCACACCACGGGCGAGGACCAGCCCTTGTGGGGGATAGGGGTTTTCCAGACGACATTCTCGGTCTCGCTCCAGGAGGTCGGTAGATTCACGGGCGTATCGTCACCGACGGCACGAACATGCCCATCGCCGAAGGGGCCGCGAAAGTCCGGCCAGGGATTTGCCGTGGCAAGAGTCGAAAAGAACATCAAGAGACTGAGGGCTAACGTGAGTTTTCGGCCACAACCCAAGACCGTCATCCCCGCGAACGCGGGGAACCAGTGGTGTTGCAGTGTGTTCCTGCCGCGTTCTGGATTCCCACTTTCGTGGGAATGACGTGGTTCTTTCTTGTTTTTTATGGCGGTTCTTCCAGATTGAGACACTAACATGAGCTTCTGCCCCACATGTTTTGTCGATTGGTGCTGCACGCTTAAACCTTCCTGAATTAAGACACTTGCCTGGGAGTTGCTCGAGATTGTAATCGATTCGCCGGGGGGATGACCAGAAGGCGCAAGCCATGAATTTGCCCCATCCTCATTCTTTCGCTTGCTTGGAATAACGGCGATCTCGCATACTCTGCGAATGTCGTCCTCTGATCAAAAATCTTCCATGGCCCGATTCGTGGCGCCCGCCCTCAGTATGCTCTTTTGGGCTTTGCTCGCCCTGAACATCGTGTCGAGCGGCATCCAATCCATGTGCTATGACGGTCGCTTCACGCCCGACTCCATTTTCTATGCCGATGCTGCCCAGAACATCGCAAGCGGACGGGGCAT
>JAJRPE010000027.1 GCA_024280935.1 Candidatus Hydrogenedentota bacterium
ACTTTTGGAACAGCGGCATGTTCTTCTGGAATATTGGCACCTTTGTCTCCCAGTTTGAAAAGGCCGACCCCGCTTATGGGAAGGCGATTCATGCCATGACGGCTGCGATGGCCGCCGATGATACCGCCACCGTGAACCAGGTCTTTAACGGCCTCAAGGGCATCTCCATCGACTATGCGTTGATGGAGAAGGCCGAGCGGGTGGTCATGATAAACGCAACCTTCCCCTGGGACGACATCGGGACGTGGTCCGCTCTGGACCGTGCGGAAGCCGGTGATGACGCGGGCAATGTCTGCAATGGCGACCCGGTGCTTATCGATTGCGACAACTGCATCGTTTACAACGACGAGGGCGCGGATACGCGCGCCGTGGCGGTGATTGGCGTATCGAACCTGGTGGTCGTGGCGACGAAGGATGCGGTCCTGGTGGTGCCCAAGGACCGCACGGAAGATGTGAAGCAAGCCGTGCAGGAATTGGGTAAGCGGGGCGCGGGGCAGCTCTGAAGGGACGTACCGCCGCCAAAACCCTTAACGTAGTGCAGTACGCCATGTGGCCCCTGTTGCAAGCCCGGAAATACACAGACCACGTCAATGCGGCGGCATGTCCCGGTGGTGTTGTTTGGGGCTAAGCGTTCACAGCAAAGGGGGTTGGGCATTCCTGCCCGACACAAGGGGCATGTCGGACATGAAGCCCGCCACGGGCACGTGCAGCCCCGTTGCGTTCGAGCGACAAAACACGATACGCTGTCTTGGACAATCAATGTGTCACCACGAACACGACGTGCGTTTTCGACACCCGCCGTGCGCGTTATGTCAGGCAGGAATGCCTAACCCCCTTTGCCTCAGAACCTCGATTAGGCGGTGAACGCTTACGTGTCCGCCGCACCCTTTCCGGTCTCCATCAACATGGACAATAACCACCCAAAGCCCGCCGGGACAGGCCCGCGCATCTGCGGAGATCCCCCCACTTAATACGGCCTGTCTCGCCAAGACGCGAAAACAACCAAGCCAAGGTTAGTGGCACGGGTCCGTCCCTACCAGCCTCGCTGTTTCATGGCATTCATGGACTCGCGGTCGGTGGCGCGGGGCGGGTCGATGGAGAGGGCGGTAATTTCCTGACGCTCCTCCAGACTCAGACGGTGTTCGAGGCAGGTCAGGGTGTCATTAAATTGATCGAGCATCCGCGCACCGAAAATGGCCGAGGAGATCAGGGGATGGCTGTTCACCCAGGCCAGGGCCAGCGCGGCCGGTGACACGGCCTTTGATTTGGCATGGGCGACAAAGCGCTTGGTGATTTCCACGTACTGCGCGTTGTCATACCGCTGTTTGTACATCTCCGCTTCGTTGAGACGTCCCGTGCCGCCTTCGAGATACTTGCCTGTGAGGAGGCCCGCTGCCAGGGCGTTATAAGGCACGATGGCGAAGCCCTCGTATTCCGCCATGGGCATAATCTCCACCTCGACCTGTCGCTTCACGAGGCTGTACATGGGTTGAACCACGGAAATGGGTGCGAGGCCCCGTTGTTCGGCGACGGCTTGGGCGCGCATGGTCTGCCAGGCTGAAAAATTGGACACGCCCACGTAATGGACTTTCCCCTGCTCGACCAAGGTGTTCATGGCCGCCATGGACTGTTCGATAGCCGCATTATCGTCCCAATGATGGAGATAGACGATGTCGATGTAGTCGGTCTTCATCCGCTGGAGTGACTTTTCCACCGAGCGAATCAGGTTGCGCCGCGACATGCCCTCGTCGTTCATGCCGCCGCCGCATGGGAAAAAGACCTTCGAGGTGAGAATAATCTGATCGCGGTGGGGGCCAATCCAGCGTCCGACAATTTCTTCGGTCTTACCCAGGTTGTAGTTGTGTGCGGCATCAAAAAAGTTGATGCCCGCTTCCAGGGCCGCTTCCATGAGTCCCTGGGAGGTCTTTTCATCGGCTTCGTTGCCAAAGGTCATGGTGCCCAGGCAAAGTTCTGACACCAGCAAGCCTGTTTTTCCGAGACGATTGTATTTCATGAACTGTGATCCTTCCAAACCGTCATTCCCATGAACATGGGAATCCAGAACGCAGCAACGTATTCTCCAAGGGGAAACTGGATCCCCGCGTTCGCGGGGATGACGGCTGCTTTCGTAATCGTGTTGTTCCCCGCTGGGGCATATAGTACCATTGGTCTGGGCAGAACATCACACGAGCGAGCGATGGCAATGATGACCGCCTCTAAGTTTGCGAGCCTGCTGCGACGCTTGGTCGCTCCACGCGCACGACCAAAAAATTTGTACACACTACGGGTGCCACGGGTAGGCCTCTCAGGGCTTACCCGTGTATTCCTACAGGCGAGAGAAAGTATCCAGAGGCAGTAGTTTTTGCACGGGTAAACCCTACCGGGCCTACCCGTGGCACCCGACGGTCTTTTTGTCGGCTATAGTTGTCCGTACCCAAAACGTTTACCTTTGACCAACAACAGTACGGCCTGTGCAAGGCTACGACGAAGCCGTTTAATTTAACCCGCCCGCCCCACAAACTGGAGAAAATAATGCGAAGCATATGCCCCCTCTGCGAGGCCACCTGCGGCATTGAGGTGTTCATGGAAGACGGGTTGCCGGAATCGGTCCGGGGTGACGACGCAGACCTCTTCAGTCAGGGCTATATCTGCCCCAAGGGCGTGGCTCTCGTGGAACTCAGCGAAGATCCCGACCGACTCCGTGAACCCATGATTCGAGAAGGCGATGACTGGAAAACGGTTTCCTGGGAGGAAGCCTTCACACGGGTCGATGAAGGCTGGAAAAAGCTCTGGACGGAGCACGGTAAGGAGTCGCTGGGGGTCTACATGGGGAACCCGGTTTCCCACAGCACCGCCATGTCGCTCTACGGTACGGGCCTGGTCAAAATCCTGGGAACCCCCAACTTCTTTACCGCAAGCACCGTGGACCAGATGCCAAAACACGCTTCGTCGGGTTATCTTTTTGGCCATCCCATGTCCATTCCGATCCCCGATATTGATCACAGTGACTACCTGCTCATCCTGGGGGCGAATCCCCTGGAGTCCAACGGCAGCCTCATGACGGCCCCTAATCTGCCAGGCCGTCTCAAGGCACTTCAAAAACGGGGCGGCACCCTCGTGGTTATCGATCCGCGCCAAACGAAGACCGCCAAACTGGCGGACCGCTACCACCCCATCAGGCCCGGCACCGATGCCCTTTTTCTCGCCGCGATTGTCCATCAGCTCTTCGCCGAAGAACGTGTGGTGGCCGACGGTGCCATTGCCCTGTGCGAGGGCGTAACCGCGATTCGCGAGGCCGTGCAGCCCTTTAGCCCGGAGCGTGTGGCACCCCACTGCGACATGGCCCCTGAGGCTATCGTCCAGATTGCCCGTGAACTTTTCGACGCACAGTCCGCCGCCATCCACGCCCGCTTTGGCACCTGTGCCCAGGCCCACGGCACCATCAATTCCTGGCTGGTGGATGTCATCCACATTATCACCGGCAACCTGGACCGGACGGGCGGTGCCCTGTTCACCAAGGCAGCCCATGGCCCCGACAACACCAAGGGCGTGGACGGTATTGGCAGGGGCTTCGTTACAGGGCGGCGTAAGAGTCGCGTCAGCGGACACCCCGAGGTTATGGGAGAATTCCCCTGCGCCGCCATGGCCGAAGAAATCACCACACCCGGTCCTGGCCAGATTCGCGGCATGCTGACTATGGGGGGAAACCCCGTCCTCAGTACGCCCAATGGTGCCCGGCTCGACAAGGCCCTCGCCTCACTGGATTTCATGGTGAGCTTCGATGTTTATCTCAACGAAACCACCCGCCATGCCCATGTCATCCTGCCCGATGTGAGTCCCTTTGAACGCACCCATTATGACCTCTCCTTCAGCCAGCTCGCCATTCACAACTACGCCCGCTACGCGCCGCCGCTGATGGCTCCCTTTGATCGCCCCAAAGACTGGGAAGTACTCTTGCAGCTTGTGGGAATTGCGGCGGGCATGGGTTCCAAGGCGGACCTCGACCTATTGGATGAGCAGGGCGTGCGACAGGCAATTGGCCGGGAGCAACGGCGCAAAAACACACGCATTGGCGATCTGGATGTCGACGCGATTCTGGATGCCCTTGCACCCCGTCGTGGTCCTGAACGCCTGCTGGATTTTCTGCTGCGAACAGGCCCCTACGGCGATGCTTTCGGAAAGAGCGACGAAGGCATTAGCCTGGCTGCCCTGGAAGCCGCCCCCGAAGGCATTGATCTGGGGCCATTGCAACCCCGTCTCCCCGAAGTGCTTCGTACCGCCTCGGGTAAGATCGAACTTGCGCCGCCCTCCTTTATCGAAGAGCTGACCGCGTTATCGACGAATCTCAACAACAACAGTGAATCAAAATCCATCCTCCTCATTGGAAGACGTCAGCTCCGCTCCAACAATTCCTGGATGCACAACGTGCCCAGCCTGGTGCGGGGAAAGAAGCGTTGCACCTTGCTGATTCATCCCGATACAGCGGCAAAGCAGGGTTTGCGCGATGGTTGCAAGGTTACCGTAAGCAACGAGACGGGACAGGTGGAAGTTCCCCTGGAATTTACCTCAGATATCATGCCCGGCATCGTGAGTCTGCCCCACGGCTGGGGACATGGCGTTGAGAATACCGCGATGGGGGTGGCGGTAGATCATGCAGGTGTCAATATGAACCTCTTGGTGGATGCCAGCCAACTCGACAGGTTGTCGGGCAATGCCGTATTATCGGGGGTAGCGGTTACGGTATCCGCGTGTTGAGCGGAGCGCACAATAAACACGTAATTTGTCGCTTGAAAGGACCAAACAACGTAGGGCGACCGTCTCGGTTGTCACGGCAGACGGCACGTCTGCCTAAAGATCGGACGCATGTGAATGTCCTACTGTGGGGGCCGTGACCGGCCTGAGACAACCGGGACGGATGTCCTACCATGGGCCGTGACCGGCCTGTGACAACCGGGACGGATGTCCTACATTCTCCAGACAATAAGGATCAATAGTGAAGACACTACGATGGATACTCTTGGTCTTGGTGATCACGTTGCCGTGCGGGTACTACGGCTATATTGGGGCGACCTACGAAACGCTTGACCTGACACCGCTGGAGTCTCACGCCGAAACCCAAAACATCCACGCGCTTGTCGAGGCAATTCATAGCAAGGAATTTCCAGCCGAGAGTTTTCGCTTCGTGGTGCTTGGTGATACGCGGAGCAATTTTGGCAAAGCGCGGGAAGTCATGGGCCGCGCCGCAGAAGAAAAGCCCGCATTTATCCTCCACAATGGCGATTTGGTGCGCAAGGGCAAGGTAGCGGAGTACATCGGCCATCACCTGCGGCTGGTGGAACTCGTTGCGCCTATTCCGGTAGTTCCCGTGGCGGGCAACCACGAGCGCGGGCCAAACCGGGACTTTGCGCCATTTCTGGCCCTCTATGGGCAAGATGAGTTTACCTTTGACTACGGCGGCTGTCGTTTCATCGGCATCAACAATTCCACCAAATGGGGACTCACCAATGCCCACCTGCGCTATATCCGAAAGGCATTGGAAGCGCCCGGCGCGAAGCACACGTTCCTGCTCTTTCATGTGCCCATACGCAGCCTCGACATCTACGTCGATGGCGAAGAAGGCAGGGGCTTTCGCCGCAATGCCACGGTGCTGATGGCCCTGATGGAAGAATTCTCCGTGGACCATGTCTTTATGGGACACGTGCATGGCTACGCGACAACTGTGGTGAACAATGTGCGCTATACTATCAGCGGCGGTGGCGGCGCGAACCTGTCAAAACAACTGGACGCCGATGGCAGTGTGCATAACTTCCTCGTGATCGATGTGACTCCCGAGGGACTCAAGAACACCGTCTGGCGACAACGGGGCGATTCATGGGAAGCAACTACGATGTAGAAGCGTACCGCTCTGCCCTATCTTTTGTGGCGCGGGAAGAGTCCGACCTCCAAATTCCAGAGCAGGTCGTCCAGCAATTCTGGTATGACTACGGGCCTTCCGCCGGAACTCTGGAAACCCTGGAAGGACATCGCCTGGAGGTGGTCTCTCCTGGCTGGTGGAATCACTGCGCGGGGCCGGACTTCCAAGGTGCCCAACTCCGTTTTAACGGCACCCTGTTCACCGGGGACGTGGAAATCCACCTTGACCAGCCCTGTTGGAAGCAACATGGGCACCACCGCGATGCCCGCTACAACGATGTCCTCCTCCACGTGCTGCTTAGTCCGCCTACAAGCCCCATCCCTGTTTTGACCGAATCGGGCAAGGTGCTCCCCCACCTCACCCTGGATTCCCTCTGCAACCTTGAGCGGGGCAGGCTCCGCCCCCTCCAAGACGTGGAAACGCACCCGGACCTTGCGCCCCGCTGCCATGGCAGTTGCAACCGCTTCGTCGCCGAAGGCCGACCCGAGATTCTGACTGATTTCCTCCATCTGTCCGGCGATTGGCGCTTACTCAACAAGACCCGCTACGCACAGGCGCGCATCGCCGCCGTGGGCGCGGAACAGGCGGCCTACGAACTCCTCGCACGGGCCTTGGGTTATCGAAATTATGCGGACACCTTCGAGCGCCTGGCCCGGGCCTTGCCCTACGACCGCGCCATCCAACTGGCCCGACAAGCGCCTTTTCTGTTCGAGGCGGCCCTCCTCCACATCGGCGGCCTACTCCCCCGCGACAAGGCGGCTGTCGAGGCCCTGCCGCCCCACGGACAACGGCTCGACCGACTCCGGGAGACTCATCTCCCCCACCTCAATGCCCTCGACATTAGCTGGTCAAAGGTGGGGATACGTCCCAACAACTATCCCGGACGGCGTATCGCCGGGTTGTCGGCCTTATTGGTACGTGCCGCACAAGATGGCCTCGTGGGCACGCTCGAACGGCTCTGGAAAGCCCACGAATCACCCCTAGAACTGCGCAGGGCCTTTGAAGCTCTTTTTCCGCCTGCCATGGGATTCTGGGCCACCCACTATCAGTTGGATCGCGATGCCCTGCCCAAAGCCAGTGCGCCTGTCGGGTCTGGTCGGGTACGCTCGGTTATTGGCAATGTCTTCGTGCCCGTGGCCCTTGCCCAGGCGCGCAACGCGGGGCAGCGCAGTTGGGAAGAGCAGATCCTGGCATTTTACCGAAAGCTTCCCATGGAACCGGACAACTACGTTTACAAACGCATGTTGCCCCGTATTCTGAGCGATCACCCCATGCGCTTCACCTTCCAGACCCAGCAAGGCATGCTGCAACTGCACGAGGATTGGTGCAAGTCGAATCCAAGCTGTAAAGACTGCTCCCTCCTCGCCTATTTGGAGGGACGGGCACGCTGCGATGCCACGTGATGAAGGGCGCGGACCATCATGGTGAATTGAAGCTGTATCTGCGTCGCAATGGGTACGGTGCGCAATCGAAAGGTTTGGATGAGTTCCTGTAGGGCATAGGCACCACCCTTGGCCCGGGCCTCATTCAAGGCATCCCGAAAGCGGAAGAGTACTGGGTTTTCGATTGATGGCGGCACATCCAGCAGGAACAGGGGCAACTCACTCACCATGCAGAGGGGGGCGTCCCCCGTGGCCATAGCGACCTCCATGGAACTGGGGAGGAATTTGGCTGCCATCTCAGGGTCATTCTCATCATCAAAAAAAGCACGCATGGCGATGCTGCTCGGGGTAGTGGCAACGCCTTCACGAATCCGCGTGAAGCCCTTCAGCCCCTTGCGGTCAATCTCATGGAGGGGCATGTCGTGACAGCCTGCCGACGCGATTAGCTCGTCCATTAACATGTCCGAACGCCCGGCCCACAGTTCATTGAGCAAATACCACGCCCCTTCGGCCCACGCCATACCGTGAAGGGAAAAGTGGGCAGCAACAGGTTTATGGTGCCAGAGAAATGGGATGGCTGCCCGACATTCGGGCCGTGCTTTCTCGTCTTCGGAGAAACCGAACTCTACGTCGTCGCCGGGTGCTTCGCGCACCGCGTGTTCGACATAGGTTGCGAAATCTGGATTGCTCGCAAACCATGGGCGGTTCGCATCGGCGCCATCGGGATTCATTTGAGGGACTACGCGAAAGGAAAAAAGCTCCAGCAGCTCAGGGGCGTAAAGCCGCAGCAGTTCGGGCAGTATCTGAGCAGTCATAGGGCCAACCGGTTCGTCCGCGTGGCATCCTGCCGTGATGGAGACCGTTAGAGGGCCGGTGCCCATCGTGTAGCCGTAGAGAAGTTGCCCTGCGCGGGATTGCCCCAGGGTAGAAAGCTCGATCTCATCTCGATTGCGGAGATGCTCCCCCAGGGCTTCGGTATCCCGAAAGAAAATGGCTTCAGGTGGGATGGCGCACTTCGCCAAGTCTCCGATGGATAACGCAGTCACTTACTTCTCCAAGGGAAGGTCAATCTTGATGGCCGTTCCCCCGCCCTCCCGCGGATCCATCCAGATTTTTCCGCAATGCTCATGAACGATGCCGTAGGCCACGCTTAAGCCCAGCCCCATCCCCTCGCCGAAGGGACGGGTCGTAAAAAACGGGTCGAATATCTTGTAGCGCACTTCCTCGGCAATACCGGGGCCACTATCAGCAATTTCTATTCTTATCATACCGTCTTCAAATCGCGCACTCGCCCAGAATTCTCGTTGTCCTTCGGGAACCTCCAGCAACGCCTGGTGGGCATTGTGGACGATGTTCAGAAAGAGGCGGCGAATCGCGGATGGTTGTACGCTGCATTGTGGAATCTGGTCCGACAGCGCAGTATGCACGGATATGCCATCTATCCGCATTTGATAAGCGTGCAGTGAAACCATCTCCTCCAGCAGGGTACCTACGTCTGCCAACTCAAGTTTATTGCCAAAGCTCCGCGTGAATGTGAGCATATTCGCGATAATCTTCCCGCAGCGGTCCGCTTCTTCAGCGATCAGGGCGATACGCTGCTTACGCTTGGGGTTCGTCTCCGTTGCAAGGAGCAATTCGGAATAGCCCAGGATAGCCGTCATGGGATTGTTCAGTTCGTGGGCCACCCCGGCAACCACATTGTCCATGGCGGCCAGCTTTTCGGACTGAAAAAACTGTTGATCGAGAATTGCCACGTCAGGAACGGCAGTCAGCAACACGAGACAGGACAGGGGATCCGTCTTGGTCTGGAGAAACTTCGCATCAATTCTCAGGTTGCCATCACGAAAGGAAGTCACCAACTGGTAGCGACCATTTTGAGCGGAGCCTCTATCGCCCCCAATAAACCCCGGAGAAAACTGGATTTCGCTTTCTCCACCTGCCTCACCCAAGTGCAAATCGATAAGTTGATCGGCAGCGGTGGTACCCAGTAGTGCTGCTGCCTGTTCATTTGCGTGGACAACGCGAAACTCACCGTCCGTGACAAACAATGCTTGCGTGCAATTTTCCGCGATTTGAGCGGCATATTCGGTAGCCCAATGGAACACAGCCTACTCTTCCTTTCATGAACGAAGCCCGTTGACCCCGCCAATGCATCATTCGCAGTAGCGGCACCACAAGTTTAAGCGTATTCTAGTCTCGAAGGGCCTCCAAATCAAAGCAGTTAACCAATTTTCCCTGAGCATGCCAAATGCGATTCGATTTTCCAGGCAAGAAATCGAAACCTTCCAAATGCATTCTTGTTTCCGGCACGGTCCAAGAGCGCACAGGTGTCTGCCGACGGTTAAGATCGATGTCTGACAGGTCAAATTCCATGAGACCATCCCAATCGCCAAAGGTGTGCATGGAATAGAGCTTATTTCCGCGAACCTGAATTCCCTGAGAGAAGTGTAAGGATTTCGGATAGCGCAGAACCCCGGTGCGGACGAGGGCCTCGCCTTCCACACGATAACGATGTATCCCCATGTCAGAAAGGTCGCCAACCCAGACATAGGTGCCATCAAAGCACACGGGGTCAATCCAAGTAACGTCATTCGTAATATCGTATTGGGCAACGATGGCGAGATCACGGGCATCAATCTTGACCACGATGGACTTCTTTGGCCCCTTCGAATTCAAGAAACCGGCCCACAGGAAACCTGCATAGTAGCTGAACGCGCCAATATGATCGACACCCGCCAAGCGGTATTCGTGAGAATCGACAAAATCCCATTGGGTGTCAAAACGATGAATGACACCCGCACCGTCCCGATTGTCCGAGCCATAGAAAAACGTATCGGTCAGAACGACTCCCTGTGTGGCGCTGCCCTCGGGTAGCTCTTTGGATGCCACGCGGTGTGCCGGCAAAGCTGGTGTATTCTGGGCTGCTGATGTCGTCGGTTCCGCCCCATGCGCCAGGTGCAGGCCAGGAAATACAAAGAGAATCAAGAGGGCGACATGGCATAGAAGGGTCCGCATTACATAAACTCCTGGCTTTCAATTTTGGGACTCAAAAAAGGCCTAGCCGCGCCGCCATTCCCGCCACAACAAGACGAGAAAGTAAGCGTCACGAATAAGATAGCGCTTCCCCATCCGTACCGGCTCCTGCATGATGCGCCACGTCCACTCCAGGCCAATCCGCTGCATCCACACTGGGGCACGTTTCACGCGCCCTGCGACAAAATCCAAGGACGCACCTATACCGAGACAAATTTTTGCACCGGTCTCTTTATGGTGACGCCAATTCCACAGATCCTGCTTGGGCGCTCCCAAGGCCGTGAAGCAAATATCTGCGCCCGACTCCCGAATCAAATCGATGGTTTTTTGGTTCTCCTCGGGGTTCTTTTCAAAACCCATTGGGGGCGAATAAACTCCCGCCACCTTGAGTCCAGGATACTTCTCTTCAAGAACGCGACCTGCTGTCGCGCCGACACCTTCCGCAGCGCCGAGCAGAAACACGGAATAACCTTTTTCCGCAGCATACTCGCTCAGCCAATAGAGAAGATCTGAGCCACTTATTTTTTCCTTGATCGGCTTACCGAAGAACTTGCCCGCCCATAGAATGTAAACACCATCCGCCAATACGAATGCCGCATCCTGGTAGGTTTGGCGAAACACCTCGTTCTTCGCAAATTCCACTGCGTGGTCCACGTTCGGTGTCACCACATAGCCTTGCTCCCCGGCATCAATATGCGCGCCAATGGCAACCAGGGTCTCGGACAGCGTGAGGGTGTTGATGGGCATTTCGAACAACGTCACGGTATCCAGTCCACGCTGGGCGCACCGTGGCATCTCACCATCGTTATTAGAGGCATCAGTCATGGTTCAAGTTCTCAGTTTGAATTTTCATTGCCACCCACTTCCCGAAAGATATCCACTGTTTGTTGTACGGTGTCTCGCCAATTATAGCGCTTCGCCCGCTTCATGCCCCGTGAGACACACCGCGCACGCAAGTCATCGTCGGTAAGTACTTCTTCAATACGTTCGGACATGATATCGGTATCGTAGGGATCAAAAAGGACCGCAGCATCCCCGACGATTTCGGGAAGACAGGAAATATTCGCGCAGGCCACGGGAATACCGCAATTCATCGCTTCCACGACCGGGATTCCGAATCCCTCGAAAAGGGACGGAAAAACGAAAAGCGCGGCGCCACGATAGAGGGCGGGCAAGTCTTCGCTGGGCGCGAAACCCGTGAAGACGATGTTGTCGGCACAGCCACAGGATTCGGCGGCCTGATGGACCTCATCGGCACGACTCCAATCGCTGCCAGCCAACACGAGGGTGTGGGGTAGAGAAGTGCGCTCCTTGAGCTTGGCAAAGGCCTCAATCAGGCGAATGTGATTCTTTCCAGGGTGGTCGATACGGGCAATATACAGTAGATATGGTGTGTCTACCCCATAATTTTTTGCAACCAATGTGCGGGCTTCTTCAGCGTCACCAGGCTGATAGGTTTCATGGTCAACACCGTTCAACGTGACCGTCACCCGCTCCTCCGGTATCTCCGTAAAAGAAACAATATCCTGCTTACTGGTCTCACTCACCGTCAAAATGCGCGTTTGGCGCCGCAAGAGCCGGGGCAGAACACGCAGATTGTAAAAGGCGTGAATTGCGTCATATTTATCCGGTACATGGATAATCCCCAAATCGTGGCAGGTCACCACTGTGGGACAGGGCATCCGATAGGGCAGCCGCCGATTGCCACCGGGGATAAAAACGAGGTCATATTTATTTCGCCGACAAAGGCCCGGTAGTCCCCACTGGTGCCAGAATATATTGACGGCAGCCGATCTGAGCCATTCGGCTTGGCAGATCGTCTTGAACTCGGGATCATGGGCGGTATATACAGACTTCTCATCCTCATAGAGGATGACATCAAAGACCATATCGGGAGCACAGGCACGGCAGTGACGTAGAAACTGTATGATATATTGACTTACGCCTGATTTCCCGCCGTCACCCCCAAACGTGGTCACCAGAACTCGCATTCGCTCAAACTCCATTCATTCTGCCGCGCCTACCGTGCAATCGATAGCGCCATCAGTGGAGCAGTAATGGTATCGTAACAGCACCGCCAAATCAATACATTACGGATGCCAATACACAAGGAGCGTTGCCCGATTCACCCCACAGGACACGACACGATACGAAGACAGGCAGCATCAACGCCGTAGGGAGCCGATTCAAGGACCGTTCCCTCAGGCCCCATAGCCAGGGAACAGCCAATGCAACGGCGACCTTCCCAGGGACCTGCGGTGACCGGGCCTACATTGCTTACGCCGACAATAGACAGGCCATGGGCACGGCTCAAGCTTTCGTAGGCGTCCCGCCACAATGCCCCGTAAGGTTCTGTGAGGTTATCATGATCGGCGGGCACCGCCCACGCGCACGGCGAAAATATCGTCTTGGCCCCCATTAAAGCCAGACTTTCTCCTAACGCCCGTGTTTCTGGAAAATTGTCGGCGCAGATGAGCAGACCAACCCGTCCCCACGGTGTCTCGGCCACACGCAGACACTCCCCGGCGGTGTAAAGGTCGCGGGCAATATCCAGGATGTTAATCTTTCGGTGTTTCAGGAGGATTTCGCCGTCGGCAGCCACGAGAATGGCTGTGTTGTAGATGCAGTCGCCCGCACGTTCCGTTACACCCGCCACAACGAAGATGGCGTGCTCCCGGGCCGCCGCGCAGAGGCAATCGGTCGTCTTTCCTGGGATGGGTTCAGCAATGGTTCGCGCCGAGGGATGGGTCCAGCCGACATCCAGGCATTCAGGCAGCACCACCACGTCGCATCCCGCCTGTCCTGCCTCCCGGATCATGGCGCAGGCACGCTCCAGATTGGCCTCCAGCGCTCCCCCTTCCACCAGCATTTGGGCCATACCCACCTTTATCATCAATCTGCGTCTCCCAGGCGCTTCGCAGCGACACTATCGCCTTGTCGTTCCTTGTGCCCGTATGCTAGGATTTCCAAGGCTATTCAGGCTCGCCAAGGGTCATCCATCCCGACTACCATAGCGTTGCGCGCTCCTCCATTCAAGGTGCCGCTTTGTAGCAAAAAAGGGCCTGTAACACTCAACCGCTCCCCATGCGACCAGCACCGGGTTGGGCCAACACCAAGCTAGGGTTTTCATGAATTATCCTCTATTTGATCTCACGGGTAAAAACGCCATCGTAACGGGCGGTGGCGGTGCCTTGGGTGGCGCTATGGCCGAAGGTCTGGCGGAAGCCGGTGCGCGGGTGGCTATCACAAGCCTCACCCTCGAAGAATCGAACGCTATCGTGGACCGCATCGTGGAAAAGGGCGGCCAGGCCAGCGGCTACGCGCTGGATATTTACAGCGCCGAGAGCCTGGAAGTCTGCAAGGATGCCATTCTTTCGGACTTTGGTACGATTGATATTCTGCTCAACGCGGTGGGCGGCAATATGAAGTCCGCCACCACCTCTCCCGATCAATCCTTTTTCGATATACCCGAGGATGCCATCTCCAAGGTCATGGACCTGAATCTGGCGCGGGGGGTCATCATTCCCACGCAACTCTTCGCCAAGGCCATGCTGGACAACAAGGACGGCGGGAGTATCATCAATATTACGTCCATGAACGCCGTGCGGCCCTTGACACGGATTCCGGGCTACAGCGCGGCCAAGGCGGCGCTCCACAACTTCACCCAGTGGCTCGCGGTCCATATGGCCCAGGAATACGACCCCAAGTTTCGGGTCAACTCCATTGCGCCCGGCTTCTTCCTGACCGCCCAGAATCGTTTTCTCCTTACCGACGAGGCGACTGGCGAACCCACGGAGCGGGGCAAGAGAATCATCGACCACACGCCCATGGACCGTTATGGCGAAGCGGAAGATCTCAAGGGCGTTACCATATGGCTGGCCAGTGACGCTTCCAGGTTTGTCACCGGCACCATGATTCCTGTGGACGGTGGTTTTTCGGCGTACTCGGGGGTCTAGGGACTGCCCTATTTCCAATTACGTTACCTTCTTCGCGATGAAGAGCAGGAAAACAATGGAGAATCTTGCGCTGCGGCTTGACCTCTATTGAATCCGGTGGACAAGGTGGACGGTGTGGACTTGGTGGACGGCCTATGTTGTCCACACCGTCCACTTCGTCCACCTTGTCCACAGAATTGAGAAGAAGCAGCCAACGTGGGCTTTGCCTACAACACCAACTCCAAGCGTTTCGGCGCGAGGCAGTCCCTTTTAAGAAAGGCACACCATGAGTGACCCAACCCAACCCCTCCGCGACCATCAGCCGAAGCATGATTTTCTTATTTGCATTGACTCTGACGGCTGCGCCTTTGACACCATGGAACTCAAGCACAAGGAGTGCTTCATCCCCAACATCATCAAGCACTGGGGACTTCAGGCCATCTCGAAATATGCCCGCGAAGCCGCCGAGTTTGTGAATCTCTACTCCAAGTGGCGCGGTATCAATCGCTTTCCCGCGCTGGTCGCCGCTTTTGACCTGCTGGCGGAACGCCCCGAGGTACAAGCACGCGGCTTCACCCTGCCCGAGATCCCCAACCTTCGCAAATGGCTGGAAACAGAATCCAAGCTCGGCAACCCCGCCCTCGAAGCCTACTGCGCCAAAAACGACGACGCCGACATGAACCAGACCCTGGTATGGAGCAGGGCCGTTAATGAAACGGTGGCCGACATTGTAAGCGACGGTCTCCCGCCCTTTCCCTATGTCCGCGAATCCCTTGAAAAAGCGGGTGAGAAAGCGGATCTCATGGTCTGTTCCGCCACGCCCACCGGAGCGCTCACCGAAGAGTGGGAAGGCCAGGATCTGGTCAAGCATGTCTTCACCATCGCGGGCCAGGAGCAAGGCAAGAAAGCCGAGCACATCGCGCTGGCTTCCGAAGGTCGCTACGAAAAGGCCAACATCCTCATGGTGGGCGATGCCCCCGGTGATCGGAAAGCCGCCGAAGCCAACGGAGCGCTGTTTTATCCCATCAACCCCGGCCATGAAGACCTGTCCTGGAAGCGCTTCCATGAAGAGGCGGTCGACAAGTTTTTCGCGGGCGAATACGCCGGTGACTATGCGGCAAAGGTCATCGCGGAGTTTGAGCAATATCTGCCCGATACACCACCCTGGAAATAGGGGAACCGACTCGCGCCTGTTTCTCAGAAATCGTGCCGCACGATCCCGCGATGAATGCGTCGCAGACGCGCCATGGCGGGTTCGTGCGCGTGTTGGACAAACAGCCCTGTGTGCTCCAAGCGCACGAACCCTCGTTCCTCGGGATCGCACGGCACGACCATAGAGCTTAGGCGCATCGTTGCTGAGCCTTGCCCAGCAACGCAAAGGAGCATGAAGAAGCCATGAAAATACTTGCTGACGAAAACATCCGCTACGTGTCCGAAGCCTTCGCTTCTCTGGGCGATGTCGTGCTGCGTTCGGGACGCGCCATATCGCCGGAAGATGTACGCGATGCCGAGATCCTCTTGGTGCGCTCTGTCACTCAGGTCAACGAGGACTTGCTTGCGGGTTCCTCGATTCGCTTTGTGGCGACGGCGACCATCGGCGAAGACCACATCGACCGCGATTATCTGGATGCCCACAACATTGGCTTCTCCAGCGCCCCCGGCTGCAACGCCAACAGCGTTGGTGAGTATATGGTCGCGGCCCTGCTTCATCTTGCTGAGAAATACGATTTCAAGCTGGCGGACAAATCGCTGGGTATCGTGGGTGTCGGCAATGTGGGTTCCAATGTAGCAAAGAAGGCCACCGCTCTGGGGATGAAGGTCGTGTTAAACGACCCACCGCTGGCGGAGACCACGGGTGATTCCAAGTATCGTCCCCTCGACGAAATCCTCGCGTGCGACATCATCACCACCCACGTGCCTATTACCAGGGATACGCCCCACGCAACCCACCACCTGGTGGATGCTGACTTTCTGGCGAAGCTGAAACCCGGCTCCATCATCATCAACAGTGCCCGTGGTCCGGTGGTGGACAACATCGCCCTGTTGGATGCGCTTAACAGCGGTCACATCCAAGGTGCCGTCCTTGATGTCTGGGAAGGCGAGCCGGATGTGAATCTCGAACTCCTGGACGCGGTCGATATTGCCAGCCCCCATATTGCGGGCTATTCCTTCGATGGCAAAGTTAAGGGGACGGTCCAAATCTATGAGGCCGCCTGCAAATTTCTCGGCATATCACCGGCATGGTGCCCCGATGCCCTCCTGCCCGACCCCGAGCATCCCCAGTTCACGCTGAGCGGCGATGCCGGTTTTCTGAAAGCGACCATGGATAGGGTGTATCCTATTCTGGAAGACGATGCCCGAATGCGCCTGATTGCCGGGGAAGCACCAGAGGAACGCCGGGCCTATTTTGATATGCTGAGGAAAACCTATCCCCGTCGACGGGAGTTTTATAATACGAAGATTGATACGGGCAGCGCAGATACAACGATGGCCCGCCTACTCCAAGGCATTGGCTTTGTTGTGGACTAAGTGGACTTGGTGGACGGAGTGGACCAAAACTGCTGTCCACAACGTCCACTTCGTCCACCCTGTCCACAAGGACATCAACCAAAGAATCCACCACCATGCTCATTCAAAAAACAGCACACGACAGTTTCCTCTTCGACGACGAAATCCAATCCATCGTAGCCGAGTCCTGCGCGACCATGGATGTCGATGGCAAGCGCGTCTTGTTCATCATCCCCGACGCCACGCGGAGTATGCCCCTCCCCCTGCTTTTTCGGTGCCTCTACGAAAACCTCGGCGGTCGCGTTGCCAAAATGGACTACCTCATCGCCTTGGGCACCCATCCCCCCATGTCGGAAGATGCCATTAACAGCATGCTCGGCCTGAGCGAGGAAGACCGTAAGACCACTTATGCCGATGTGGATGTCTTCAACCACGCCTGGCAGGACCCGGACTCCTTGTGTACCATCGGCACCCTGAGCGAAGACGATATTGCCGAAATATCCGGTGGCCTGCTCCGGGTATCGGTGGACGTAACCATCAACAAGCGTATCCTGGACTACGATTTGCTCTGTATCGTTGGTCCCGTCTTCCCCCACGAGGTGGTGGGTTTCAGTGGCGGCTACAAGTATTTTTTTCCCGGCATTGCGGGCGAGGCCATCCTTGACGTTTTTCACTGGCTGGGCGCCCTTATTACCAACGTTGCGATCAATGGCACGAAGAACACACGGGTCCGTGCGGTTATCGACAAAGCGGCAAGTCTCGTGAAGGTAGACACCCGTTGCTTCTGCCTGACGGTGGTGCGAAAAGACACCAAGGCCATATTCTATGGTGATCCCCAGGAGGCTTGGAGCGCTGCGGCCGATCTGGCCGCACAAACCCACATCGTCTACAAGGAAAATCCCTTTAAGACGGTGCTGGCACTGGCTCCGCCCATGTACGATGAGATCTGGGTGGCGGGCAAGTGCATGTACAAGCTGGAACCCGTGGTGGCCGATGGCGGCGAACTCATCATCTACGGTGATCATATCCACGAGGTCAGCGTAACCCACGACAAGCTCATCAAGGAGGTGGGCTACCACGTGCGGGATTATTTCACCAAGCAGGTTGAGCGCTTCAAGGACACGCCCGGCACCATCAAGGCC
>JAJRPE010000586.1 GCA_024280935.1 Candidatus Hydrogenedentota bacterium
ATTTTCCAAGCAAAACAGGATGACTTTGTCAATCAACGACTTTGCGACAATTTCATTGTTCGATGGGGTGTTCTTGTCCGTCATGAATCTACCTTTACTTGTGGTCGGAGCCTTCGGCGGGGGATGCATTGTCCTGAGGCGCTTCGGTAGCCGACGTAAACTTGTCGGCGATACTTCCACAAGACAACATGGATGAACCGTAGTAGGGATTGCGAACCGTCGTGTCCGCCTGCAACCAATTCGCCGGAACCATAGGACAGTGCGCCTGGTAAAGAGCCTGGTCAGACTGAAGACCAAAAGTCTTCACTGCGGTCCACAGTGCGTCCGAAAGCGCAGGAAGGGCCTCGCGTGCAGATTCAATTGACTCCGCCGACGCAAGCGCCTCACTATTCTCCTTCAACTCGGCTGCCAGTTTCATCCATTTCATATGAGCATCGCCTTCGACGAGCTTCATGTCAACCGCTTCCAACGCCGTCTGGACCTGCTTTGCGCCCGCCTGGGCCTTCTCTAAGCTATCCGTGGCAAGGGCATCCTGAATATTCAGATACGCCTCGTAGACCTTAGCCAGTTGAACCTGGAAGGCTTCTGGAGCAAGAAGCGAAGGTGCCGCTGCGGCCTGCTCGTCCTGACCGGGCATGGGTAGGCCAAGGCGAGCGAGTAACGCCATGACGTTGTCCCGGAGCATCACGGTCAGTTCCGTCACACGCTCAGGCATCTTGGTGCCTTCCAACTCGCCCACATCATTTTTAAGGCGTGCTGCATACTTCATCCAAGCCATATGGGCATCACCCTTTAGCTCGGTCATATCAACTGCGGCGAGCGCATCGCTGAAGTTTTTGAGTCCAGGCGACCGTTCTGACCGATCTTCCAATTCAAACGCACTGACAACACCTTGATAAGCCGCAACAACGCGATTCAGTTGTTCCTTCGCTGCAAAGGAGAGCACAAGCCCCTCAATCGGAGGAATATCCTTGGGATCTCCGTCACTCGCTGACATCATACTCGGCTTGGCCAGAATCTGAAGCGCACTATCGATCTTGAAGTTTCCGTTTGTTACCACACGTTCGCCCGCTCGCAGCCCCGCCTTTACAATATAGAAGTCACCGGCACGGGAACCGAGAACAATCTCACGGCCTTCAAAGGTGGGTTTCTCCATATTCGGGACCTCAACGTACACAATGGCACGCGTACCCGTCAGCAGGGGAGCAGACGCAGGCACCACGAGGGGCATGTCCTCTTCCGTAACCTCGGCGGAAATATAGCCCAGTTTTTCCGCCTTGACCAACGCCATGCCGCAAATATCGCATTTTCCCGGCCCGCCCTTGATGACTTCTGGATGCATGGGACCAATCCACTTTCCAGCAAGCCCCGGATCCATCACACGCCCACCCGTGGCCACTTGGCTCTTGACCACGGCGCGAACAAACATCTCGGGCTTCAGTTTGCCGTCGGGGTTGGCTACGTTTACGCGAACTTTGACAGTCCGGGTCATCTTGTCCAGTACCGGGTCGATGAAGGAAATTTTTCCTTTGAAGACTTCGCCGGGATAGGACTCGGTCGTAAAGGAGACGGTCTGCCCGTAGTGAATCCAGGAGAGATGAGACTCATAGGCATCCAGCTTAACCCAAACGCTATTCAAGTCGGCAATCGTATAAATGGGAGACCCCGTGTCCACGTACATGCCTTCCTGGCCGCTTCGATGGATAACGGTGCCGCCTATGGGGGCATATATCGTAATGTGATCCGAAGGATTCTCTGCCGTCTCCGCCGCCTTAATCTGGCCATCCGTAAGCCCCCACAGGCGGAGTCTTTCCCTGCTCGCCTTCAACGTCGATTGGGCCGTTTGTTTGAGGATGTCGGGCGCATTGGGGTTCATCTTTTTAACGGCGTAGGCGGCCCGGCGCAGTTCGTCCTGTGTTGTCAGGAGTTCCGGGCTGTAGAGGTAGACCATGTGGTCGCCCTTCCGCACCTCTACCCCGGTGTAATCCACGTAGAGTTTGTCAATGCGGCCTGGAACCCAGGAGGTGATGTACGCGAGCTTGGTCTCGTCAAAGGTCACCTTGCCCACCATGCGCACTTCTTTTTCCACGAAGCGATGGATCGCCTCGCTGGTTTGAATACCCATGAGCCCCTTCGCCGCTTTGCTGGTCGTAAAGGTGCGCGGTCCCGACATGCCGCCACCCCCATCATCAACCAGCGGGATCAGCGTCATATTGCAGATTGGGCAGTTCCCCGGTTTGGGCAGTTGAATCTGGGGATGCATGGAACAGGTCCATACCTCGGCCTTCGCCTCAACAGGCTCAACAGCCCCACTCCCCGCTGGGGCCACCTGTGTTGGTGGTGCGAGAATGCCACGCAGCCCAAAACCGATTGCGACTGCGGCGAGTACCAAGAAGAGCGAGAGCGCTTTGGCACCGGCCCATTTTGCTACTCCACGGAGTAGTTCACCTACTCGGCTGCTCGTTGCCATGACTGTATTCTCCTTGTTAATAAAAACCGAATCATCTGGAATAACACGCTCCCATCACCATACTGTTTTCGCAGGCATATAGCAGGGACTATGCCAAGAGGAGGGAGGAATGCGATAATACTGAAAACAAAGGACTTCCCAGAATAGATGACCTGCTGGGCACAGGCGAAGTGATCAGAAACTGACCACCTGGGCCGATCATTACCGGGGCCCGCTACCGAATCTGCGGCGGCTTTTTAAGGTGATAGTCGTCTATCTTCTTCCTGAGGGTAACCCGGGACACGCCTAACTGTTCCGCCGTTCGCTTGATATTCCATCCTGTAGAGAGGAGCGCGTGTTCTACGTGTTCCTTCTCCGCTTGGCGAAGGGTCTTGGGTTCATCGGAATTTCGCGCGTGCGGGGGGGCATGCCCCATCGCGTTGAGAAGGATTTCTTCCGTTATGGTTGAATCACGGCTCAACAGGGCTGCCCGCGTCAATACGTTCACCAGCTCCCGAACGTTGCCGGGCCAGTCGTAGGCCTGAAGTCGGTGGAGCGCGCCTTGCTCTATTGCGGTAAGCTCCTTATGAAGTTCCCGGTTCAGACCAGACACGATGTATTCCGCCAGCGCCGGAATATCCGCCCGTCGGTCACGCAGCGCAGGAACTTCAATCGTGGAAACGGCAAGACGGTAGTAGAGGTCCTCTCGAAACGCGCCTTCCGCGATCATCTTTGGCAAATCGCGATTGGTGGCCGCCACGATACGCCCCTTGAAGCGCAGCAATTTCTCCCCACCAACACGCTCAAACTCCCGCTCCTGCAGCACGCGCAAGAGCTTGGCTTGCAGGTCTTGGGACATGTCCCCGATTTCGTCGAGAAACAGAATTCCCTCACCCGCCAACTCCATCTTACCTGATCGGGCCGCGTCCGCTCCGGTAAATGCCCCTTTTTCATGGCCGAACAACTCGCTTTCGAGCAGCGTAGCGACCACTGCGGAACAATTGACCGCCACAAAGGGCTGGTCTGGACAGGTCGTCTCGTACAGTGTTCGCGCGACCAACTCTTTACCCGTGCCGCTATCTCCCACGATCAACACAGGGACTTGATTCTCGTCCA
>JAJRPE010000587.1 GCA_024280935.1 Candidatus Hydrogenedentota bacterium
AGGGGATTGGAAATGCATCTACCCCAAAGAATCCCCCAGTCCACGATGTCGTGGCACCAAATTCAGTCCACGATGTCCTGGCACTTAACAGTTAGTACATTATTTTTTGCAAGCGTTCACCGCCTGCTCTCCAAGTTTTGAGGCAAAGGGGGTTAGGCATTCCTGCCTGGCATAACGCGCACGGCGGGTATCGAAAACGCGCGTAGTGTTCGTGGTGACACATTGATTGTCCAAGATGGCGCATCGTGTTTTGTCGCTCGAACGCAACGGGGCTACACGTGCCCGTGCTGGGCTTCATGTCCGACGTATACCTTGTGTCAGGCAGGAATGCCCAACCCCCTTTGCTGTGAACGCTTACTATTTTTTAATGCCTTACAAGGACGGCAGCAAGCGGTCTCCTGGAGTTCGCATTGGCATGCCACACCTTGCATTCAGCTCTTAGTCTGGATGCGTTGCGAGAGTTTGACTCCTTTCGGGCGCCAGCCCATACTGGAGCGGTTACAAGCCCGAATAGAAGGGAACCTCCTCACATGATCGATGTCCAGTGTCCTGCGATGCCTTCCGACGCGGTGCGAAACGAGAAAGATGGCACCCTGCTTGGGCTGGTTCCCGCAGGCGAGTTTCTTGCCGGTTCCCGTGGCGACATCGCATGCGGCTGCGAACCCTTTCCGGTGGCCTTGCCTCCCTGTTACCTGGCTTTGCACCCGGTGACAAACGGGCAGTACAAGTGTTTCGTGGATGAGACGGGCCACCGTCCGCCTGTTGAGGGATTTCGACCCGTTTGGGAAGGGACGAGCTTTCCCGCGGAGAAGTCGATGCACCCGGTCGTGTGCGTGAGCTGGGAGGATTCCCAAGCATACTGTGACTGGGCAGGACTGCGCTTGCCGGGAGAATTGGCGTGGGAAAAGGCTTCGCGCGGCATCGATGGCCGTGTATTTCCCTGGGGGAAAGACATGGATACGGACAAGTGCCGGAACTACATTAACAGGGGCAGCGATCAGACCTGTGATATTTGGGGCTACCCGGAAGGCGCCAGCCCCTTTGGCCATTTCCAGATGGCGGGGAATGTATGGGAATGGTGCGCCGACTGGTACGGCGGAGATGTGTATGTGAAGTATAAGGAGGGCGAGCTGTCGCCTCCATCGAATGGTGGCGGTCGCGTTATGCGGGGCGGTTCGTGGCGCAACGGAAACGACGACGATAGCAACTTTCGTTGTGCTCGCCGCTACGTACAGTCTCCGGCACATCGTGGCGACGATGTCGGCTTTCGTT
Organism: Candidatus Hydrogenedentota bacterium; assembly: GCA_024280935.1. Classification (GTDB taxonomy): domain Bacteria; phylum Hydrogenedentota; class Hydrogenedentia; order Hydrogenedentales; family JAEUWI01; genus JAEUWI01. The sequence goes on from JAJRPE010000587.1 coordinate 1,273, forward strand.
GCGCGAGGAGCTTTTGAGCCGAAGCGGCTGGCGTGTCAGGATCATGGGCGGGCGGTGTATCCCTGTAACGCCCACCGGGCAAAAGAAAGCCCCGGCACGCTCGCGCAGAGGGCACCGGGGATGGCAAGGAGGGAGGCTATACGGCCCGCAGTTCTGCGTGGGCGCGTTTCTTGGGCTTGGGACGCATCTTGACAGACACGTCCACGCCGAGGGCGTTCAAACAGCGGAAGAGGCGGTCCAGTCTATCGAGCAACGGCACAGGTCGGGCGAGATGCTTAGATGGTGAAATGGTGACGATCACGAAGTTCCGGCTCTGCGACCGCATACGAGCGATTGAGAGACTCGCTAAGCTCAAAGGATGGGACCAGCCGACCAAGAGCCAAGTGTCAGCCACCACCGTCGCCGTAGCGCCCGACCTCTCCCGGCTGATCGACAAGGAACTGGCAACCGTGGAGCGGCTATTGGAGAAGGTGGCGGGATGATTGCCCGTTAACCCGGTAGGCGCTTGGCGTTCCCATAAGTCCGTCACCCTCATCCGGTGGCGGGCGTTCGCCATGAGCTTTTTGACGTTCCCGCCAGAATAGGCATATGATGTTTCTTATCCGTCGGCGTTCGGTGCCTGTGGGAGTTGGGAACTTCGGGTCTCCGGGGGAAGTTTGCCGGGGACACAAACGAAAGGAGAGGTGTCATGCCTACTCAAGATCGGGGGTATAAGTGCAAGTAGTCACAATCATTCTGACAGTAGTGAGCGCGATTCTATTGGGGCTGTTCCTTTACTCACGGCGCAAACTCGCGCAGAGCGCCGAAGCCATTAAGCGTGTGGAGGCCCTCAATGCCGACCTTTCTCGCTATCAGGGCATTCAGAATGTCGATAAGGCGATTCAAGAGAGGAAAGAGCAATATCTAAAAGCAGAAAACGAAGCCAAAGAAAAAGCCAAGACCGAGATTCGTGGCCAGAGGACAGCACTGCATCAAAGCGAGCTAGAGGTCAATGCTCGAATCAAAATGGCTCAGAGCAAACTGGAAGCCGAGACCACCGCCCATAAGCAGGAACTATCTGAGAGTCGAAAAGAGATTCGGGAAAAGAAAGCTGAATTTGAGGAGCAACAAAAGAACCTGCTCAATTCAGCTTCCCGCGAGTCTTCACGAATCATTCAGGACGCCAACACACGTGCGGAGGAAATTGCGGGCGATGCCATCGTAGCATTGCGTGATGCCAAGCGTTTGGAAGAAACCGCCAAGGCCATGAAGAACGTTATTTCTGGCTATGGGGACGAATACCTGATTCCGAGCGCAAGCGTTCTGGATGATTTGGCAGAGGACTTCTCGCACAAAGAAGCCGGAGTTGAACTCAAAACGGCGCGAGCTAGGGTAAAAGAAATGGTTGGAATAAACCACGCGGCGGACTGCTCTTACGCAGAAGCTCGGCGCAAGGAAACCGCAATCCATTTTGTCCTCGACGCATTCAATGGCAAAGTTGACTCCATTCTCTCAACCGTAAAACAGGACAACTTTGGAAAGTTGGAACAGGAAATCCGGGACTCCTATAGCCTCGTCAACCACAACGGTAAGGCTTTTAAGGATGCGCGCATCCTGTCGGAGTACTTGGATGCAAGGTTGCAGGAGTTGAAGTGGGCAGTAGCGGTCACAGAGTTGAAGAATCAGGAGCGCGAAGAGCAACGCGCTATCAAACAGGCCATGCGAGAGGAGGCGCGGGCGCAAAAAGAGTATGAGAAAGCGATAAAGGAGGCGCAGAAAGAGAAGAAGATGCTCCAGGAAGCAATGGAGCAGGCCCGAAAAGAATTGGAAGCTGCCAGCGCCGATCAGCGAGCAGAGTATGAGGAGAAACTAAGGGTGCTCGAAGGCCAGCTACACGAGGCAGAGGAAAAGAATCAGCGTGCTATCTCTATGGCCCAACAAACAAGACGAGGCCATGTTTACGTCATTTCCAATGTAGGCTCTTTTGGGGATGATGTATTTAAGATCGGCTTAACCCGAAGAGAGCAGCCGATGGACCGTGTTAAAGAATTGGGTGATGCTAGCGTGCCCTTCGAGTTTGATGTTCACGCCATGATTTTCAGCGAAGATGCGCCGAAGCTTGAAAATGATCTGCATAAGCAGTTCGCCCACTCGCGAGTAAACAAGGCGAATGCGCGAAAAGAGTTCTTTCGCGTTCAGTTAACCGATATTAAATCGCTTCTCGAAGCTCAAGAGATGTCTGTCAAGTGGACCATGGCAGCGGAGGCGAGAGAGTACAGAGAGACTCTTGCCTTAGAAAAAAAGGAATCAGAACAGCTAGCTAGCTAGCTGTTAAGTGCCAGGACATCGTGGACTGAATTTGGTGCCACGACATCGTGGACTGGGGGATTCTTTGGGGTAGATGCATTTCCAATCCCCTCCCCCCGGGGGGAGGGGATTGCTGTACTAATACACTAAACAAACATCACAT
>JAJRPE010000588.1 GCA_024280935.1 Candidatus Hydrogenedentota bacterium
GTCGCAGCACCGACATGAAGAACTGGGAAGATTGTGGTATCGTCAAGACCATCGGCGATGACCGGGATCCCCATTTTGTCGCCACCCCGGAAAAGCTCTACGTCTTCTTCGGTGTCTGGGACACCACCCATGGCGACAGCGACCGCCCCATCGGACGCAACAACGTCCGCTCCCACATGGCCTCCTCCGAGGACGGCACGGCCTGGTCAAAGGTCCGGGGCATTTACGAACCCGGTTGGTGGCTTTGGCGTGTGCGCCACATCAACGGTGCATTTTATTCCGCCGCCTATACGGCCCTCCGGCCCGTGCCCACGTTCCGCGAAACACGCCTCCTCAAGTCCGACGATGGTGTCCAGTGGGATTTCGTGAGCACCGTCACCAAGGAGAACATGTCAGGAGAGGCCGACTTCTGGTTGCGCGACGAAGAATCCCTTGGCCTGATCAGCCGAACGGGCAAAGGCCAGCATGCGCGTTTTTTCAGCAGCGACGCGAGCTTCCGCGTCTGGGAAAACGTCGAACTGAATGCCATGGTTCATTCGCCTGTCCTTGCTTTCTGGCATGATCGCATCTTCGTGGCGGGACGCGGCAAGGAGGACGGCAAATATTTCACCAAATTCTGGGAACTCAAGGGGGCAACGCTCCATGAGTTGCTTACCCTCCCCAGCGGCGGCGACAGTGCTTATCCCGGTCTCCTGACCATCCCCCAATCACTCGATGAAGGCCCCCCCCGGTTTTATATCAGTTGGTACTCCCGGCTGGATGCCGTTACCGGCGATAAAGAGCCCAAGGGTGGTGCAAGTGTCTATGTGGGCGAAATCGCGCTCGACAAGGCACCCAGCCAGTAAAAACTCTGAAAATGGATAGCTGTTGCATAACGTTGAACCATGAATCCTCCTTCGGGTGCCACGGGTAGGCCTCTCAGGGCTTACCCGTGTAGTTCCTACCGTTGAGGGAGACGATCCAAAAACAAAGACAGCGCATCTGCACGGGTAAACCCTACCGGGCCTACCCGTGGCACCCGACGGTTGTTTTGTCGACTATAGTTGCCCGTGCCGTGAACGCTTACGTCGTTTTGTTCAACAAATATTACCTTAGGATACAATTGACACGCTATGACCACGCCGATGAGCACCGACAGCAGCGAAGACCATCCACCGGCCTCCCGTCGGGGCGCGGCGCGGTTTGTCGGCGTGTTTGTCGTGCTGGTCCTCCTGCAACTGACGGCCTACCGCTACGCCGTGGACAGCCGCGCCAACGATTGGTATTTGTTCAACGTGGCCCGCCATACCACGTGGGCATTGGATATCATTGGGCACCGCGCCACACTCGAAGGGAACGGCACACGGCTGAACCCCACTGAGGTCCGAGCTATTATTTTCGGGGCTGCGCAACACGTGCCTGTCGCAGGGGTCCAGGACCCTGCCCCCCCGCTCAGCGCCTGGGAACGTTGGTTGTATCGCGCCCATAACCTTCGGAAATCTGCTTCGCCGGGACAGGAATTCGGCCCCCGGGTGTCCTTCGTATTTCGCCCAGGAATTCACCACCGGCTGGAGGACCTCGAAGCCTCCCGCCAAGCCATGACAAGGGACGACGACGCCCAGCCCGAAGCCCTTCCGGCACTGGAGGGCGCTATCATCGACCTGCGCAAAGAAATCACCAAGGGACTGCATGACCCGGAGATGCGAAAGCGGCAGCAAGGAATTCACTTTAGTTTCAACGTCGTTCCAGCCTGTGGCGCTATCGAAGTCATGGCCATTTTCCTGGCTGCGGTCATCGCTTTTCCCGCTCCCTGGCGCAGCCGGACCTGGGGTCTTCTCGCGGGCCTTGCCATCCTCTATGGGGTCAATATTTTCCGCCTTTGCTGCCTCGCCGTAATCGGCGCCTTTGATAGTGGCGGCGACTGGTTTACCTTCATCCACGAATACGTCTGGCAAGCCATCTATGTCGTATTCGTGGTCGTCGTCTGGCTGGCTTGGGTCGAGGTTGCGGTCCGAAGGCGGGCATCATGACGGGCGGCATACGCCCCATTGCACGTTTTGCGATTCGCTTTCTCCTGGCGTCCCTTCTCCTCGTGCCGCTCTGGTGGATAGCCGTTCCCGCCTACGGCTGGCTGCTCGTGCAAGGCTGCGGAACGCTATTGCGCAGCCTCTTTGGCATGAACATAACTGCGGGCAACATCGAAGTGGCAGGCATCATGAATACGGAAAGTCTGCTAACCCTCTATGTTGGCGAGCGCCCGACCAGCATGAAGTTTGTTCAGCTCATCACCAACGTACCGCCCTTCATCGCACTCGTCCTGGCAACGCCGGGCCTGACGCTCCGCCGTCGCGCTATCGCCCTTATCCTGGGCTGCGCCATTTTATGCGGCGGGCACGCCCTCTTTATCATCATCGCCCTGCGCTTTGTCGCGGCCTTCCAGCACGGCACCGAGATCCCCACTGCCGTGGCGCAGTTTTTCTTAACGCTCCCCTTTCTGCTCTGGATCATGCTGGCCTATTGGCGTGGAGAGCGTACCCGCTAACGTGGACTCCACCCACAACCCAATGCGTACTCCAAAAAATCGGCAGGAGTGCCACCCTCACGCGGAGGAGCGAAGCGGGGGAGCTTGCGGGTGCAAGTCACCAGAATGTACTTTGTATTAAGAGGAGACTGCGTAGCTTGCCGAAGCATAATACCAAGCCAGGCAAGGAGTCTCCGCGAACCCGCACCCGCAAACTTTGCCGGGAACCGGCTGCGTGTGAGGGTGGCACCCTTGGCATCTCCTTTTCAGATATCGCATAGTTGTGTTTTCCCCCGACATTTTGCCATGATCCTGCTCGGCGCGTGTGCGCTCCTTCTCCAACAATTTCCGGCTCATTATCGGGCCTGTTCCATCCATAAGGTTCTCCTCTCATGAACAAAGAACGTCTCACTCCCCTGATTAAAGAAGTCCAGAACCACCTCCTCAACGAACTTATCCCCTTCTGGCTCAGCCATGGCACGGATGAGGAATATGGTGGATTCCTCACCTATCTCGACAAGGACGGCAAGGCCACCGGCGAGGGCACCAAGACCCTGGTCTGCCAGACCCGCATGATCTACTCCGCCGCTTCGGCCCACCGCGCCAACCTGGGCGACGGCAAATTCCTGGATATCGCGCGCCAAGGCGTTGAGTTCCTCCTGAAGCACTTCTGGGATAACGAAAACACGGGCTGGTTTTGGACCACTTCGCGGGAAGGCGTGCCGGAAAACCGGAGCAAACTCACCTATGGCCACTCTTTCGCCATCTACGCCCTCAGCGAATATGCCATGGCCTCCGGCGACAAGCGTGCCCTCGAAATGGCCGTGGAAACCTACAGGTGCCTTACGA
>JAJRPE010000589.1 GCA_024280935.1 Candidatus Hydrogenedentota bacterium
GCAGGCGCTTCGGGCTGTAACCAAGGTGCCCATTTGCTTTAGACTAAGGCAGTCGGGGCCTCACCCGAGAGTACGTATGGAGCTGCGTGCCCCACGCGGTCTAATCGTTTTGGTTTTTTGCCAAATAAGCGTTTAGGCAGTACGGCGGTTGCGCGATAAAGCCGGGTTTAACGATGCACGCCTCTTTCCGTCAGTCAGAACTTCGACGGAAAGAGCTTGAATGAAAGGAATGCCACATGTGGGAACGATTTACGGAGCGGGCCAAGCACGTCGTTAGCGCCGCGCGCGAAGAGGCCACCCGCCTGGGCAGCGAATATGTGCGCACCGAGCATATCCTCCTCGGGTTGTGCCGGGAACCCGAAGGTATTGCGGCACGGGCGCTGGAGAATCTTGGTGTCGATATTGAAGCGTTGGCCATCGAAATCGAGCAGCAAGTCCAGCCCGGTTCAGCCTCGCTGTCCGGCGAAGAAATCGCGTTCACGCCACGGGCCAAGAAGGTTCTGGAGCTCGCCGTCGAAGAGGCGCGTCGCTTTAACCATAGCTATATCGGCACCGAACACATCCTCCTCGGTCTGCTAAAGGAGGGCGAAGGTATTGCCGCCAAGGTGCTTCAGGATATGAAGATCGACCTTGGCCGCATCCAGGCCGAAGTCATTCGCCTCCTGGGCGATCAGGGCCGCCCCAGTGGCGAACAGGCCCAGACGGGAAAGAAATCCCAAACCCCGGCGTTGGACAACTTCGGTCGTGACCTTACCCAGCTGGCGCGGGACGACAAACTCGATCCCGTAATCGGGCGTGAGGAAGAGATTGAGCGCCTCATTCAGGTGCTGAGCCGTCGCACAAAGAACAATCCGGTCCTTATCGGCGAAGCGGGTGTCGGCAAAACAGCCATCGTTGAAGGCCTGGCCCAAGCGGTTATTAACGGCGATATCCCCGACCTGCTCCTGAAAAAGCGCGTGCTCACCCTCGATCTTGCCGGTGTCGTCGCCGGAACGAAGTACCGCGGGCAGTTTGAAGAACGCCTGAAATCGGTCATGAAGGAAATTCGCCGGGCGGACAACGTTATCCTCTTTATCGACGAATTGCACACCATCGTTGGGGCCGGCGCTGCGGAAGGCGCCGTGGATGCCGCCAACATGCTCAAGCCCGCGCTGGCCCGAGGCGAACTGCAATGCATCGGCGCCACCACGATGGACGAATACCGCAAATACATCGAAAAAGACGCTGCCCTGGCACGGCGCTTTCAGACGATTCTTGTCGAAGCACCTTCCGTGGAGCAGACTATTGAGATTATCAAGGGACTCCGAGACAAGTACGAAGCGCACCATCGGGTCAAGTTCTCCGACGAGGCCGTGGTGGCCGCTGCGAAACTGTCGAACCAATACATCGCGGACCGATATCTTCCCGACAAAGCGGTGGATGTCATTGACGAAGCGGGCAGCCGGGCGCGCCTCCAAATCACCACCCGCCCCCTCGAACTCAAACAGATCGAGCGAGATATTGAACAGGTGACCCAGGACAAAGAATCGGCCATCCGCCGACAAGAATACGAAAAGGCGGCCAGCCTACGTGACAAAGAGCGGACGCTCATCAACACGCTCGAAGAAAAGAAACGCGATTGGGAAATGAAGCGGGATTCGGCGGAAACTATCATCAACGAGGAGGATATCGCCTATATCGTGTCAAAGTGGACCGGCGTGCCCCTCACCAAGTTGGAAGAAAAGGAGTCCGAGCGCCTACTCCGCATGCGTGAGGAATTGCATCAATCGGTCATTGGTCAACACGAGGCCATAGACTCCATTACCCGCGCCATGCAACGCTCCCGTGCGGGCTTCCGCGATCATGCCCGCCCGGTGGGTTCTTTCCTCTTCCTCGGACCAACTGGTGTCGGCAAGACACTGCTCGCCAAATCCCTGGCCACCTTTCTCTTCGGCAACGAGGATGCGCTGATCACGGTCGACATGTCCGAGTACATGGAACGCTTTGCCGTATCCCGCCTGACTGGCGCGCCACCTGGATACGTGGGCTACAGCGAAGGCGGCCAGCTCACCGAGCAGGTCCGCCGCCGCCCCTACTCCGTGGTGCTCTTCGATGAAATTGAAAAGGCGCACCCCGACATCTTTAACGCCCTGCTCCAGGTCCTGGAAGAAGGCCAAATGACGGATTCCGGGGGGCGCAAAGTAGATTTTCGCAACACGGTCATCATTATGACGAGCAATGTGGGCGCACGGCGTATCAGCAAGGGCGGCGGCGCACTCGGTTTCCAGCGCGACGACGAAGATTCCATGTACGCCCGGATGAAGGAGCGGGTCGTCGATGAAGCCAAGAAGGTATTTAATCCCGAGTTTATGAACCGGCTCGATGACACGCTTGTCTTCCACCGCCTGACGGACGAGCAGCTCATCGATATCGTTGACATTCAGGTTAAGCACATGGTGGATCGTGTGGCCGAAAAGGATGTACACTTGCGTCTCAATCGGGAAGCGAAAGAGTTCCTCGTCCGCTTGGGAAGTAACGAGGAATATGGTGCCCGGCCATTGCGGCGTGCTGTGCAACAGTACATCGAAGATCCCTTGGCGGAGCTGCTGCTGCGTGGCAATCTTGAACCTGGAACTAAGATCGAAGTCTGGCCCTCAGATACAGAAGAGAAACTTGTATTTGAGCCCACTACATTAGCTGCGGAAGGTGTATCTACTTGAAGAAAATCGCGTTTGGCCTGGTCCTCACGCTGTTCGCTATCCTTGTCCACGCCCACGCCCTGGCGCAGGGCAACCCAACGATCGATGCCGTGCGTGTCGAGGGATTGGAACGTGTAAGCGAGCAGTTGGTGCGCTCTAAGCTCGAAGTGCAGGGGGGGCAAGTCTATAACCCCCGTGCCGTGTCCCGTGACATTCGTCGCCTCTACGATTTGGGCTTTTTTACCCACATTAAGGCCGATGTTTCTGAAAGCGACGGAAAACTCACACTGACCTATATCATCCGGGAAAAGCAGGTTGTAGAAAAAGTCCTGATCCTGGGCAATCGAAAGATTAAGGACCGGCGCGTCCTGTCGGCCCTTTCCATGCGGGAGGGCGATCCCTTCATTCCCGAGGCCTACGAAGAAGAACGTCAGGCCCTCCTCGATCTCTATGAGGGCAAGGGCTTCGCCAATACCACCGTTGATGTGGTCGCCGAGCGTGTCGGCCCTTCACGGATGCGTCTGACCTACACCATCAGCGAGGGGAAAAAAGCCAAGATTCGCAGTATTCGTTTTGTGGGCAACGAGGCCCTCAGTAGCCGTAAGCTGCGCAAGCTCATGGCTACCAAACGCGCCTATTGGTTCCTCGGCGGAAAATACGAAGAAGAAAAGTTGGACTTCGACCTCCAGCAGATCGTAGACAACTACGGTGACTATGGTCGGCTGGAAGCGGATATCTCCCGCACCGATCTACTCTACACGGGCAACGGCCGGGGCATGAATCTCACCATCTATCTTCAGGAAGGCCCCGAGTATCATCTCGAAGACCTTGAGATCGCCGGAAATATCGTCTACGACGACGACGAATTGCTGGAATTGGTCGAAGTCGCCGCCGGAGACGTTCACAATAAATCCCAAGTCGTAAAAGACGCAACAGAGCTGGAGGAAGGTTACCAGGACAGCGGCTACGTCAACGCGAATGTTACGGCCATCGTCACGCTGAACAAGGAAACAAAAACTACCCACGTTACCCATAAGATTTCCGAAAGTGACCTGAAATATATTCGAGAAATTAAGATTATCGGGAATGAGCTAACGAAAGACGACGTTATTCGTCGGCAAATGGCCTTGGATCCCGGCAATCGCTATGATGGCTCACTCTTGGAGCTCAGCAAGCGCGGATTAAAGCGCACCGGGTATTTTGATACGGTGCGCACCAGCTTGGACTTCGCCGATCAAACCGACCTCTTCACCGACATTATCGTGGATTTGGAAGAAGGAAAACAGGGAAGCTTCAGTTTCGGGGCAGGTTTCAGTACCGATCAAGGGCTGGGCGGATTCGGAGAACTTCGCCTGAACAACTTCGACATCACCAACTGGCCCTCGTTCGCAGGCGGTGGTCAGCAGTTGTCGCTGAAACTAAACACGGGCACGCGGCGCAATCAGTACTCGCTGAGCTTCACCGACCCCGAAATCCTGGGCTACCCCTTCGCCTTTGGATTCGACGTGTTTGATGAGTCCTACCGGATACGCAGTGCCTCCAGCTACGCGGAAGAGCGACGTGGCGGGCAGCTGCGCCTCGGCAAGACCCTGTCCAACTATGTAAATCTGCGTACCTCCCTGCGCTTTGAGCGCAGTTCAATTACGGGCCTCCCCTTTTTCGTCAATCCGGTAATTCGTCGGCAAACCGGGGAAACCACGACGATTAGCTTTCGCAATGAGCTCGAACGCAACACGCTCAACGCACTTCGTGACCCGACGCGGGGAAGCAAACACCTTCTGAGTCTGGAACTGGCGGGATTGGGTGGCGACAACGAGTTTTACAAGTTCTATATGGACTCCACCTGGTACCACGCGGTCGGCAAGGAGGAGAAGTGGATTTTGTCCTTCCGCTCACGCGAAGGCTATGTAGCGGAATACGGCGGGTCGGACTACGTGCCACTGACGGACACTTTCTATGCCGGCGGCACCTCCACGGTCCGCGGCTATCAAAATAGAGACATCGGCCCCAAAGCCAAGCAGCTAATCTTCTTTGGCAGTAAGTTTCCTCTGGGAGGCAACCTGCTCTACGTCGGCAATCTTGAAATGAAGTATAAGTTGACCGAACAGCTTCGTTTCTACACCTTCATCGATGCGGGCGGCGTATGGGATGACGACGATTTCGACTTTGGCGAAATGCGCTATAGCGCGGGGATCGGCATTGGAATGGAAGTACCCCGCCTCGGCCCCATTCGCATCGACTACGGATTCCCGCTGAACCCGGACGAAGATCAGGGGAGCGGTCGCCTCCACCTGATTTCCGGGATAAGGTTCTAGCAAACACGCCGCCCGGCTCCTCACAGATTCGGGCGGCGTTTTTCTTGCATGAAAATTGGGGATATTGCTATAATCGACCGAATTTCCCCCGCTCGTCCTTTGGATTGGCGCACTCTATCTACCAAGTGATGGAACCCCATCACACCAGACACCTGAGAGGACTACATCTCGTGATACAAACGACAAAGACTCTACTCGCTGCTACCCTTTGCTGCGTATTCGCGGCAGGGCTGCTGAGCACACCAGCCCAGGCCGAGGACAGCAACTACAAGATCGCCGTCGTCGACATGCAGAACGTGTTGGCCAAGTACGACAAGCGCAAGGAAAAATACGAGGACTTGCAAAGGGAAGTGGATACCCTCCAGGCCGGTATCGAGAAAATGGCTGATCGTATTGAAGCCGCCAAGAAGGACTATGACGAGCGGAAAGACAGCTTGGATGATGATCAACTGGCCAAGCTTGAAACCACGATCAAGAATGATTACGCAGATTATCAGAACGAACTCCAGAAGAGCCAACGCGAGATCGACACGATGGAAGAACGGGTACTGAAAGAAGTGCTCAAGGATATTCAAAGCGCGATCGAAAAAATCGCCGAGGGCGGAAACTACCACCTCATCCTGAACAAGGGCCGGGGACCGCGCGGCGCGGTGCTCTTCGCCGCCCCGAGAATCGATATCACGTCCAAGATTCTCCTCGAGCTGAACAAATAACACCGCCGCAGCGAACATGCAGCGCTATCAATAAATTCCTTCGCGTATCAGGCAAGTCGCCCTGATACGCGTTGACTTATATTGGACACGGCCCAAACAATAGTCAGTGTCCAGTTGAAATGCAAGAGGAGCCTCCATGAACAAGACAGTCGGCGAAATCGCAGCCATGGTCGGTGGCACGGTTTCCGGCGATGCGTCGGTACACATCACCGGGGTGAACGGCATCGACGAGGCGGGTCCTGGCGACCTTTGCTTCATTCGCAGCACCCAGTACCTGCCCCAATTGGCCCAATCCAACGCATCGGCCGTGCTGATTCAAGAAGCTCCCCATGATATCACCATGTCGGCGATCCTGGTGCCCAAACCCGATCTCGCCTTCGGAATGGTGCTGAAGCACTGTGAGACACTCCAATTGCAGCATCCCCAGGGTATTCATGCCCGGGCCGCAATCCACCCCGATGCCAGCGTTGGGGAGGCTGTCGCCATTGGAGCCTGCGCCGTCATCGAGGCGGGTGCCCGCCTGGGCGATGGTGCCATCATTTACGGGGGTGCCTATATCGGTCGCGACGTACACATTGGCGCGGGTACGATAGTTTATCCCAATGTTACGATTCGTGAAGAAACCGAGATCGGCTCCAACTGCGTCATCCACGCCGGGGCCGCCATTGCCAGCGATGGCTTCGGTTACGTTCCCATGGATGGTGCCTGGATGAAGATTCCCCAGGTGGGCCGGGTCGTGATCGGAGACGATGTCGAAATCGGCACGAATACCGCCATTGACCGGGCAACCTTTGGCATCACCCGGATTGGCCGAGGTACGAAAATTGACAATCTCGTCCAAGTCGGACACAATGTCCACATAGGAGAAGATTGTGCGCTCGCAGGTATGGTTGGTATCGCGGGCAGCGCCGAGTTGAAAGATCGGGTCCGGGTGGGTGCATCTGCCGGAATCAAAGGCCACCTGTGCATCGGCGAAGGTGCCACCGTTGCCGCGCGCGGCGGTGTCGTAAAATCCGTCGAGCCGGGCGCGGTCGTCTCAGGCTTTCCAGCCATGGACCACCGTGAGGAGCGCCGGGTCATGGTCGCGCAGCGCCGCGTCCCTGAGCTTATCCGACGCATCAAGGCGCTGGAACGGGAGCTCGAAGCAGTGAAAGAGCAGCTTAAATGAGCAAACAAAAGACCATTAAAGAACCGATTTCCTATTCTGGTATCGGACTCCACACGGGCAGCCTGACCACGATGACCTTCAAACCGGCCCCCGAAAATGCTGGGATTACTTTTTACCGGGTGGACATGGAGGGCACGCCTGCCATTCCAGCCGACGTGGACAATGTCGTGGGTGTTGCCCGGGGCACCACGCTGGGCGTGGGTGATGCCAAGGTGCATACCGTAGAACACGCCCTCTCCGCCATGGCCGGGCTGGGCATCGATAACCTCGACATCGAATTGGACAACGAAGAAATCCCCACAGGTGATGGCAGTTCCATGCCTATCCTGACGGTCTTGCTCAAGGCAGGCATCGTGGAACAGAAGGCGGAGAAGCAATATATAACCCTGGACCACCCCGTCTACTACCGCCAGGGCGACGTGACGCTGAGCATCCTTCCCTCCGACGAGCACCGCGTTTCCATGACGATTGCCTACGATCATGTGGCCATCGGCACGCAATACGCCTCCTTCACCATTACGGAAGAAACCTATATCAAGGACATTGCGTCGGCGCGAACCTTTTGTTTTCTTCGTGAGGTCAAGATGCTCCAGGAGAAGGGGCTGATTAAAGGGGGTAGTCTGGAAAGTGCTGTCGTTATCGGCGATGACACCATCCTGAACGATGACCTCCGTTTTCCCAATGAGTTCGTGCGCCACAAGATTCTTGACCTCATTGGCGATATGTACCTGCTGGGCCGCCCTATCAAAGGACACATCGTTAGCGTCAAAAGCGGCCACGAAAAAAACGTGCTCTTCTCACAGCAAATCAAGAAGGCTTTGGCGAATGGGCAGGTATCCCCCACACACGATGTGGTCACGCCGAACCAGGTAACCGGGCCACCCGCGTTGGATATCAGTAAGATCATGAAGATCCTGGCCCACCGCTACCCCTTCCTGTTGGTGGACCGCATCCTAACCTTCGTACCCATGGAGCGCGTGACCGGCATCAAGAATGTCACAGTCAACGAACCCTTCTTCCAAGGCCATTGGCCCGAAGCGCCGGTCATGCCAGGGGTCATGATTATAGAAGCCATGGCGCAAGTAAGTGCTGTCCTGATCTTCGGAGACGCGCCCGACCCCGAAGGTAGGCAGGCCTTCTTCCTGGGCGTCGACAAGGCTAAGTTCCGCCACACGGTCGTGCCAGGCGATCAACTGGTTATCGAGTGCGAAATGATTCACCGCCGTAAGAACGCGTGCAAAATCTCCGCCAAGGCCAAGGTAGACGGCAAGGTTGTATCGCAAGCAATCATGACCTTTGGCTTGATGGCCGTGAACGAAGCGTAGTCGTTGAACCAAACGGCTTCGCCGCAAAATACCGCCTATGATATGTCGGCGTTGGCCCACAACCCAAGACCGTCATCCCCGCGAACGCGGGGATCCAGTGATGCCTCGATGTACGCCTGCCGCGTTCTGGATTCCCACGTTCGTGGGAATGACGTGACGATGCCTTGTTTTTGTCGTGTCGCTTGATAAAGGCCTGAAAGGATAGTCCCATGCATTTCATTTTGCGCGTTGTCGCGCCTGTGGCCTGTTTATCTTTGTTGAGCACTCTGGCCTTCACGGCAGACCGGCAATCGCTCCGTGCTCGGCAGGGCGACAAGCAGATTGAGATCTTTGCGGGCGGCAAGCTGGTTACGGCGTACAAGTATTCGGACGCACAAAAGTATCCTTACTTCTGGCCGTTAAATGGACCCACATCGGAAAAATCGGTCACGACGGAATCCACGGAACCCTATCCCCATCACCACTCACTTTTCTTTGGCTGTGACAAGGTGAATGGCGGCAACTATTGGCAAGATACCAACGAGCGCGGGCAGATCCTTTCTCAAGGACCGAAGATTGTTGAAGCCAAGGGCGACCGCGTGGTGATCACGGATGAATGCCGCTGGAAGCAACCCGGCAAGGACGCTGTCATGGCGGACCATCGGCGTATCACCGTCTCCGCGCCCTCCGCAACGCTCCGATTTATCGATTTTGAAATTACCCTCGAACCGCTCGTAGACATCAGGATCGAAAAGACCAACCATTCCCTGTTTTCGGCGCGCATGGTTCCTGAGCTGAGTGTGAAAGCCGGGGGAACCCTCGTAAACGCCGAGGGCAATCTCGCGGAAAAAGGCACCTTTGGCGTGGCATCACCCTGGTGTGACTACACAGGAACACGGGACGGGGTGCGCGAAGGTCTGGCCATATTCCAGCACCCGGACAACCGCTGGTATCCGGCCAAGTGGTTTACGCGGGACTATGGGTTCTTCTCCCCCACGCCCATGTATTGGCCCGAGGGCGATCATCTGGCACTGCCCAAAGGCGAAAAAGTGACGCTGCGGTATCGGGTGGTCATTCATACAGAGACTGCCGAGATAGCGAGAATTGGGGCATTGTTTGGGCAGTACGCCGCTAAGTAAAAAAATGGCTGCAGCGCGTGCCACGGGCAAGGGGGTTGGGCATTCCTGCCCGACATAAGGCGCACGGCGGGTGTCTAAGACGTGCTTGGTCTTTGTGGTAATACCTTGATTGCCCAAGGCAGGGCACGTGTTTTCTCGTTTGCATCCTAAGTGGCTACACACGCTAATAGTGGGCTTTTATGGCCGACGCACCCTTTATGTCGGGCTGTATAGCCCAACCCCCTACGCCGTTTCATAGCCCGCCCGTTGTGCGCGCTTGAGGTAGCGGTTGGCTTCCAGATCGTTAACGAATTCTTCCTTCGCGGGATCCCATGTCAGCTTGCGGCCCGTCCAGCGTGCAATGTTGCCCAAGTGGCAAACCGTGGTCGAGCGATGGCCAATTTCCATTTCCGCGTTCGGCGTTTCCCGGGTGTGGATGCACTGGAGCCAGTTTTTCAGGTGCTCCCTGGTATCGGGACGACCCTTTGGCTCCGTAACGCGTGTTTTCTCTTTCTCCCCGTTGCGTTTCATTTCATAAACGCCGCGCGTGATGTTCATGGTGCCCTCCGAACCGATAAACAGACCGCCGCCCGCGTGACCTTTGCCGTCCATATGGACCGTGATGCCGTTCGCGTAGCGGAAGACCACCGGGCACGCCAGCTTCGCCGCTTCCGGCCAGGGATTGTCCCCCTTAAGCGGGGTGCCTTGAAAGGACAGGGGGCCGGACTCGACCGGTTCGGGCCAGACTTCGACGGGGCCGCTCTGGCTCATCCCGAGAGCCCACTGAATCATGTCGAGGCCGTGAGCGCCCCAGCCGGTCATCTCGCCGCCGGAAAAGGGCGTGTAGGAAATCCAGCCGTAGGGCCGTCCGTCTTCATAGCGTTTGCCCGCGCCCCGTGGGGAAAACAACTGAGGGTGATAGGCCCGAGGCTCGGCTTGCCCGCACCACGTGTCCCACTTCAAGCCTTCCGGCACCGGCTCTCCCCCCAACTCGCATTCCCACGGGCTGGGCAGATTGGCCGTATGGACCGTCTGAATCTCGCCGAGTTCGCCCTTCAAAATGCGCTGGATGCCTTCGTTGCAGGAAATCATGGTCCGCTGCTGGCTTCCCGTCTGCGCAATCCGGTTGTTTTCGCGGACGGCCTTGACCATCTGCTTGCCTTCATCGATGGTGAGGGTAAGGGGCTTCTCGCAATAGATATCCTTGCCCGCACGGCAGGCATCAATCGCGGGTTTCGCGTGCCAGTGATCGGGGGTGGCGATCACCACGGCGTCAATCTTGTCCGAGGCAAGCAATTCCCGGTAGTCGTCGTATAGCGCAGCACCCTTGAATCGCTTGCCCACCTCTTCCAGCCGCGAACGGTAGAGGTCGGACAGGGCCACAAGCTGTCCCTCTTCAGGCAAGCCAAAGAGGGAGTTTGCCCGTCGTCCACAGCCGATGTATCCCACTTGAATGCGGTCATTCGCGCCGGGTCTACCCGGTGCCGCCAAGACACCAGACGGCAGTATCATCGGTGCGGTTGCTGCGGCGAGGGCCACTTGGGAGCGTTTGAGGAAAGTGCGGCGTGAAATTTGTTTTTTGTTTGTCATCACATTGACCTTTGTTGTTTTGTACGTGTTCACGGCGGGCAGGAGTGCGGACTTTCCAGTCCGCAACAAAGGCAACGTGATGCCAGCAAAGGTTGCTTGGTACGCTTGCATCACGCACGGGCCTTAGACCTTACTTTGCAAAATCGCTATAAAAAAACAAGATAAGCCCACGTCATTCCCACGAACGTGGGAATCCAGAACGCGGCAGGATCACATCGAAGCCCACTGGTTCCCCGCGTTCGCGGGGATGACGGCCTTGGGTTGTGGGCGAAGCTCTCGTTAGCTGATTCAGGGCATGCCTTGTGTCGGGCAAGAAAACCCGACCTCCTCCTTGTTGTGACTAACTATGATTTTGACTGTTCCACCAAGGCCATGAGTTTCTCTTCGTCTATTTCGATACCCAGCCCTGGCCCCTGGGGAATGCGGACCTTGCCGCCTTTGGGAATAAAGGGTTCTTTGATGACGCTCGTACCCAGAAACTGCGGCCCATTCAGCGCGGCGGGGTAGGCCAAGCCGTAGGCCCCGTAGAGGATGAGCGAGGCCGCCAGGGAGACATCCGGGTCGGTCAGGCCGCTTCCGAGAAAGAGGAGTCCGGCATCCTCCAGAATTTCGACCTGCTGGGCGGCGGAAACGAGTCCCCCGCAGCGGGCGGGCTTTAAGGA
>JAJRPE010000590.1 GCA_024280935.1 Candidatus Hydrogenedentota bacterium
CGTTTCGTCGCCAACGGCGTTCAGCATCGGGGTCAACCCGGATGGGGCCTGGGCCATCGCTGCGGTCAACGCCATGGCACGCTCAACGTCCCACTGTGCTTGATTCCGGGTTGCAATGGTCTGCCACTCCGCCCAGGCCGAAGCCACGTCAAGGGTCGATTCAGTCGATGGCGGCGTGGCAGGCAGGGGAGCTTCACAAGCTTGGATACACAATGCGCCCATCACTATCAGACCATAGGCGCGCCATGTTGATCGATTCACGGAAAACTCCCTCAAGTGGCAGAGCCACAACCAAGATCTACGGCCCTCAGGCCCTTTGGGGCCTGTTATCGACAATAAATTATGAGTTTGCGATTTCGTTTTCGGCCTGAAAGACCTTAACAGCTTAGCCCAAGGCAACGTCCTGGACGAAGCATAGTGCCTTGCTCCGCGAAAACCACCAAAAAAACAAGACACGTCCACGTCGTTCCCACGAAAGTGGGAATCCAGAACGCGGCAAGAACAAATTGCAACACCACTGGATCCCCGCGTTCGCGGGGATGACAACGGCGGGTTGCGGGCGAAGGCCACGTTGGCATCCTTACGTTTAGAGAAGCTCTTAGTATTTTGTAGCAGTCCCTCCAAATCAAGGCGCAAAACAACTATATGGGGAGGCTGAGAGGTCCTGCACCTCTACATACGGTAGCCTATCATAAACGGGCGTAGAATGCCATCTCGTGAAATCCGGAATTTGTTGGGCATGGAGAACACTCACGGATGCCCGTTTTCTGTCACGTTGCCAGTTGCCTGGCGAATGTTCCGTGGCTGCGCAGCGGGCTTGGCATTACCTGGAAAATGGCCCACAAATAACGATAGCCGTAACATACTTCTACAACAACTACTTACAACTCTTTTCATACGACAAAGGCACGTGCCCAATATTTTTGGCACTGACTTTGCTCTATAGCAGCCAGACGTGATGGCACGCTGTGGAGGTAATGCCGATGAAAGCAGTTTGGTTGCATACACTGGATGAATGTGGAAAAACACCCCTCGACCGCGCCTTTGGCAGCGGTCACATGGCCTTGGCGGAGATGATGCTGCGACAGGTCCGAGATGACGAAAAAGAACTTGAGCAAAAAGCACCGCCCATGCACCGGGCCGCCTACTTGGGCCTCACGGAAGCCGTGCAGTCGCTCTTGCGTATTGGCACGGACCCCAGCCAACTGGATGGCCTCTGCGAAACCCCGCTACACAAGGCGGTCCGCGAAGGACACAAAGCCACCGTAATCGCACTCTTGGAAACATGCGACGTAAATGCCGAAAGCAATATTGGCATGACCCCCCTGCACTGGGCAAGCGTTACGGGCAACGAGGAAATTGTGGCGTTGCTGCTGGAAAACGGAGCCGACCCCAACATGCGGGACGAATGCATCGATGGCATGACCGCCGCCGACATGGCCGATTCCCTGGGTTACGAAGAAATCTCCGAGCTTATGGTCGGCGGAACGACCTACATCTGATTTGGACTATCACTACACCTCCCCCACCAGCGCGTCGGCAAAATCCGCACTGGCTTCGATCAAACGAAAGCCCTGAACAATCGCGGAAGCCAACACAAAGCCATCTTCATCGTAGAAAACAGCCCACTGGCCCGGCGTAATCGCCTGCTCGGGCACATCAAATTCAATGCGTGCGCCCCGCAGATGGGGGAATACCGTGGCAGCAACCGCGTCATGACGTGAGCGAAGTTGCACGCGGCAACGAAATGAATCATCCCGCCGACCCATCCCCCCCCAACAAATGGGACCCGTGGTGAATGAGGCGGAAAAAGTCTCTTCGGCATGGCCCACGACAACAGCGTTTCGAGCCGTGTCCAGGCGCAACACGTAGTAGGGCTGGGGTCCGCTAACACCCAATCCCCGACGCTGACCAATGGTATAGTGCATCAGCCCCCGGTGCTGCCCCAGTACCGCCCCATCGGTCGAAAGAATTGGGCCGACCGGCATGGCTGATGCCCGCTTTTCGATCCATCCGGCATAGTCGCGGTTGGGAATGAAACAGATTTCCTGGCTTTCTTTTTTGGTCGCCATCCCAAAATCGAATCCCCATGCGTGTTCGCGCACCGCCTCCTTCGTCATCTCACCCAAAGGAAACCAGGCACGACGCAGTTGGGGCTGGGTCAGGGGCGACAGCACATAACTCTGGTCTTTGGGCCGGTAGGTGGCCCGGCGCAATGCGTGGCGTTCGCCTCGGCGCTCAAGGCGGGCGTAGTGGCCCATGGCAATATAGTCGGCGCCAATCTTATCAGCCCACTGGTAGAGGGCGCCAAACTTGATCATGCGATTACATCGGGCGCAGGGATTCGGCGTTCGACCCTGCTGGTATTCGTCTACAAAATGGCTGATGATGTCCCGGTCGAAGCGATCAACGGCATGCATGACCTGGTGGGGAATACCAAGTTTCTCGCAGACGCGTCGTGCATCCTCGGCTGCCTCAAGACCGCAGCAGGGTTCAAAGACGGATGTCTCTTCGTGTTCAGGAACGAGGCGCATCGTAACGCCAACGCAGTCATAGCCTGCTTCGGCGATAAGCGATGCGGTGACCGCACTATCCACGCCCCCACTCATGGCTACGAGGATCTTCGATGATTTCGGTGGAACGGTAGACATGGAAGACTCCAGCCCAATGATCAAGACACGACATCGGGCTGTGTAGATACACGGTTAGATGCGCCGCGAAGGGCTACTCTTTGGCAGCCTTGGCCGACTGCTTGCCTTGGGCGGGCACTGCGGCACCGGGTGCCTTCATGGTGCATTTGCCCTCAAACAGAACGCCTTCGGCGATACTGACCCGAGGCGCGGTAATATCACCAATCACCTTCCCGCCCGCAGCAATTTCAAGGCGCTCATGGGCCGTCACGTTGCCGTGGACCTCACCGCTGATAATTATCTGACCCGCGATCAGATCGGCCTTCAGCTTTCCGCCTTCCTGAACCACAATCGTATCGCCGCTCTGCACTTGGCCCGACACGGTACCTTCAATGCGGATGGTGCCCTTGGAACTGATGTCGCCCTTAATGGTCGTTCCCTGGCCGATGATGCTGGCAACTTTGTTTTCGCTGTAGTTCTTAGACTTTCGTGAATCGAGCATGTTGTGATCCTGTTGATCGGCGGTTACGCACGTTTTGTCCCAAGGAAGGCAACCTACCCTGCACCAGGACCGCAGCCTCCACACACAGGGTAGCCTATCTGACTACGACGATTGTACACGAGCCTGTGAAAAAAAAGCGAACACGCCATATTTCTGGTTGGCGGAGCCAACGTCCTTATGTTCCCCTCCTTGGAGGGGAGCCATTTCGGCTCCGTGAACGCTTACGAAATATGGGATTGTGCCGAGCCTACTCGCTCAAGTACTTTTCGCCATCCACGGGCGTACCGCTCTGACGAACTTCATAGTGCAGGTGAGAACCCGTACTGCGGCCCGTGCTGCCCACGCGGCCAATGATGCTGGAGCGGTCCACGTTGTCCCCCACCTTACAGCTTCGCTTCGACATGTGGGCGTACCACGTCACCAAGCCATTTCCGTGGTCAATCTTAACCAGATTGCCAAGGTACTGATCGTAGGCGGAGAAGATCACTTGGCCCACCGCCGTGGCACGGATCTTCGTGCCATGGGATGCGGCCAAATCCGTGCCGTCATGGTGGCGGACACGGCGATGAATGGGATCCCGGCGGTAGCCAAAACGCGAGCTGATACGGCCCGCGCCATTGAGCAACGGCCATACCGATGGAATGCGAGAAAGCTTTTTCGCCGCCGCCTTGCCATCAAATACCAGTTCGCTCAGGCTTTGTTGCCGAACCCGAATCTCCTGAAGAATCAAATCTGCGGATGGTCGGGAAAGCCCATAAATTACATGGGGCGGACGGTATTGGTTGTCCACGCCGAGATAGACCACAGGCATATATCCGGTCGGCGCACCACCCTGGCCGTCCTTTTGACTGGCTCCAGCATTCGCACGAGCCTTTTGCCGGGGAGCAATACCGGTAATATCCCGGGCCTTTGCCTCCATGTCATACAACTCGCTCAGTTCGGCGGTGATGGTGGCGATGCTCGCTTCGTACTCCGCCCGCAAGCGGCGTTCCATGGCATCCACATCGTCCGTCGAGGATTCGGCATTAGCCGCCGGGGCTACCGATGGCCGGGCATCCAACTCCCACTGCATCGCCTTATTCTGATCTTGCAGCGTAACGGCCTGCCCTGCAATAACCATGTGGCGCTGAAAAAAGAAGGCCGAGGCAAAAGCAAGTACGGAAAAAAGACCGATAACAACCCAGAAATGGTAGGCGGCCAACGAAAATGTCTGTGTGCCGCCCCGGTCCTGGGGTATCAGCATCACGGTCCAACGTTTCATGCGAGAGGGGCTCCTGAGAAGGCGAAGCGCTAACGGAACAATTTAGAGGCTGGCATGACCCCACAAATTTGGGTCCGTACCGTATATCACCAAATGACAACTAGTCTCATCCCCTGTCAAGTGATTAAGTTTCCGCAGTAAAAGAAGTCTGAGTCTATCACGGCAAATCGCCGATAGTCAATGTCAGCTTGCGACGGCAGCACTGATAGCATTGTATATTCCGCATCGAATCATTGATTTTATCGACTTATCCCGATGCGACGGCCTTTTCATATTGAATGAACAGCTCTACAAAATCCTGTGGTGTTTTATCTTCATCGTGGCGGGCGTTGAATGCGGCGACCAGATCATTATAGTCCTCTTGGTGCAGACTATCGTCCAGATATAGTTGGTGGAGCGGCTGGACATTAAAGACACCATCGCGGTTTTTTGGACAGCCCACGT
The DNA here is from genome assembly GCA_024280935.1 of Candidatus Hydrogenedentota bacterium. Classification (GTDB taxonomy): domain Bacteria; phylum Hydrogenedentota; class Hydrogenedentia; order Hydrogenedentales; family JAEUWI01; genus JAEUWI01. Next base: position 4,838 of record JAJRPE010000590.1, read on the forward strand.
CATCATGCAGACTGAATCCGAGGAACTCCCCGTCTTTCGATTCTTTCAGGGCAAAGGGATAGAGACGGCAAAGTATGGGACGGGCCTCATAAATGGTGCAATACTGCGTCTTTTTATCCAGAAAATGGCAGCCTTTTTTCCCGCGTTTCAAGGCCATGATGTATCGTTCGTCTCCCACTTCGAGCCAGGTTGGATCATCCTCTTCCACCCCGGTGATTTCCTCGGGCGTTAGAAACTCAAGAAACGCATAGGGATCAATCCCTTCCATACGCACCATCCGAATCACATCCCACGGGGTGGGAAGACAAACCACTTCGGTGCAACAATGACCACAGTGGTGACAAGCAAATTTTACCGTATGTTTACCCATGATTCTCCACGCCCTTAACGGGATACAGCTGCGTGCGTCTCGATGCCACACCATAGCAAAGACGGGGCAGCGGTGCAACGAGACGGCCCACCAATATTTTCGCGAAATTCTTAGCCTCGCAGCGATTCCACCGCAAGGCACCCCCGCTATGGGTTAAGTGGCTGGGTGGAATACGCAGCCCAGCGCCGACCTTATCGCAGCAGAGTTCCTAACCAGCTTCCACCCCCACGCAACGCCCACGTAGCGAGCTAACGCCCTCCAGCCACCCCGACACGTATGATGCCAAGGCCCTCCCGTGTAAAAATCTAATATTCGCCCCTCTTGCGCCCTATATCAAGCCCTACAACCCGTGTGAGAGGCTCCCCAATACCCAATCCGAATCTGCACGGTCCCGTTTTTTGAAAAACAACAACAAATCCAACGCTCACAATCGCTCATGGCGAAATCGCTCCTCATCCGAAGCAAAGCTTGCAGAAGTGTCGGCAGTATCGTAAACTTCGTGTGATAGCGTCCATACACGGCGTTGGAAATTTCCCCTCCAAGGCGGAAAACGAAATCGTTGGTTCCGCCAACAAGAATGGGGCGGGGACGATAGCAATGAACAAACCCCACACAAGGAGACAACATAGTGAACGTATTACATAAGAAACACTGGGTCGGCCTTTGCACGTTGGCCCTCGTACTCAGTGCCCCATTGAGTCATGCCGGTTCCGTAACCGGGACCATTCACTTTGAAGGCAAGGCACCCGTAATGAAAACAATTGACATGAGCGGCGATGCCGGGTGTGTCTGCGACAAAGACAATCCGCCCACCGCCGAGGCCCTGGTCATGGGCGAAGGCCAAACCATGGCCAATGTCTTCGTCGAAGTGGTGAGCGGACTTCCGGACAAGGAGTATCCCGCGCCCGCAGAACCTGTGGTGCTGACCCAAAAGGGCTGTATCTATTCGCCCCACGTTTTCGTCGTTCAACTTGGCCAGGGCTTGAAAATACTTAACCCCGACGGAATTCTGCACAATGTGCATAGCTTCTCGAAGGCCAATAGGGCGTTTAACCTCGCCATGCCCAAGTTCAAGAAGGAAATCACCAAGAAGTTTGAGAAAAAGGAGTCCATGTTCGCTTTCAAGTGCGATATCCACCCGTGGATGTCTTCTTACTGTGTCGTGGTGGACCACCCCTATTTTTCCGTTACGGAAAAAGACGGCGTCTTCAAGATTGAAGGCCTCGATGCGGGAACCTACGAGATCGAAGCCACGCACGAGCGGCTCGGGACCCAGAAGGCAACCGTGACCGTCGGCGCAGATGATACCCAGACCGCCGACTTCACCTTTGCGCGGAAGAAGCGGAAGAGATAATCCAGACACATTGAACGTATGCGGCGCGGCACCAACAAGGTGTCGCGCCGTTTTCTGTTTTGGGCTGAGGCATGTTGCCGAGTTTGCGTTAGCGAGGGAAAAACGTAAGCGTCCACCGGGTATCAGGAGGGTGGGTTTTCTTACCCGCCGCAGGGCACACGCTAGGCCAGCCGATGCCTGTGGGTCATGGTAAAACACGAGCGGCCTTTGCTGACATGACGCCGCCCCTGTTGCGGACTGGAAAGTCCGCACTCCTACCCGCCGTGAACGCTTATGAAAAACAAACCACTTCGGGTACCACGGACAGGCCCTGTAGGGTTTGCCCGTGTAAAACATGGAAAAATTGACCATATACTTTATTTTTGCAGTTGAACATGGTCGTCGAGACACGGGCAAGGGCTATCGCCCCTTGTCCGTGGCTGCCCGGCACGTTCTTTTTGGCAGACGTAGATCAGGCGTACTTTTCGCGGAGACGGCGGGCTGCTTCGACCTCATTCTTGAGCTTGACGTAGACCTCGTCGATGCTCACCTCAGCGGCCGAGCCGGGTGCAAAACCGCAGTCGGGGTTGAGCGTGATGCGTTCCGGCGCGAGGTACTTCAAGGCCATCTCCACCCGCTCCACGATTACTTCGGGCGAATCGACCTGCCCTGGCTGGCAACTGACACAACCGAGTCCGACTTCCATGTGCTCGGGAAGTTCCTTGAACACGGCCATGTCGCCCGCACCCGGCGTGGTGAACTCCATAGTGACATGATTTACCTTCAGTCGGCCCAGTTGCCGCAGGATGGGATCGTAGCCGCCGCTATGCTGCGCTTCGCCACGGGCACGCGCCCCGGCTCGGCGGCACAAATGCACCGCCGTCTTCACGTTGTCGATGCCGTCTACCACGTCGTTGTCCATGTCTACGGCAAAGTCCGAAGCCTTTGTCGGGTCGTCGTATTTTTCGCGCACCGCATCATCCACGAAGAGGCACAGATGGGGGTCGTCGATCTGAACAATAGAGACGCCTTCGTCCCGGAGCAATTCCAATTCACGCCGAAGGATGGGCACACAATCGCGGATAAAGGCTTCGCGGGTGGGGTAGGCCTTCGCGGACAGCACGGGATCCCACATGCGCTCGCCCAGCAGGGCGGGCGCGGGGAGCGTCGCCTTGATGGGCTTGCTTGTGAACTGCTTGAGGAAGGCCACTTCGTTGGCGATGAAACCTGGTGTTTTCGGCGACAGTTTGTCCACCACGATGGTCCAGGGGCGGCCATCGGCTGGATTAAGGCTCAATTCAAAGCCATGGGCCAGCTCCGCGATGACGCCGATATAGGACTTCCGCCACCACTCGCCATCGGTAATCACGTCGATGCCCGCAGACTCCTGAAGCGCCACCACGTAACGGATGGCATCGCCCATCAAACGCTTGTATTCGTCTTCGGAGTAGGGCGCGTCGTCGGCGATGAGATCGCGAACAAAAGCCGGGCGGGGCATAGAACCAATGACCGAGGTCGGGAATAGTAATTTTTTGCTCATATATTAGTACCTTACTTTGAAAAAATCGCTACAAAAAACTGGAAAGCGTCGCGTCATTCCCACGCACGTGGGTCTTGGATGCGCCGTAGGCGGAAATCCAGAACGCGGCAGGACCATGTCATGCCACCACTGGTTCCCCGCGTTCGCGGGGATGACGGTACTTGATTGTTGGCGAAGCTCGCCTTGCTCTCGGTCGTGGCCCGGCCACTCTAGCTTTCAAGATGGGTTGAAATCCAATGTTTGCGGGCGTAGTCGAGGTCCTGTTGGGTATCGATTTCGATATAGCCGCCGGGCGTGTCCACGTGCCCCATGGGCGTGCCCTGCTCCAGCATTTCCTGGAGCAGGTGAATGAAATAGGCCTTTTCAAAGACCGAAGCCTCGCGGAAGGGCTTCCCTGCATGGGTCTCGCGACATCCCTGATAGGCCTCCTTGAGTTGGGCTGCGCCTGCGGCAGAAAACTTCGCCACGCCAATAAACTCGCCATGGGCCAGGTCGTCGTCAATATCGCGGTGAATCTGGGTCACTGCGCCATTTTCCACGATAACTTTCTCCGCGTCGTCCGAAGGATGCTCCGTGCGGTGGGTATATCGATTGAGCCAGGCTGTATCTACCCCGAGGGCGATATCCTTGTCGGACGCCTTCAGACCCGCCACTACGGCTGGGCTGAAGAGAATATCGGAGTAGCAGCAGATGAAGGGTCCGTCCATCAGGTCTTCCGCGTAGAACAAGGATGCGAGGATATTGTTGTTCGGCCAATTATCGTTGTGGCGGAACTCGAAGTGGGGGTAGTCTTCCTGCACCTTTTCAATCCGGTAGCCGCCGATAAAGCAGATCTTGTCCAGTCCATTCTTGTCGAAGGCCGTCGATGCCCAATCGAGGATCCGGCGCTCTTCCACTTCGGCAAAGCATTTCGGAGAATTCTCCGTTGTGGGCATGAGCCGTGCGCCCCGCCCCGCACCGATGATAATTACCTGCATCATATTCTCCTTGTCTCTTGGACGTGGGTCGTGAAAAATGCCCTACGCGTATCGGAGTATATAGCGCCTGTCATGGGCCGGGCAAATGCAAGCGCTGACCGCGCCCGACGACCCCTTGATTTGAAATCCGATTTCTGATTAACTGGCTGCGGTGCTTACGGTCACTCATCCGTTTGCTGCTGCGGGCCTCTTGCCATGCCCGCCGAACGAACCCCAGAAAAGAGAGGTTTCCATGGTGAATGCACCACCATCCATTGCGCGATTCCTTCAAGGAAACCGCATCGCTGTCGCGGGCGTCTCGCGGCACAGGGGCGCGGCGGCTAATTCCATCTTCAAGAAGCTGGGCGCTTGCGGCTACACAGTGTTTCCGGTGAATCCCAACGCAGAAACGATCAATGGAGTGCCGTGCTATCCCGACATCGCATCCGTGCCCGGCCCTATCGATGGTGTGGTGATTGCCACCCATCCAAGCGTCTCCGCCCTAGTTGTCCAACAGTGCAAGGAACATGGTGTGACGCACGTCTGGTTTCATCGCTCCTTCGGCGGGGGAAGTGTCTCGGAGGAGGCCGTGCAAGCGTGCGAACGCCTTGGCCTCGAGTTCATTGTCGGGGGATGCCCGCTCATGTTCTGCGAGCCGGTCGATGCCGGGCACAAATGCATGCGCTGGTGGCTTCAGCGTTCGGGACGGGTTCCGAAGGACTAATCACCGCCTGAATCCAAGAGCCATGGGCAACACTTTTTTCGCTGCTTGCGAAGAGCCGGGGGCTGTGGGCTATCATATCCGTGACAGGAGAATTTCCCATGAACGCCAAGTCCCATGGACTCGTGCGTGCCGCAGCAGTGGGTCTTGCCGCCTTTTCCCTTTCTGGGACTGCCACAGCTACGCCTGAGGACTTTTTTGAGCAGAAGATCCGTCCCGTGCTCGTGGAAAAGTGCTTTGCTTGCCACAGCACCGCAACCGATGCTCTGAAGGGTGAATTGCTCCTGGATTCCGCAGAGGGCCTTGCGAGGGGCGGAGACTCTGGTCTGCCTGCGGTGAAGCCGGGTGATGGGGCTTCCCGTCTGCTCGAAGCCATCCGCTATGAAAACGACGACCTGAAAATGCCCCCGAAAGAGGCGCTGCCGCCGAACGTGGTCGCCGATTTCGCGCAGTGGATTCAGGATGGCGCTGTTTTTCCCAAGAGTGATGTGCCTGTCGATTTGATGGCCACTGCGAAGAAGCACTGGGCCTTCCAGCCGCCGGTTGCCAAGGTGCTGCCCGCCGTAGAGGATGCCCAGTGGCCCCAAACCGAGATGGACTATTTTGTCCTCGCACGCCTGGAAGCCGCCGGACTCAGCCCGTCGCCCAAAGCCGACCGCCGCACGATCATCCGTCGCCTGTCCTTCGATCTGCTGGGCCTGCCGCCATCACCCGAAGAGGTCGCCGCCTTCGTCGCGGACTCCGACCCCGATGCCTACGCGAAGCTCGTGGAACGCTACTTGGCCTCGCTCCACTATGGCGAACAGTGGGCGCGCCATTGGCTCGATGTGGCCCGCTACGCGGACACGAAGGGCTATGTCTATGGGCGGGAGGAATTCACCTTCACCCACAGTCATGTCTACCGCGATTGGGTGGTCAATGCGCTCAACGAAGACCTGCCCTACGATGAGTTTATTCGGCTGCAATTGGCTGCGGATGTATTGGCAGATGAAAGCTCACGCGACGACTTGGCCGCCTTGGGCTTTCTAACGTTAGGCCAACGTTTTCTGGGCGTCAAACCGGACATTATAGACGACCGGATTGACACGGTAACCCGGGGCCTCATGGGGCTGACGGTGAGCTGCGCTCGGTGCCACGATCACAAGTTCGACCCCGTACCCACGGCGGATTACTATTCGCTCTACGGCGTTTTCTCGGCAAGCTCGGAGCGGCTCCTTCCCATCGACCCCGGCTACGTTAAAGACCCAAAGTACAAAGCGTTTACGGAGGAAATGAAGAAGCGAGAGGCGAAACTCGACGAGACCTTTGCCACCAAGACCGCCGTGCTGGAAATACGGCTTCGCAGCCAGGTGGAGCGCTACCTTGCCGCCGTGCCCACGGCCGACAACCTGCCCACGGATGACTTCTACGAAATTCTAAATGAAGACGACATAAATCCCACGATTGTACGGCGCTGGGTGTCCTACATCGAGCGCCAGGGACCCAACGACCCAATCTTCGGCGCGTGGAATCGACTCGCGGCACTCTCCGAAAAGGAATTTTCCGAAAAAGCCCCTGCGCTACTTACAGCACTCGCCTCGGGTGAAACGCACCACCCCGGCGACATCGTATTCGCTGTGGCACCGGCGGCAGCACCTGGCACCATCAATCCGGCGATACGCGCAGCACTCGAGAACTCCGATCCTGAGACCTTTGCCGAGGTTGTGGCGGGCTACGCGACGGTATTCAAGGAAGTGAACGACGCATGGCTGGCCTTGGAGGCGTCCTCTGGGAAATCTGGCATTGACATGCCCACGGCCTTGGCCGATCCAGCGCGGGAGGCCATCCGCCAGGCTATGATGGTACCCGATTCTCCCATCCGCGTGCCCGAAGGGGCTATCGTCGATTTGGAGTGGATGTTTGCCGAACCGACGCGGGTGGAACTGGCCAATTTGCAGGCAGAAATCGACCGCCACATCATCACCGCGAAAGTCTCCCCGCCCCATGCGGTGATTTTGGTCGACAAACCCGAAATCACCCGACCCCGTATCTTTCGCCGGGGCAATCCGGCCAATCCCGGACCCTTTGTGGAGCGCCAGTTTCTCGAACTGCTCAGTGGCCCTGATCGCCAACCCTTCGCCGACGGCAGCGGTCGCCTCGAAATGGCCGAGGCCATTGCCAGCGCGGACAACCCACTCACGGCACGGGTCTTTGTGAACCGCGTGTGGAATTGGCATTTCGGCGCGGGCCTGGTGAATACGCCCAGCGATTTCGGCACCCGCTCCGAAGTTCCGAGCCATCCGGCCCTGCTCGATTGGCTCGCGGTGACTTTCGTCGAAGAGGGCTGGTCATTGAAAAAACTGCACCGCCAGATCCTTCTTTCCGCGACCTACCGCCAAACCAGCCTTCCGACCGACGATGCCAGCCGCGTAGCAAAAGCGCGTTTGGCCGATCCCGAAAATCGCCTCCTGTGGCACTTCAACCGCTATCGCCTCGGATTCGAGGGAATGCGCGATGCGTTGCTATTCGCTTCGGGCGAACTGGACACCCGAATGGGGGGGCGTCCCGTGGACCTCGTCGCCGCACCCTACCCAATGCGGCGCACGCTCTATGGACGGATTGACCGCCGTTTCCTGCCGACGATTTTCCGTGTTTTCGATTTTCCGAATCCCGACATGCACAGCCCCACGCGCTTGAGCACCACCGTGCCCCAGCAGGCCCTCTACCTTATGAACAACGGCTTTATTCAGGGGCGTGCCCGGGCTCTGGCCGCGAAGGCGATGGTCGCGGCGCCGGCTGCCGATGGGGATCGCGTCAATTGGATCTACCAACGCGCCTACCAACGGACTGCGACACCCGAACAAGTCACCCGCTCCCTGGACTTCATCGGGCAGGCTGAGCTGCTACCGCCACCCCCCGAACCGGAAGGGGAACCTTCCGATTGGAGTTACGGGTACGGAAAGATGGATATCGCAAAGGGGGTGGTCGAAAACTTCACGCCCCTGCCCCATTTTACAGAGACTGCGTACCAAGGGGGTGAAAGATGGCCCGATGCCGCATTGGGTTGGGTCCAACTCACCGCAGAAGGCGGCCATCCGGGTAACACGCTGGAGCATGCCGCCGTGCGCCGCTGGACGGCCCCCGTATCGGGCAAGGTAACCATCACCGGCCGCATCACCCACGCCCCCCCGGAGGGCGACGGTATCATGGCTCGTGTTATCAGCAGTCGTCACGGTGTCCTGGGTGCCTGGTCGCTCCACAACAGTGAAAGCGATGCCAACTTTTACGGGATTGCTGTGGAGGCGGGGGACACGATTGATTTCGAAGTGGATGTCAAGGGCGGCCTCAACAGCGACCAATTTCTCTGGGCACCGAAAATAGCGGTCGAGACGACTGGCGAAAATGAGGTCGTTGCACGGGTCTGGGATGCCAAGACGGAGTTCGCCGCGCCCTACGTGGTCCCGCCTGTACCCCTGACGCCTTGGGAAAAATACGCCCAGGTGCTACTGGCCTCGAATGAGTTTTTGTTTGTGGATTAAGAAAGTAGGACAGGCGGGACGCCTGTCCTACATTAAGGTATACCCCATGTCACACCATAAGCCCCGTATCGAAGATACCTTCCTGACACGGCGCGAACTCCTTCGCCGCACCGGCATGGGTATGGGTGCGCTGACCCTTGGAACCATGCTTGCTGGCGACCCAAGTGCCGCCGCGTCCCCTTTATCGCCCAAGCCCGCCCATTTTCCCGGCACCGCAAAGCGAGTCATCCATTTCTTTCTCAACGGCGGCCCTTCGGCGGTGGACACCTTCGACTACAAGCCCGCCCTGGCAAAATACGCGGGCAAGACCTTGCCCATGGACTACCTCCGCACCGAACGAAAGACCGGCACGGCCTTTCCCTCTCCTTTCGCGTTCAAGCAATACGGCGAGAGTGGTATCCACGTCAGCGAGATTTTTGAAAAGACGGCGATGCACATTGATGACATCGCCGTCATTCGCTCCCTCAAGGCCAAGGTGCCCAACCACGAACCCTCCCTCATGCTCATGAACAGCGGTGATGCCGTTATGAGCCGTCCGAGCGTTGGCTCCTGGCTCAACTACGGCCTCGGTTCGGAAAACCAGAACCTCCCTGGCTTTGTGGTCATGTGCCCCGGCGGCTATCCTGTGAAAGAGGCCGAGAACTGGCGATCCGGTTTTCTTCCCGGAATTTACCAGGGCACCTTCATCGATTCGAAGCACACCCAGATAGAAAAGCTCATCGAGAATATCCGAAACAAGAACACCAACCAGAAAGAGCAGCGCCAACAGTTGGACCTTCTCTTCGCCCTCAACGAGGAGCACGCGCAGCGGCGCGAACGGGACGCCCAGCTCGAAGCCCAGATCCAATCCTTTGAGTTGGCCTACCGCATGCAGATGGAAGCCGCCGATGCCTTCGACGTTCAGCAGGAACCCGAATATATCCGCGAGATGTACGGCGATGGCGTTCATGCCCGGCAGACCCTCATTGCCCGCCGCCTCCTGGAACGAGGCGTGCGCTACGTCCAACTCTGGCACGGTGCGGGACAGCCCTGGGATGACCACAGTGATATTGGAAACCACGCCAAGCTGGCCAGGCAAATCGACCAACCCATCGCCGCCCTCATCAGCGACCTCAAGCAACGGGGCATGCTCGACGACACCCTCATTATCTGGGGCGGTGAATTTGGGCGCACGCCCACCGTCGAACTCAAGCCCAATGGCGAAGCGCTCAAGGGTCGCGATCACAACCCCTACGGCTTCTCCATGTGGATGGCCGGGGGCGGTATCAAGGGCGGCACGACGTATGGGGCCACCGACGAGTTTGGGTTCAAGGCCCAGGAGAATGTGCTCGAAGTCCACGACCTCCACGCCACCATTCTCCACCTCATGGGCTTCAACCACGAAGAATTTACCTACCGCTACGCGGGCCGCGACTTCCGCCTCACCGATGTCCATGGTCACGTGATCCACGACATCATCGCATAGGAGACACCATCCATTGCACGCCGGACGCAGATGCGCTGCCATCTCTTCTTGTGTTGATCCGGCCCTGTTTCCTATACTTGGCCTCCAAGGATGTGCAACTGTGGTGACCTGTCTTATGCCACCCTTTTGGCTCCTCATAACCAGAACGAAAGCCTGGCACGAAGGAAGACAATGAGCGAAAACCCACCCCGCGCAATCATCACCGGCATTACCGGACAGGACGGCTCTTATCTGGCCGAGTTGCTACTGGAAAAGGGCTATGAGGTCTATGGTCTCGTCCGCCGCTCCAGCACGGAAAAATTTGAGCGCATCAACCACATCAAGGAGCGGCTCCACTTGTTGCAGGCCGACCTGGCGGATCAGGTGTCGCTCTTGGAGGCTATCGGGGATATCCGGCCACGGGAGGTCTACAACCTGGCGGCCCAGTCCTTCGTGCCCACGTCGTGGAACCAGCCCCTGCTCACCGGCGACGTTACGGCCCTTGGGGTTACGCGCCTCCTTGAGGCCGTCCGCAGGGTAAACAAGGATATCCGTGTATATCAGGCCTCCTCCAGCGAAATGTTCGGCCATGTCCGTGAAACACCCCAGAGCGAAAACACGCCCTTTTATCCGAGAAGTCCCTATGGCGTGGCAAAGGTCTATGCCCACTGGATTACCGTCAATTACCGCGAGAGCTACGATATGTACGCCTGCTCCGGTATTTTGTTCAACCACGAATCCCCCCGGCGCGGCCTGGAATTCGTCACCCGCAAGATCACCGATGGCGCCGCCCGCATTAAATTGGGACAACAGTCGGATCTCCGCCTGGGCAACCTCGACGCGAAGCGGGACTGGGGCTACGCCGGCGACTATGTCCATGCCATGTGGCTCATGTTCCAACCCGACACGCCGGAGGACTACGTCATCGCCACCGAAGAGACCCACAGTGTTCGCGAATTCTGTGAACTGGCCTTCGCCCGCGTGGACCTCGACTACAACGAATTCGTCAAGGTAGACCCCAAATATTACCGGCCCGCCGAAGTGCAGCTCCTCCTTGGAGATTGCACTAAAGCAAAGGAAAAGCTGGGTTGGGAGCGGAAGTGCAGCTTTGCCGATCTGGTCAACCGAATGGTCGATGCCGACATGGAGCGGGTGCAGGCGGAGATTGATAACCGCGTCGTCACAGTATGACCCGCCGGGCGCTCATCACTGGCGCAGGTGGCTTTGTTGGTCAACGCCTGTCGGCTTATCTACGCAAGGAGGGCTGGGAGGTGGTCTGTAGCGGCCACCCAAGCGGGCCGGGATTTCTTCCCTGTGACGTGACCGATCCCGATTCGATTCGCGCACTGTTGAACGAGGCCGAAGACATCGGGTATGTATTCCATCTGGGGGCCATCGCCTTCGTGCCCGATGCGGATCACGATCCCACCCACGCGATGGACGTCAATCTCAACGGCACGATACACCTGTGTCAGGCACTCCGTGCGCTGGACACTCCGCCGCGCCTCGTCTACATTGGCAGCGCCGAAGCCTATGGCCCGCCCCGTTCCCTGCCCACCACCGAAGAGCATCCCCTGAATCCCGCCAACGTGTACTCCATCAGCAAGGCGGCGGCTGACCACTATTGCGCCTATCTTTCCCGCATTGGTGCGCTGGATATCGTTCGGATGCGCCCCTTCAACCATTCGGGGCCGGGCCAGTCCGAGCAATTCGTGTTGTCCAGTTTCGCCCGGCAAATTGCCGCCATCGAAGCGGGTCAATCCGCGCCAACCCTTCGGGTGGGCAATCTGGAAGCAGCCCGGGATTTTCTCCATGTGGACGATGTAATCCGCGCCTATGCCGCCGTGGCCCTGCACGCGCCCGCCGGGGAAGCCTACAACGTATGCTCCGGGACGAGTTATCGAATCCAGGATGCCCTCGACCGGCTCCTCGCCCTGAGTTCCGCCGACATTCGGGTGGAGGAAGACCCGACC
>JAJRPE010000028.1 GCA_024280935.1 Candidatus Hydrogenedentota bacterium
CCGTCGTAGTACCAGTACCACTGATCGTAACGGCACCGGACGATCCCGAATCGTCCGCAACGACAAAATTACCGCCCTGGACATCGAGAAAACTACCGCCGGTAATCCCCAGGATACCGGTTCCCATGTTGGTACCCACGGCGACTTCACCCGTCGTTACCGTGACACGGCTCCCGTCAGAAAGCGCCAACGTACCCGTACCGGCGTTACCCAATCGGAGATTGCCGCTTTGGACATCGACACCACTGCCCTCGGAAACATTCAGCGTCCCTTCGCCCACAAGGCCCACCTCCAGATTACCGCTGGTCAACGTCCAGTTTCCAAGGCCCAAGCCGCCCGCTATTGTCACTGTTCCCGATTTGCCATCGGCCGCGCCAATCTCGGCACCCATGCTGGTCAGGGTGGCATTGTTGATTTCCAAGCTACCGGTCCCGTTGGCACCGACAAACAGTTCGCCCGTGTTCAATGCGGTCGTGGCACCGGAAACGACCACCGTCCCATTGCCCGTTTCGTTGCTGCCCACCCGAAGATAGCCGCTCTGGATATCCACAAGGCTACCCTCGGAAATATTCAGCGTACCGGTCCCCGAAAGGCCCACCTCTACATTGCCGCTCGCCAGAACCCAATTTCCGAGACCCAGCCCACCCGCTATCGTCACGGTCCCCGATTTGCCATCGACCCCGCCGATTTCGGTGGTCGTACTCTTAAAGTCGGCATTGTTGATCTCCAAGGTGCCGTTGCCGTTGAAGCCCACACGAACATCGCCCGTCTCAAGCAGGGAAGATGCGCCTGAGACGAGCACCGTGCCCGTACCCGTGGATTGGTTACCCACGAAAAGCTCACCACAGCTTACACGTCCCGTGTTGGAGACCGTCAGGCTGCCCGTGCCAAAATTTCCCACCGTCAGAAAATCAGTCAGCACCCACCGTGAATTCGTGCCATCTATCGTAATGGTGCCGTTGGACACCGTGCCGCTGCCGACGGTTCCCGTGCGGCCAAACAACTGCGTGCCCTCCAGCGTAAGCCCCGCCGATGCCAGCGAGGTGGATCCAACCGTGGCATTGTTGAATGTGCTGGTGAGCGTCCAGGTCCCGCCAACCAGCGTGACATCGCCACGCACCACGCTGAGATCCGCGCTCTGCGCCGCAGTCGGTACCGTCACCCGGTAGGTGCCATCCTGATCAAAGATCGCGCTTTCGCTCGATGTGGGAACTTGCGCTGGGTCCCAGTTGGAATCCAGGCTGAAATCGCCGTCATCGGTCCTGTTCCAGGAAAGCTCTCCTTCACCTTCACCTTCCCCCTCACCCTCACCCTCGCCTTCTCCTTCACCGCCCACGACAGCACCCGATGCAGACCACGTCCCTGTGAAGGTTTTCGGATTGCTCGTGTCGTAATTAAAGGTAATGGTCCAGCTCCCCGAAGCACTGCAATTATTGAAGTCCACAGAACCATCGAATTCCGTCCGGTAGTTCCGATTCGTTTCCTCGGTCGTGCTTGAGATGGAAAATCCCCCGCCGGCGAGTGCGCTAAAACCCACGCTGAAGGTGCGGCGGCCAGGTATCCCGGCAAAATTCGCGAAGTCCATGAAGCAGGATCCGTTGATACTGCCGCCCGCAAATTCCGATAGTGTGAGTTCAAACAGGCCCGGCGATTCAGAATCGCCGTCATAGGTACCCGACCAGAGTTGACTCGTAACGGGTCCGCCACCGCCGCCACCGCCTTTGGCCGATGTGCAATTGAGCAGCGACTGGGCATCGGCAGTGAAGGGCAACGTTCCCAGAAGGGCAAGTAACGCAACCACACGGACTAAGCACGGGCCACCTTCCGCAAAACCAAAGAACCCATTCTTGGAGCACACACGGATCTCCGAACACGACATGACAGGGTTATCCTTCCCAACCTTTTGCAAGTGCAGCCTGAACACTTCTCAGGTACTCTATACGAATTGTCGGCACTTGGCAAGGAATAGTCGGGGACGCGGTACGCAAAAGTCGTCGAAAACGGCCCGGTCGCTATGGAGAAACAGCAGCGTAACACCCCAAAAATCGCCGTGCGTGCGCGCGGACAAGGGGGTTGGGCATTCCTGCCCGACATAAAGCGCACGGCAGGTGTCGAAAGCGCACGTAGCGTTTGTGGCGATACCCCGATCATCCAAGACAGGGCATAGTGCAGCCTCTGGCCGCGACCAAAATTTTATTCACCACGAAGCAACGAAGAAGAGAATAAACAACAGATTGCCCGGTCCGTCCTTTAACCTTTCGTAACCATTCACAGGGCCAACAAGGCTCCCCTCCTCGGAGGGGCTGGGGGTGGGTTAATTCTCACCCGCGCACGGCTAACCCACCCCTAACTCCTCCAAGGAGGGGAACAAGAGGCGTTGGCTTCGTCAACGGCAACGTGCTGTGAACGCTTACAATTTTTCTTCCTCCATCCTTTTTGTGGTGAAATGTTTCTTTTCTTTGCGTCTTCGCGCCTTTGCGTGCGATCTTTGTTTTGTTTGGCACGCAAAGGCGCGAAGGGACTCTACGTTCCGATAGCAAACTTTATGTCCAACGCGCCCTATGTGTCATGTCGAGGACGCGCTGGAGGTGGGCCGGGAAGCCCAACTCCCTATTGCCCCGGCGCATCCAGCAAAAACACCTGCAAAATGTCCAGCCCGGCAAAGTCCTTGACCACCTTGCCCGTAGCATCTCGGGTCAGCGCCCGCCTGTTGTAGGCGAGGGTCTTGCCGTCGTGGGACCAGACCAGGTTGAGTCGTTCGGGAGTATTGTTCTTCGGGGTGAGAAAGGTAACCTTTCCAAATCCGTTTTCCCGCTCGCTAAGCGAGACGATGGCAATTCCATTGTCAACGATGCAGGCGATGGCATCACCGGACGGATCCCAGCGTAAGCTACCGGTTACGCCGTTCTCGAAGTTTGTCACCTGAACCGGACGCATCACCGGGTCGGGATGCGCCTCGCCGCCCTTCGCGGGCACGATGTAGATCTGTTTCGGCCCTTCGGGCGGCCCGCCGTAATAGGCGATTCGCCCGGTGGCTTCGTGGCAGCGCACGATGCCGTCGGCGTAACTGGTGGTGATACGGCGAATGCGCGTGCCCTCGGGTGGGCTGGGAAAGCGCGTCGCCGATCCCGAGTCCGCCGTGGTAATGTCCACCGTCGCCGGGATATCCACCACAAAAAGAGACTGTTCATAGGCCACGCCATCCGCCGCCCGCACCTTCCCGATGAAGGCACGCATGGTGCCCTGCGCATCGACCCAGTTATCGCCCCAGGCCTTTTCAATCTCGCCCGACCTGGACTTCCCCTTCTTCGCGACGGGCACCAGCAAGGCAAAATAGTGGGACGCACCCTTGGGAGCCTTCGGGTTGCGCTCCAAATAGGCAATGCTCCGGTCGTATTCGGGCAGCAGGGCATCGTCGTAGGTGATACCTATGCGATTGCCTGCGGTCGTGTATTCGTGATCGTGGGTGCCGCCGCGATGGGCACCGGGTGTGGTCTCGCTCGTCGTGGACACATCGCGGGCATCAAGCCAGTGCCATTTTCCCGAGCCGTCCGCGTACACCTCGACACCGGTGCGGTTGTGCTTTGAGTAATAACCGCGCTCGTGTACATCGGCCACGGGCGGACCATGAATAAAGGCGACTCGATCTTCCGCTACGGAGTAATAGGGCGCACCAACACCGGGGGCCGATTCCGGCTCTGGCCCTGTAATAATCTCCGAGGGCCGGTACAGTACCGTTTCTTCCCCCGTTACCACATCCACCTTCTCGATGGACTGGGAATTTCCGATGCCCTCGCCGACCATACCCCGGGTGTCGTAACAAAGATAGCGGTCATCCCCAGAAAAATTGTGGGTGCCGTCCAAATCGTGGTTTTTGGGTGTAAAGGTGAGTTGCCGCTCGACTGCGTTCGTGGTCATATCCATGACGCCAAGCAGACAGCACAAGGTGAGAAATAATCTATAAATGCCCACATTTAATCTCCTTTATCAGAATGTCACGAGGAACTTTCGCCAAAGACTAAACCACGAGCAAGGAAACTGCAAGGGTGCCACCCTCACGCGGAGGAGCGAAGCGGGGGAGCTTGCGGGTGCGAGCCATTGGGAAAACCGTTACGTCAGAGTAAGCGTTCACCGGGTATAGGAGGGCGGGTTTTCTTACCCGCCGCAGGGCACCCGTTTCGCCAGCCGATGTGCGTGAGGCATGGAAAAACCCGAGATGCCTTTGCTGGCACAACGCTTCCTTTGTTGCGGACAGGAAAGTCCGCACTCCTCTTCTCTTCACTCCACAATGAATCCATGGTACAAGCCCATGTAATAGGCCAGCAAGAAGGGCATGCCCGTCGCCAACGCCTTGCCATCACCACCCGAATCCAATTCCCAGGCATCATCGCTCCAGTAGTTCAGGAAGCGTTCATCAACGGGCAGGACCTTGCCATCCACGCGATAACCCCGCCCTTCGGCTTCGTTGCCCTCACGGGCCAGCTTCGACAGCGGCAGGAGATCCAGCCGATGACTGTTGGTCTGTTTCCAGTTGATGAGATTCATGGGATAGCGCTTGAGCGTCTCCACGGCATCATCAATGCAGCGCTGGGGCGCAGAGAGGTCCTTCACCCCCCAGGGTGACGTGAAGGTGGTGTCCTTGCAGCCCGCAGCGTAGGCTAAATTGAAGAAGGCATTCTGCTCGGCCTCTTCCAGGCTCCAGTAGTCCTGCCAGCTATAGGCATACATGGAGCGCCACTTCGGGTTCTTCTCGTACTTCAGCAGGTTGTAGTAATTCAAAAAAGCCATTTCATCATCGAACTGAATGAACGAACCCGGCCCGTGCTGGTACTTGGGATACATGACGTTCATGGCATAAGCATCGTCCTCCGCCAGTTTGTCGGCGATGACATCATATTTGGCATCGCCCGTCACGTGGCCCGCCGTGCGCAGGTAGGAGAGCATACTCAGGGAGTTGAGTCCCCGCTCGGGCCACCAGTTCAGATCGTGGTTCAAGGAATCCGGACTGAAATTCGCCCAGCGCGTGGGCTTGCCATCGTGATCCACCAGCCGAAAATTATGCTCAATGAGGTGGTCGGTCATGTCACGCACGACCTGCCGCACCCGGTCCTTTTCTTCCTCCGTCTCCGCCACCAAGTCGAAGTAACACCCATAGAGAAAATAGTGACCGTCGAGTTCATCGGAACTGGTGTCGCATTTCCAATACCATTTGCCGTCTTCGCTCGTGGGCCAGCGGGGGTGGATCACTTTCCACAACGCATCCGACTTCTGTCGCTCCTGATCTTTTTCGATGGAGTAGGATTCTTCTTCGTTGGGATTACGCAGACTGTCCACCGGCCAGATGGTGCGTGCGGGAAAGCCCTTTGGGGCGGGGTGGGAACCGCCCTGGGTCACTTGGCTGAGAAAGCGCAGGCCCTCGAAAGCGAGTGTGGCCCGTTCTTTGGCCTTCGGGTCTTTCGTGGCCGCATAAGCAAAGCACTGCGCCGCGCCATACTCGCCCGTCCACTGACCATCGTTGTCATCGTCCCGCTGAACGGCGGTCGATTTATCGCCAACCGTGCCGAGGGGTGCCCAGACCACATAGCCATAGGGGGTGCGCCGGTTGTATTGGTCAATCTCGTCTTCGTAAAACTTTGCCTTCTCCGCCAACGTCATGGGACGATATTCGATGCGGGCCACGCCGCCCGCCGTGGCAAACCAGACATCCCCATTGGGTGCCACGGCAATATCCCGAACGTCATTGTCCGGTAGCCAGCGTTTGCCCTCACGATAGGCCCAGTGCTCGCCATCGTAGCGGATGGCACCCTTGGTGGTACCAAACCAGATTTCGCCCTCAGGTCCTTCCGCCATGCAGGTGAAGTCGTTGTAGGGCAGGCCATCCTTGCCCTCGAAGAGTTGCCAGCCTTCGGTATCGCGCCGCGCCACACCTTGGGGGCTGACGCACCACAAGGTGCCATCGTCTGCCAACAAAACGGCCCGTGCATCCGAAAAGGCCCAACTACGGTGACCTGCCGTCGGGTAAATGCGTTCCCAATCACGCGCTGTTTTCAGAAACAACCCTTCCGCCGACGCGACGGCCACGGAGCCATCAGACGCTACCGACACCCCGCGAACGCCAAGGTTCCTACCAAGAGTCTTGAGAAGCTCGGCCTTGACCTTCAAGGTTACTTTGGCCAATTCATCAAACAGCATGTGCTCCGCACGAATCCATATATCCCCGTCCAAGCGAGCAGCACCGGTATCCGTCCTGGCATAGACCGTGCCATCCGCCGCCACGGCTACCGCGTTCACACCGTTGCTGGGCAACCCATCCTCCGTGGTATAGGCGTGCCCGATTTCTTGCGGGAAGGTGCCGACCCGTATGGGTTTAAGTTTGTCCGCCTGGGCTGCGGTGGCCATGCATGTCAAAGCGATAAATAAGGCAGAAATAAACCGGTATTGGGAGTGGGCTTTCATAGCTTTTCTCTCTGGTGAACTTGGTGGACAATGTGGACACGGTGGACGGATGTAAACGGCATCGACAACGTCTCTTGTCCACTATGTCCACATCGTCCACCAAGTCCACAACAGAACAACGGGCAGCACCTTTTCTCTCGTTTCCAAGCTCCACTGGGAGCGCGGGCAATATAGATCGGTCGGATCAGACCGATCCGTCCGATAGCCTGCCGCCACCGCCCTACTCACCCTTCAACCACGCCAGATTCACAACCGTGTGGCGGATGGTCTTGCCCTCGTCGGTCTTCCCTGTGTAGGTCATCTGGATGAGGCCATCCCGGCTTTGGATCACCGACGGATAGGAAAATTCGTGGCCGCCCTTGGCGTCGGAAGGTTCGATCTTCCGCTTCCATTTCCACGTGGTGCCTTCGTCGTCGGAGAGGTAGGCCGTCAGTTGCTTGCGGCTGTCGGCCAAGTCGTTGCAGACCATAAGCCATTCACCGGTCTGAAGCGGGATAACCTCCAGGCTGGAGTCGGGATTCGGGATGTCGAGGTCGACTGTGGGGCTCCAGCTCACGCCCTGATCCTTGGATTCGGAGTACTGGATGCGCCATGGTTCCCGCCCGGTGTCGCGGATGTAGGCGGCGACGGTGCCGTCCTTCTTCTCGATAAGGCTGGGCTGGGTGGGGCCTTCCCCGACCAAGGGTTCGCTGGAATACCAAGTTGCGCCGTCGTCGTCGGAGATCGCCACAAGAGAAATGTTATAGCCATCGGAGTAGAGGGGAAGCAGCACGCGCCCGCTCTTCAGGGTCGTCGGGTGGACGCGAGGCATCCAGCCGGTCTGGCGCTTGTAGGCATCCTTCGCGGCATTCTCCAGGTCTTCGCGGTAGGGTCGGGCGTACTCGGCCCACATGCCTTCGCCGAAGCCCATTTCATTGAACTTCCGCGTCATAATGGGACCGAAGTCTTCGCCGGGTTTCAGGTGGATGTTGTCCTGCCAGGTCCACTTGGGCGTGCCGGGGCCTTCGTAATCCGTCGCCAGACGGTATTTGAGATAGCCGCACTCCCAGCGGTGGGCCAGCACGGGGAACCAGATGAGGCGCAGTTCGTCTTTCTTGTTAATCCACAACACGGGATTCGTATCGGGAAATTTGAGCGTGTCGGCCATAAGAAAAATGGAACTCCACTTCTTTGCGCCTTTCGCCAGCCGTGCGCCATTCACCACCACATCATCGGCGGTGCGCTCACCGGCTCCATGAAACCAGCACGCCAGCAAATTGCCGTCCGGCGTTTCCACGATACTGCTGCTGTGGGTGTGCTTGTCTTGTACTGGGAAAATGTCCTGCGTCTGGAAGAGGGGCGCGGCGCTCACCAAACCGGGTAATACGAAGAAGGCGCAAATAAGAATTCGGGGCCAGCGTAGTTTCATGGGATCTCCTTCTGTTCTGCAATTCATTGCTGATTAAACGCGCACAAAGGGGGTTGGGAATTCCTGCCCGACACAAGGTACCCGGTGGGTGTCAATGGCTACTTGCTGTCTGTGATGGTGTGTTGCGTACCCATTGGGTCCTATTATTGGTAAGCATTCACGGCACAGGCAACCATAATCGACAAAAAGACCTGCGGGTACCACGGGTAGGCCCGCTAGGGTTTACCCGTGCAGGACCGCTATTTCGGAATTTGGCTCATCTCTCTCACTGATAGGAACTACACGGGTAAGCCCTGAGAGGCCTACCCGTGGCACCTGACGGTTGTTTTTTTAAGGACCAAGATGTCACGGATAGTAAACGCTTACCATTATTGTTTACGTTTCAAGTGGCAAACGTGACGGTAGCGAACTCTATGACCGTAGCTGCTCTTGTGTCAGGCAGAAATACCTAACCCCCTGATATCCAGTAAACGAGGCAGAATATCACCGCCCAGAAAACCCATCGCGCACCGGAACTTGCTCGCCGGTGTTCCATCGGCACGGATTCTCGGTGGTGTGCGCTCGCAAACCCGCCAGCATCTTTGCTCGATCAATCGGCTGAATATTCTGGACGATGTCCTCGCGCATAGCCTTGCCCTCTTCCAACTGCTGGGGGTAGGACATGAATTCAAGGTCGAGGCCCAGCCGTTCTTGCAGCTTCCACGCGACCAGGGGCCAGATGACGCCAATGTCGCCGATGACCGGGATGCTCCCTTCGTGGCGTGCGAAGCCGGACATCTCCATGCGGAAGGGCACTTTGAAGAGCTTCGTCTTGGGCTGGCCGTCGGCGATGGCCTGTTGCACGGCGCTGCCTTTCTGCTCGGCCTGGTAGACCTGCTCCAGGGCCGGGTCGAGATCGAAGCGGACTAGGGTCTTACCTTCCAGCGAATAAGAAAAGTGTCCCTGCCAAGCGGACCAGAGGCCGTGGCCTGTGTAGCGCTCGAAAGGTCCATCGTGGATTTCCTGGGTCAAGGCCACGGCCGATTCAATGATGACATCGGCACCGGAGAGCATTCGCGCCAAACGGGAGGCCCGCTCCGTCAGGCTGATACTGTCGCCAATGCACAAGCCCGTGGCACCGCCGCCAATCAGCTGGGGAATGGTCACCATGACGGGGAGGCCCATCTTCGCACCGATGCCGATCATGGTGCGCTCATCGGCACCGAGTCCGGCAATCTCTTCAAAGGTCGCGCCATGGGCCTTGGCCAAGGCCAGGATCTCCGTGGAAAGATGCTCTATCCACAAGCCAACGGGATAGCCCAGATTTCCCGCCGCCTTGATAATGGTTTTTCCGTCCGCCTTTTTGATGGCCTCTATCAACGAATACTCCACCGGCATATGGGCCTCAATCTGGGCCTCCACATGGGGATCCATATCCGTCAACTCGAAATCGTCGCCCCGGGGCAGGAGAAACGGATCCAGGCCCAATTCCTTGCCATTGCAACGCTTGACCTTGTCCAGCGTGCCGCCCATCTCGTGGGAAATCGTCGCGGAACTGGTGGTCACAGCGTCGATAACACCCACACGCATCAACTCCGCGAGCAGCGTGGTGACCCCTTCGTGAATGTTGGGGCCGCTTCCCACCACAACGGCGACCTTACCACCCTTTTCCTTGGCGGCCACGATGGCATCCACGGTCTTTTCAACGCGGCCCTGCATGGTGCTGTCGAGACTTGCCGCGAGGGATGCCATTGTTTTTGAGTCTATTTTCATTTCGCTTTCCTCTCGGGTGATACAGGAACCCGATGCTTCGACATTATTTGTTTTTCGGCCTGAAAGGCCTCAACAGGTTAGCCCAGAGCAACGCCCTGGGAAAATGTGCGTTACATTTTCAAGCCCTGAAGGGGCGGCACAATATGTCGTGCTTTTCCTCTGTGTCGCCCTTTCAGGGCTGTAAATTCTTTTTTGCATTCTAACCCAGGGCGTTGCCCTGGGCTATCCTGTTGTGCCCCTTCGGGGCGAATAGCTGTCTCCCAAGCTCCACTTGGGAACCAAGGAACAAAACTTGGCCTAATCCTGGTATCTTCCCCTTTATTGAATTACACCAAACCCCGCTCCACCGCCAATTCATCCGCTCGGGCCAGATCCGCCGCCGTATCCACGCTCAGACCGCTCAAGGCCTGATCCGTACAATGGGTTTCCCCCACATAAATACGCAAGCCATGCTGCAACCAACGTAGTTGCTCCAGAGACTCTACCCGTTCCAGGATGGTCGGCGGCAAGGCCGCCAGCCGCAACAACGTCGCTTTACGGTAAACGTAAAGCCCCACATGCTCATAGACACCGTGGGCAATATCTTCCCGAGGATAGGGCAAAATGGACCGAGAGAAGTACAGTGCATTCCCCCGCAGGTCTGTTACCACCTTCACCACGCCCGGATCCGTCAGATCTTCGGCACGCTCTATGGGATACATCAGCGTCGATATCTCCAGCGTCGGATCATCGAGCAAGGGCTGCACACCCTCGCCGATCATCACCGGATCCACAAAGGGCTGGTCCCCCTGAATGTTTACAATGATATCCGCGTCCACTTTCGAGGCAGCCTCGGCAAGACGGTCCGTTCCGCTGAGGTGATCCACCTTGGTCATGACGGCTTTTCCACCAAAGGCCTCAACCGCGTCAAGAATACGCGTATCGTCGGTGGCCACCACGACAAAATCCAGCAACTCAGCTTCCATGCAACGGGCATAGACCCGTTCGATCATCGTTTTCCCGCCAATCATCTTCAACGGTTTTCCCGGTAGCCGGGAAGAGCCATAGCGTGCCGGGATAATACCGGCGACCTTTTGCGTAGCCATGGGTGCCTTTCTATTTAATAAAGTATGACTTTTTGCGACTATTGGTTCTAATTTAGCCCAAAATACTTGCTAAGTCAAGGTAAAATCGCTATTATTTTATCATGGCAAAGCCCGAACCCAATACCGACACCCTGGCCAACACCTTGGCCACCCGTATTCACGCCGATATCGTCGCCTCCGAACTACAGGAGGGCGAACTCTTCATGACCGGCGACCAGGTATCGGAGCGCTACGCCGTTTCCCGCAGTATTTCGCGGGAGGCCCTGAGCCAGCTACGCGCCATGGGCATTCTGAAAAGTCGCCAGCGGAAGGGGCTGCTCATTGACCGGCCCAAACCCGTGGAGCAAATGGAGCGCTGGGTGCCCCTCTACGGACGAGGCGCGGATGGCAGCACGCTGACCCACTTGGCCCAACTGCGCTACGTGCTCGAACTGGGTGCCGTCGATCTAGCCGTTCCCAAAGCCACCGAAGAGCAAATCGCAACGCTCCGTCAGCGGGCAGAAGACTTCGAACGAATTGCGGCCATTCATGGACACAATGCCGATGCCGACCAGGTGGATATTGCCTTTCACTGTCTCTTCCTCGACATGACCGGCAACGAACTCATTGCGGGCATGCACCGGGTCCTCTCCGACTACTTCCTCGCCTCGACCGTTGCCGGACCCAGGCCCGGCGAAGATGCCCAGCGGGCCATCCGGGAACACCACCTCATCGTCGAAGGCATCGAACGGAGCGACCGCGACTTGGTCCACAACGTCCTCCGCGCCCACCTCGAAGGCACCGTGGCGTAGCAGCAGTTGGGCAGACCAGCCATGGCAACTATCCCCCCCCGACAAGAAAAGCGACAAGGGTGCCACCCTCACGCGGAAGAGCGAAGCGGGGGAGCTTGCGGGTGCGATCATCCGGGCAAGCGTCCCATCAATAAGAAAGACTGCGTTGGACTTCCGACACGCTGTCTGAGTCTGCGTGATGGATGGTGTCCCGGCGAACCCGCACCCGCAAACTTAGCCGGGAACCGGCTGCGTGTGAGGGTGGCACCCCTAGTGTGGTTCCTGAACACGGACATTCTTTTCCATCGCCCTCGCGCATCGGCTTGTACAACGTGTGCGTTGCGGCGGGTAAGAAAACCCGCCCTCCTACTCCTCCGACGGGCCGATCATCTTGCTGGGGTCAACCGCCTTGTCGAATTCTTCCCCACTGAGCAAGCCAAGATTCAGCGTTTCTTCCCGCAGGGTCGTGCCGTTGGCATGGGCCGTCTTGGCGATCTTCGCGGCGTTGTCGTAGCCGATGTGGCTGTTCAACGCCGTAACGAGCATGAGTGAGTTGTTCAGGTGGGCTTGGATATTGTCGCCGTTCGGCTCGATGCCCACCACGCAATTCTCGCGGAAGGAATCGGCCGCATCGGCCAGCAGGCGAATGGATTGCAACACATTGTGGATGATAACGGGCTTGAAAACGTTCAGCTCGAAATTGCCCGATGCCCCCGCCACGTTCACCGTGGTGTCGTTGCCGATGACCTGGGCCGCCACCATGGTGATGGCTTCGCACTGGGTCGGGTTCACCTTGCCGGGCATAATGGAGGAGCCTGGCTCGTTGGCGGGCAACATGATTTCGCCAATGCCGCAGCGGGGACCGCTCCCCAGCCAGCGAACATCATTGGCGATCTTCATGAAGCTGCACGCGATGGTCTTGAGCGCCCCCGAGGTCATGACCATGGCATCGTGGGCCGCGAGGGCCTCAAACTTGTTGGGAGCCGTGGAGAAGGGCAGGCCTGTAAGCGCCGCAATGGTGGCCGCGACCTTTTCGTCGTAGCCCTTCTTCGTGTTCAGCCCCGTACCCACGGCGGTCCCGCCCAGCGCCAACTCGGCCAGCATGGGCAAGGTCTGGTTTACGCGGGCTACCCCATTAAGCACCTGCTGGGCATAGCCGGAAAACTCCTGTCCCAGGGTCAGGGGGGTGGCATCCATGAGATGGGTCCGGCCAATCTTGATGATATCGGCGAAGGCCTCCGACTTTGCGGCGAGCACTTCCTGAAGGTTTTGCAGGGCCGGAATGAGACGATTCTGGATTTGCTCCACCGCAGCAATACTCATGGCCGTGGGAAAGGTGTCATTCGACGACTGGGACATGTTCACGTGGTCGTTGGGGTGGACGGGACTCTTGCTGCCCAGCTCACCGCCCATGATTTCAATGGCACGGTTGGCGATGACCTCATTCGAGTTCATGTTGGTCTGGGTGCCGCTGCCCGTCTGCCAGACCACCAAGGGGAAGTGATCGTCCAGCTTGCCCTCGATGACCTCGTCCGCCGCCTCGCAGATGGCCTTGCAAAGATCGTCCGGGAGGAGACCCAAATCGTTGTTGGTCAACGCGGCGGCTTTCTTCAGAATACCCAGCGCCCGAATCAACTCCCGGGGCATAGTCTCCGTACCGATTTTGAAGTTCACAATCGACCGGGCCGTCTGGCAGCCAAAATATTTGTCCACGGGAACCTGCATTTCGCCCATGGTGTCTTTTTCGATACGATATTCCATTTGGTTTTCCCTCCAAGGATTGGAAAATAAGGTGGGTATTCAGGGGTGTTTATGATACGCGAGGGCCGCGAATGAGGTCAATGGGTGGGCGGCGCAAAAATCCCAGGCGCCACGGGAGATCCATTGGTGCGCAGAATATGCCGTAGACGGGTGCCACCTACACAGACACGAGGCACGAGTGGCTTTGTGGGTGTGGGTTTCCAAGAAGAGCCTGATGTCAAGAATGGCTTCGAGGATGTTTGTGATATTGGCACCAGTACAAATGGTGACTTGAAGCGCTTTCCGCAAATCCGCACCCACAAGCTCCGGTCCTTCGTCCCTGCGCGTGTAGGTGGCACCCTCGCTGTGTTTTTTGGAAGATGCCGGAATACACCAATCGCGTACAGTGGCCAGCGTGGAGCGGCATCGGCTGTCCCTCCGATCTCTCAGCTTCCTTTCCATTGCGCCCCGTTCATCCACGATGGTAGTCTCAACACATTGACCACCACCAAGGAGTCCGCCCCATGATACAGCGCCTCTGCATCGCTGCCCTGTTCGTTATCGCTACCGCCGTCCAAGCCGCCCCCGACGGCCCAGGGATGCGCCCCAACATTATCTTCATCATGGCCGATGATCTGGGCTATGCCGATGTCGGCTGCTACGGGCAAACTAAAATCCAAACGCCTCACATCGACCGCCTGGCCACGGAGGGCATACGTTTCACCCAAGTCTACGCCGGTTCCAGTGTCTGCGCACCCAGCCGCTGTTCTCTTCTTACGGGAATGCACAACGGACACAACCGCCTCCGCGACAACATTCCCCATGGCGTCTTTCTCCAGCCCGACGACGTGACGATAGCGGAAGTCCTGAAGAAGGCGGGCTACGCCACCGCAGCTATTGGCAAGTGGAGCTTGGGGAATCCGGGCACGTGGGGCGTGGCGAACTACCAGGGCTTCGACACCTTCTTCGGCCACCTCAACCAAGACCAGGCCCACTTCTATTACCCGGACTACCTCTGGGACAATGACAAAATCATGCTCTTGCCCCATAACCGGGGAGCCAAGACCGGCACCTACACCCACGACCTTTTCACCGAACGAGCGCTGTCGTTTATCGAGGACAACCGAAAGCGCCCCTTCTTCCTTTACCTGCCCTACACCATCCCCCACTGGTCGGACTACCCCCAGGATACGCCCGAATCACAAATCGTGCCCTCCGACGCGCCCTACACCGACAAGGATTGGCCCCAAACCGAGAAGAACTACGCCGCCATGGTCACCCGCATGGACCGCGACGTGGGCCGCATCATGGAACGCCTCCAGACACTCGGCCTCGACAGCAACACCCTCGTCTTCTTCACCAGCGACAACGGACCCTGCGTCACCGACAGCCACGACCCCGACTTTTTCAACAGCAACGGCCCCTTCCACGGCTACAAGCGGGACCTCCTCGAAGGGGGCCTCCGCGTGCCCATGATCGCCCGCTGGCCCGGCAAAGTCCCTGCCGGAAAAACCAGCGACCAGGTCTGGACCTTCTGGGACGTCATGCCCACCCTCGCCGAGCTCGCCGGACTCCCCGCGCCGAAGGATATCGACGGCATTTCCATGCTCCCCGCCATCCTCGGCCAAGAACAGCCTGAATCCCACGACTATCTCTACTGGGACTACGGACACTGCCGCAAGGTCTACCAGCAAGCCATCCGCATGGACCACTGGAAAGGCATCCGCCTCGGCCAAAACGCTCCCATCGCCCTTTACGACCTCAACACCGACCCCGGCGAAACGAAGGACCTCGCAGCGGCCCACCCGGATGTCGTGAAACAAATCGATGCCCACATGAAAGCCGCCGTCACCCCCTCGCCGGATTATCCCGTGGGTGTGTTGTACAAGCGAAAGTAGCGGGGACTGCCTCGCCTGAGCCTACGCGGGTTTGGCGAGGGATGTTCCGTGGCGAACCGGTACGCTAAGGCGTGTAGCAAGAGTCCTCCGACAGGCGGGGCTGTCCCCACAACATACATTGGTCGGCCTATTTTCGAGGGGAGATTTTGTAGAATGTAGGACATCCGTCCCGGTTGTCACAGGCCGTTCACGGCCTCAATTGAAGGCCCTTCGCCGCCCCCCGAGTTTGACAGACGTACCGTCTGTCGTGACAGCCGAGACGGCTATCCTACATTCTTCTGGCCGCTTTTCGCGTTGCAATCAAGGTGTGCTCTTCAAGCACGAAAACGAGTACACGATGTCTCTCCGTTGGGGACAGCCCCGCCTGTTTAAGTGATCCCGACTACCTTCAGAAAATGTGTTGGCGACAATTCTTGTTTTGCAACACTGGGCGGGCTTGGGCGAGGCAGTCCCCGCGCTTGATCTGATAGGATCACGCTATGGCGCGATTTCTACTCATAGGCCTTGATGGTGGCGAGCCTTCTTTGGTCGAATCCTGGATGGCGGAGGGGCATCTTCCCCATCTTGCTGCCCTTCGTGATCGGGGCACCTTCATGCCCCTTGCGAGCACGCGGCCCCCGGTGACCTTCCCGGCATGGACGACCTGTGTTACGGGCGTAAACCCTGGCCGCCACGGCATCTTCGATTTCACCGAAATGAAGCCCGGTGAATACGGCATCCGCTTCGTCAACCGCAGCCACCGCACGGCCCCCGCCCTCTGGAACATGCTCGACGCGGCGGGCAAGCGCTCGTGCGTGTTGGGCGTGCCGGGCACCTATCCGCCGGAACCCCTCAATGGTGTCATGGTCTCCGGCTTTGATTCGCCCGTCACCACGGGGGTGGATCGCTCCTTTGTCTATCCGCCCGAGCGCTATCCGGCGGTTCGGAACTGGCGCTTTGCGGATTTCCAGGAACACAGTATCGGACCCGGCTGGCACGACACCGCGCTGAAAAAATTGCTGACGGGCATTGAGGCCAAAACACGTATGGCGGAAGTCCTGCTACGCGAGGAGCCGTGGGACTTCTTCATGATGGTCTATGGCGAGTCCGACACGGTTTCCCATCATTTCTGGCTCTTTCACGATAAAAACTCTCCGCGACACCGTCCCGGCTTTGAAGACGCCATCCTCCGGGTTTACAAAAAGCTGGATTGTGCTGTGGGCAAACTCGTTGAGGCTGCGGGGCCGGATACCGTCGTGGGCATCGTCTCCGACCACGGATTCGGCGGTGCAGGCACGGGCGTGGTCCATCTGAACAACTGGCTGGCGGACCAAGGCTATCTCCACTGGAATAAAGCCGGACGGGAAAGCCTCATAAAGAAAGCAGCCCTGGCACTGACCCCCGAGGCTTGGCGGGGACATCTTTTCCGCCGCTTCGAAGGCCTCGCTGCCAAGGCCGAATCCCAGGCACGCTTCGGCCGCATCGACTGGTCCAAAAGCACCGCGTGGTCGGAGGAACTCAACTACTTCCCCTCCATCCGCCTCAATCTGGCAGGACGCGAACCGGACGGCCAAGTGCGCCCGGAAGACTACGACGCCTTCGTCGCCGAACTATGCGCCAAACTGGAATCCTGGAAGCACATCGCCCATGCGTGGCCCCGCGCGGCCTTGTTTGATGGTCCCGAGGTGACGCGGGCACCGGACATCACCCTGGAGCTGGCCCTGGAAGACGGGTACGCCCATTCCTGTCTGCGCAGCGCCCCCGGCGGTGCGGCATTCCGACGCGTTCGCGACGACGAAATGCTGGGTGGCAAAGAACGGGGAATGAACGGCACCCACCGCGACACGGGAATCCTCTTTTTGTCGGAAGCGACGAAGGCAACGTCCGCAGCCCTCGCCGATATTGCGCCGACGGTCTTGTCCGTCTTGGGTGTGGCAGGGCCTCCCCTTGATGGGCGCTCCCTGTTGGGAACGGACCACGCCCCTGCATCCCTCGATCACGCCAACACGCCCCAGTCCTACAGCCCCGAAGAAGAAGCCGTCATCGCCAAGCGCATGCGGACTTTGGGGTATTTCGAATGATATTTGTAACCATTCACGGACTTGCCGGGTGTCTTACAAGTCTGCAACGGGTGCCACCTACACAGACACGAGGCACGAGTGGCTTTGTGGATGTGGGGCACACATCAACCCTGTCGAACGTGCCGCGCGATCCCGAGGTACGAGGGTTCGTGCGCTTGGAGCAACAGCACCGCGATACTCACAAAGAACCTGACACGAGCGGCACAACCTCGTTTTTCTTGCTCTCAGGCAACGTGTTCCACGTCAGCGCACGAACCCGTCAGGACTCGTTGAAACTCGCCTTTTGGGGATCGCGCGGCACGACTAAGGTTCGTAGCGCCTCCACTCGCCCCAAAGCTCACCTCGGCACAGACCACGCCGGTGTAGCAAGACGGGGAATCCCCAAAGCCCACCGCCTCGGCACAGACCACGCCGGTGTAGCAAGACGGGGAATCCCCAAAGCCCACCGGCACAGGCCCGCGCATCTGGGGACTCCGGCGTGCCGGACACGGCCCGGCTTGCCCACAAACGCAGATCCCTCACCCAAGTGGCGGAGCGCGGGTCCGTCCCAACGATGGGACGTACCGCCGCACAGGCACGGCACAGTAGCGAAACAAACCACGGGGCCAGAAGCGAAAACCAGCGGATGCACAGGCACCGTTAACGCGGCGGCATGTCCCCGATGCCTCGGCACAGACCTCACCGGTATAGCAAGACGGAAATTCCCCAAAGCCCACCGGGACAGGCCCGCGCATCTTCGGGCACCTGCCTATAAACCGTTATCCGGCTCGCCGAGACGCGCACAAAGTACACCCAATATGGCTGGCGCGGGTCCGTCCCTGGAGCGCGCCGAATGAAGCTCCGTATCGCCCTTGTCAGCGCATGCCCCTACCCGGTTCCCCAAGGCTCCCAAGTCTTCCTGCGGGACAACGCCCTCGCGTTGAAAGCCCGGGGGCACGATGTTCGGCTTGTGGTCTACGGCTATGGCGAGGGGCGGGATCACAGTGGCCTCCATATCCACCGATGCCACCGAATTCCCGGTGAAGGTAGAACCAAAGCCGGCCCCTCCCTCGTGAAACCCCTGCAAGACCTGGCTCTCGCCAAAACCCTCCGGGACGTGGTCCGGCGCGAACGAATCGACGCAGTTATTGTCCACAACTACGAAGCCCTGCTTGTCGGTCTGCTGGCCGGAAAGCGGCCCCTGATTTACCACGCGCACAACGCCATGTCCGACGAACTACCCTATTACTTCGGCGGATCGCGCCATGCGGAGCGACTGGGCCGCTGGCTCGACCGGACCTTTCCCCGACGCGCAGACCGTGTCATCGTGCCCCATCGTCGACTCGCGGGCCACCTCATCGTGCGCGGCTGCGATCACACCAAGGTGAGCATTATTCCACCACCCGTTCGGGTGGGTGATTTCGAGGCAAGTGTAGCCCGTGAAGCCATACCGCCGGTGATCTACACCGGCAATTTGGACGCGTACCAAAACCTGGGGCTGCTTTTCGCGGCCATGGAACAGGTCCGCAAGCGTCTGCCCGACGCCCGGCTCCAAATCGCCACGGCGGACAAAGCTGCCTACCCGGATGCGGAGGTCGTTCCCATACGGGGTTTCGATTCCCTGCACCGCCTCTTGGCGCAAGACTCGGTCCTCGCGCTGCCCCGAGTCTCCTGGTCGGGCTACCCCATCAAGCTGCTGAACGCCA
The DNA here is from genome assembly GCA_024280935.1 of Candidatus Hydrogenedentota bacterium. Classification (GTDB taxonomy): domain Bacteria; phylum Hydrogenedentota; class Hydrogenedentia; order Hydrogenedentales; family JAEUWI01; genus JAEUWI01. The sequence goes on from JAJRPE010000028.1 coordinate 18,855, forward strand.
TGGCGGCGGGCAAGGCCATCGTAGCCTGCCAAAGCGCGGCCTACCCCCTCACCGATGGCGTTGACGGGTTGGTCGTGCCCGATGACGATGTGGATGCCTTCGCGGAGGCCCTCCACCGCCTCCTGATCGACGCAAAGCTACGCCACACTCTGGGCCGGGCCGCCCGCACCGCCGCAGAGCAGGCTCATGACCCGGAAGCGGTGGGGGAGCAGTTGGAAAACGTGGTGTTAAACGCCCTGGAGGCCTCTCAAGGCCAAGTGGACGAAGGTTTGTGACAAACAACCGTTTTTCAGTCGCTTTCGGATCCAAAAAGCTCGTTGTACGGAAGCTTTGGGGCTGAAAGGGCAATTACGATACTCCCTAAGCGTTCACGCCATGTTTGTTGTTGACGGAGCCAACGTCTTTATGTTCCCCTCCGAGGAGGGGAGCCTTTTCGGGTTCGTGCGCTGGCGCATAAATCGACCCATCCGTTGCCATCTCCGTGGCTTGCAGTTTCGGCGGTGGAACGTTAGGATATTCCCTGTGGTCACCAACGCGACCATCAGCCCGAAAATGCGACTGTGGAGAAGACCCCGAACCGATGGCCAGAGTTAAGTGCCCCCATTGCTTTCATGTGAATCCTGATCAGCAGGAGAACTGCCAGAAATGCAGTACGCTCCTGCCCAGAATCAGGATCGAGGCACGCTCCGTCATCAACGAAGCCCCCGCGCCCCAAGGTAAATTGGGACCCCAACTTCGCCGGGGCCAAGTGGTTGCCGGGCGCTATACGGTTTTGAATCTCGTCGGGCAGGGCGGCATGGGGTGCATCTACAAGGTTCATGACAACACGCTCGGCGAAGATGTAGCGCTCAAGACCCTGCTACCCCAGTTTCTGGACGATAAAATTGTGTTGGAACGCTTCTTCAACGAAGCGCGGATCGCCCGTCGCCTGGCCCACCAGAATATCGTGCGCGTTCATGACATCGGCGAGGACGGCAAGGTGCTCTACATTTCCATGGAGTTTCTCCAGGGGATGTCCTTGCGGGAGATTCTCGAAAACCTGAAACCCGGCGAACGGCTGCCCATTACCCAGACCCTGCGTATTTTCGATGAACTCTGCGCGGCCCTGGAATATGCCCACCAGTTCACCATTCACCGTGATATCAAGCCCGAAAACGTCATGCTCGGGCAGGATGGCCTCGTGCGCCTGATGGACTTTGGCATCTCCAAGCTCATGTCCGGGGTCCAACTAACGGGCGCTTCCGTGGTCATGGGCACCCCCTTCTACATGTCGCCGGAACAAATTCGCAACAGCCGCGATGTGGATGCCCGCTCGGATATTTACAGTGTTGGGGTCATGCTCTACGAAATACTGACCGGGAGCGTGCCCACCGGCGTGCCCAAGCCCGCCTCTCAGATCATGAGCGATGTGCCCCCGGCCCTGGACAAAATCGTGGTCAAGTGCGTCGATCCCGATCCCAGGGCCCGCTACCAGAATGTCACCGAATTGCGCCGCGAGCTCCTGGCCATTCGCAACATGGTGAAGTCGGGCCTGACCGCACCGAAGAAAAATCCGGTGCCCAACGGGAGCCGCCCCTACTCCATGAAGAAAGTCGGTGGTGCCCTCGCGGCCCTGGCTGTGGTGGCACTGGGGATATGGAGCTTGGTAACAGCGGAAGCCTATCGAAAAACGGAGGCCGCGAAGGAGCCAGCCCCCGTTAGCACGGAACCCCGTGCCGTGGCCCCGTTGGAACCCACCTTCGCGGCTTACGAAAATATCTGGGAAGCACTTCACAAGAAAGCCGAAGCCAACGTGGGCCAGAGAGGCGTGTTAAGCGCTCTGAAAGATGGGGATGATTTCTGGGCGCAAGCCCAGCAAGCGAATGACGATGGCCGTGCTGGAGATGCCCTCGATTTCGCCGATAGCGCCTTTCGCTGCTATCTCGCGCTCCTGATGGCGCCAAATAATCCCGGCGATATGGTCTTCGTAAAGCCTGGTTTCCTCGTCCTGCCGGGCCAACAAGATATTTTCGTAGACGGCTTCTTCATCGATCGTACTGAAGTGACCTTGGGCCAATACCGGGATTTTGTCAAGAGGGAAGAGGTCTTCGGCCCGTTGCCCCGCGATTTAGATGGCTGGGATAATGAATACCCCGTGAGTGATGTGTCATGCCTGGATGCTATGGCCTTTGCCGCAAACGCGGGCGGCCAACTCCCGACGGAAACCCAATGGGCGCGCGCCGCCTCATTCGACCGCGATGCCGACGACTGGGCAAGCGACACGGGCTTTGATGATGACGATGAACCCCTGTACAACTTCCGCTACGATAGCAACGTGCCGGTAGAACCGGTCGGGGACTTTCCCGACGATGAAAGTGTCTTCGGTTGCCGCGATATGGTCGGCAACGTATCGGAGTGGACTCGGAGCAGCGATGCTCAAAAGCCTACCTTCGGCTCCATCATGATGGTCTGCGGCGGGAACTATGCCGAAGACTTTGTCCCTCCCCTGGACTTTCGCAGACACATGTTTTTCGAAATGAGTGCGCCGCAAGTGGGCTTCCGGTGCGTCAGAGAAATTCCGACGAGCCTTTCGGCAGTCCGTGCCTATCTCGACCGATGACGCGGCACCTACTTGGATGTTGCCCACAGTCCAAGATTTACCATCAGCGTTCACGGGCCGCTGTAAGGGTGCCACCCTCACCCGAAGCCGGTTCCCGGCAAGTTTGTGGGTGCGGGGTGTAGAGGAAGATCTCACACCCGTAAGCTCCCCCGCGTATGGGTGCGTCCAAACGGTTGTTTTTGTTGCGACAAGACGGCATGAGAACCAAAACAGGCTATGGCGAGGAATAATCAGGGCATAATTACTTGGTTATGGCCCCAATATTTTAGCACTTTTCTTTCCCGCACCCGTCCGCCATTTGACAGCGCACACCCCTATTCTCTAAAATTTAACTGCAAGTATGGCGTGAAGAGTCTCAAGAAAGTGCGGTATCTCATGGATATGGTCAAGTGCCCCCATTGTAAATCCCACCGGATTATCACCTCCCGAATTCCCAAAGATGTGGTCGCCGTAATGCCATGTCCCAGTTGCAACGAGCTTTCCGTTCTATTTCGCAACAAGGTGATTCCGATAAACCGCCGCATTCTCGAAGAAGGCACGAAGGAAGAGCGGACCCAGCACCTCGCCCAAGTGATTACAGAGTTTCTTGAGGCAGGCATCCTGCCGTTTCAAGACGGCAGCCCCGGTTTCGAGTCGGCCATCGAAATGCCCGCGAAAGGCATGCCGGATTTTGACAGCGCCAGCGATGCGCTACAATCGCTGGAACCCATCTCGGACAAGGAAGCGGAGAAGTTCGGGCGCGTGGACCTGAAATGCCTTGATGACGCCGCCTACTTCAAACGGCACTTCGGCGGCGTATAGCCGGAATCGCGCTGCACCCTTCCGTGGGAAAGTGGCCCCGCCGTCTCGGCTGTGGTTTCGCAGGTGGACCGGGGATATTCACGGTCGCCATCGCCGCAGCATGGTCAACACGCGACGCTGGGCATCAAGATCGTGGCGCAGGGCGGCCTTCAGTTCCTCCCCCGCCTCAATGCCGTGTCGCTCCATAATCACCCCCAACGCTTCAAAGAGATTCTGCCGGGGATAGCCCTTATCGCGCAGATGGTGGGTGAGCTTCAGGGTACGGAACCCATCAAACCACCCGTGAAACTGGCGGGACCGCTGCTCAGAAGTCTTGCACTGCGTGCGTATCTTGTCCCAGGCCGACGCGAATTTCTGCTCACCGAGAAAGCGCCCAAGTTCAACGTCGATTCCCGCCGCCAACCCCTGCAATGCCCCACCCTCCAGGTCCAACAGGTCTCTCCGGGCAAGGCGAAGCCATTGGCCCAGAATATCGTACGTCGCCGGATGATATATCAAGTAGGCCTCATCCTCATCGCGAGAAAACGCCCCTACCTTTCGACCCGTCCCGAAAGGTACGCGATGGGATGGGCGGGAGGCGGGAACAACGGTCGTATCCCAGATGCGTTCCACCCACCCCGTCTTGGTCAGTTGCTGTAAAAAATAGAAGTCTTCCCCCGCCTGGCGTCGATTCATCCCCCCGGCTGCGGCATAGGCCTCACCGGTGCATACCATGGTCGAGCCGATGGCCGGATAGTGATAGGGCGATGCCGCGAAGTGCAACGCCAACTCCTGATAGCGCAGAAAAAGCTCGTAGGCCAGTATGGCCCGGGTCTCGTCACACGCGCCCGCCACAGGATGGGCATAGTCCACCACAGCCGCCCACCGGGGTTTCGCGGCAAAAAAGCCGTGAATGACCGCAAGATAGTTGGGCGCGACCCGTGTGTCGGCATCCAGGCTGATAAGGGGGCCGTGGGGGGCATTGTTGTTGGACAACACGTACAGTCCCCAGTCCAGACCGATTTTCCGTGCCAGGCCCACCCCTTCCTTGGACCCCAACTCCTTGCCCGGCGAGGCGGCATCCGCCCAGGCCAGTCGGAGTGGGGGGTGGGCGGATGCGAATTCGGACAGCCGGGCGAGGGTGTGCTGGTTGTCGGCACAGTCCGCTTCTCCCGCAAATTCCGGCGCTCGGTTATTCACCACGCAAATCACGAGGGTCTTCACGAGGAGGGCCGCATCGTTTTCCGCCAAATCACCCAAGGTGAGAAAAAGTCGCTCGGATTCAGCCAACACCGGAATGACCACGACCATTTCAACCCCCTCACCCGGCGGGGATGACAGGGGGCATTGTTCATGCACCGCACGTTTTCGGAGATAGGTGGTGACCGCCTTACTCATTCGGCATCCCGAATCACGGCCATGGCCGCATCAAGCCGCCCCTCGGGAATCCAGTGTATCGTAGTGCCGTTCCGTTCCATACGCCGAAACCAAGTCTCCTGGCGCTTGGCGAAGCGACAGATTTCACCGCTCAACTTCTGGCGAAGGTCATTCTTGTTGTTGATCTTGCCGCGCAGGTAGCGGGCCACATGCCGGTATTCCAGGCCGAGCTGTTCGAGCCGCTGCCACGGACAGCCTTGGGCCAGCAAGTCTTCCACTTCCTCAATCAACCCGGCCTCGATGCGACTTTGCAGGCGATGGGCAATGCGTTGCCGCAGGGTTTTTCGGTCCCATTCCACGCCAAGGACGAGCGGGCATATCACCGGCGCGGGCTCGGGTACCGCAGTCTCAAGATGAACCGCAATCTCAATCGCACGCTCAAGGCGGTCCCGGTCCACCAAGTCCGTCGTATTGTGTACATCAGGCCTCAGTTGGAGAAGCTTCTCCTGGAGCAACTCCGTGGACATGGGCGCTATTTCGGCCCGTAGTTCTGGATTTTCGGGAACCGTCACCATGAGCGTCTTCGACAAAATGGCTTCCAGATACAGCCCCGTCCCACCCACCACAATGGGCATGTGCCCCTTTTTTGTAACGGCGGCAAAAGCGTTGTGGAAATCCCGCTGATACTGGAATACGTTGTATTCCGATTCCAAATCGACGTGATCAATGAGATGATGGGCCACCGGCGCACCGCCCACGACAAACTCCTGGAGATCCTTGCCGGAGCCAATATCCAGCCCCCGATAGACCTGGCGGGAATCTGCCGAGATGATTTCGCCACCCAGAAGACGGGCCAACGACACCCCAAGAGCGGTTTTCCCCGACGCGGTCGGGCCAAGGATAAGGAGCGAATCGAAGGATGGCATGGGAATGGGGCTTTCCAGCGGATAATAAATCTGGACCTGTGGTCCGGAAAACTGCAACAATGGTCGTCCAATTATACGCGAGGCAGCCTTCCGTTCCGAAGTAGACCCTGACAATTTCAACCAATATTTTTTACCACGGATAACTTGGGACAACTGGTGCCCACAAGTAATTACCAGTGAGCCAAGTGGAAATCTGTGTGATGTCCTCTTGTGGCCTGAAAGGCCAAGACAGGATAGCTTATTGCTGCATAGCCGCAACCAAAAAGTTGAACCACGAATGCACACGAATTTACACGAATAACATCTGGGCCCAACAAAGCCACGCAAGGGATAGCCACGAAGTGGCGGCATATCGTAGCCCAGGGTGAAGCGAGGTACGAGCGGAACCCTGGGTAACGGGGTACCATAATTCCTTGAACCCCGAAGGGGGTGGCATAGAGCCTTGCTGTAAACTGTGCTGCATAAACAAGTTGACTACAGTCGTTTGAAAAAATGCAAAGGTTTTTAATGATCCTGAGACATAGGAACCCAGGGCAACGCCCCATAAGCGCTAACTTGTTTTAGGGTCAGGAAAAAATCGTTCCGTTTGATTTTTTCGTTTCCGCTTGCTCTCAGCCAGCGCCTTAGAGATCTCATTCCAGTTGTTTAGCGCATCACTAAGAGTTAGCTGTGGATCGATGGCTCTTTTTACCTGATGATATATGAATGCGAATTCACGCCAACGACTCCGAGGGCGGCTGTTTGCCCACGAGGTATCCCCAGG
>JAJRPE010000591.1 GCA_024280935.1 Candidatus Hydrogenedentota bacterium
CAGGGCCGCTCGGGTACCGGCCATAATCAGGGCACCCGCGTTGTAGGTTCCCGCGTGAACGGTCCCGGTCGTGAAGTGCTCCATGAGGTCGGCGCGCCCCACCAAGGCCGCCACGGGCAATCCACCGCCCATCGCCTTGGCGAAAGTAGCCAAGTCAGGCGTTACGCCGTAGTATTCCTGCGCACCGCCGGGTGCCACCCGGAAACCGGTGATTACTTCGTCAAATATCAAGACCACGCCATGTTTTGTGCATAATTCCCTGAGTCGTTTCAGAAATTTTGGGATACCGGGTATAAGCCCCGAAGCCGATGCAAAAGGGTCACAGATTACTGCGGCCAGAGAAGCGCCTTCTTCCGCAAAGGCCAACTCCAACAATTCCAGCTCATTCCAAGGGCGCACCAGCAGGCTCTCGGCATAGTCCGCGCATTGCCCCTTCGACGAGGGGCGCATTCGCGGACTGTTGCGCGGTCCCAAATTTGATTCCAGGGTAGGCGGATTCCAGGCAATGGTATCCAGCCAACCGTGATAGTGGCCCTCGAAACGGAGAATTTTGTCGCGCCCCGTGGCGCTCCGGGCCAGACGCAGGGCTGCATGTACGGACTCCGATCCCGTGCAGCTGAAACGCACTCGCTCGGCACAGGGGATATGCTCCACCAGGATCTCGGCAGCAATCACCTCGTCTTCGCATTGCCCGGCGTAAAGGATGCCCCGTTCCGCCTGCCGTTGGATCGCTTCCGCCACACAGACGGGGGTATGACCCAACAGCATGGGTCCCTGCCCGAGGTTATAATCAATGAACTCGTTGCCGTCGGCATCCCAGAGGCGGGCACCCTTCCCGTGGGTGTAGTGGCGCGGCATAGGCTTGGCCAACCCGCGCACCGCACTATTGACGCCGCCGGGAATGACCTTGGACGCACGCTCGTGCCAGGCTCTTGATTGGGTGAAATCCATCGATTATTCCTTTTTCCGGCAGCGGTGCGCAAAGCAATTTTGTGCCACGGCATTGCCGTAAGGGACGAAAGCGACATCAGAGACGAAAGGGACAAACAAAAGTCCGATAGTTTTCCCGCTTTCGCTCATGTGCTGTCCCTTGGGTCTCTTACGTCCCTTTGGTCCCTTGATGGGATTAAGGTATGTCTGCCCGGAGCAACCGTCGGCGGGCGATCCAAGCCGCTGCGCCACCACCCGCACCCAACACCAAGCCCACCCCAATCGAGAGGCCGCCCTCCGCTATGTTCGCCGTGAGCAACACCGCCGCCACCAGCAAGGTTCCGAGCAAGGCACAGGTTATGCCTATAATCTGCATGGCATAGAATCCATCCCGCATATCCGGTGCGGACTTCTCCGATGGAGCATCGTCTCCCAGACCATCGAGAAAGGTATTCACAATTTCCTGCTTTGCCGGTGTATCGGGCCACAACTTGCTACCAGCAACCAATCCGAAAGCCGTGGGCAAAAGTGAAATCCAGGTCAGATAGGGCACCGTGCCAAGATAGGCCAAGTCCGCATTGAAACTCAGCGCATACGCGCCGATACCCGATGCCGCACCTAGCGCAAAGCCCGCGATGGCACCGCGCCCGGAAGCGCGTCGGCTCAACAAACCCGCCGCCATGGGCAGAGCCACGGGAGGCAGCAACACCGAAAACAACCGTGCCATGATCTTCACCAGGTCTGCCAGATTTTCCGTGTAGACCAGTTTGATCGCGAGCGCCATGGCGAGCGCCCCGACCACCAGAGTCGATACGCGGGCAATACGAAGGAGCGTCCGCTCTGAAGCCTGGGGCGCGAAATAGCGTTTGATTATATCGTTCGTAATCACCGAAGCGAGGGCGTTGTAGTCACTGGAAAGCATGGACATGGTCGCAGAAAACATGGCCGCGATAACCACCCCCATCAGGCCAACGGGCAGCAACAAGCGACAGATCATGGGATAGATATCATTGGGGTCCGCCACATCGGGCAAGAACTGGGTCGCCGCCATGGCCGGCCAGAAGAGCAAGGGCGGTCCGAACAAGGTCAGCACCGCGACGGTGTAACCCACGCGGCGTGCGTCCTTATCGCTTCGCGCCGCATAATAGCGCTGCACATAGGGCCACTTGGTGGCGTAGGTCAGCGCCAGAATAACCGAAAAGGAGAGAAGCCACGGCCACGTATAGGCTCCGTTGGTAATGTTGCTGAAACCTTCCGGAAGATTGTTCAGCACCTGCATCACGCCGCCCGCTTTGGTCGTCGCCAGGGGTGCCATAACCAACACGGCCACCGCCATCACGATGAACTGAATAAAGTCCGTAATCATGACCGCCCACAAACCGCCGAGCAACGTATAGGCCAGCATAATCGTCCCGCAGCCCACAATGGCCCAAGCCTTTGCCTGGGTTCCTTCCAAACCGAGACTGGCGGTAATCATCGCACCAATCACGAAGAGTTTCAGGGCGTCGTCGAGCACGATCAGGGGCACGCCAAACCAACTGAAGCCCTGGCGAATAAGCGGATTGTAGCGCGTTTCCAGATATTCCACCGGACTCGTATTCGCGGCGCGACGCCAACGTCCAGCAAGAAACCAGGCGCTCAAGAGGCAGCCCGGCACAGAGAACCACCAAATCGAAACCGCGACAAAGCCGTGCTGGTAGGCCAGCGCCGAATAGGACACAAAGGTAAAGGCGCTGAAGGTGGTCATATAAAGCGAAATGCCCGCCAGCCACCAGGGCACCTGCCCCCCACCGCTGAAGAAGTCGGTGAGGCTCTTCATTTTTCGGGCATAGACGACACCAATACCCAGCATGACCGCGAAAAAGCCCGCGAGTATGATGTAATCGGTTATGCTGAGTCCTTGGTTCATGGTACACCCTGCGTGTTGGGATACTGTGTTTAGATAGACGAAAGTGGCCGGGGCACAACCAAGATCGATGGTTCCTGTCAGGCCTCACCTGGGAATCCTCTTGTTAGGTGTTGCAGCTTTTCCTGACTAAGGCACCAAAACAAGAGACACCACAATAGAGTATTTCGAGTTTCCCATACAAGTTGGGAATGCTGCACCGGCGCAAAATCACAGCAACTGGATTTATCGGACGTATCGTAGCACCACGTCAGGGGCTTGATTCGCCGCCGCAGTTCACATTTCCACGTCGGGAAGCATGAGCTGGATAAAACTCCGGGCCTGGGGGCTGAGGAACTTCCCCTTTCTCATGACCACGCCGTAGGTCCGGTTGGGAAAGTACTCGCCTGCGGGCATGACGGCCAGCTTCTCTTCGCCCGTAATGCAGATACTCATGACCACGGAAATGCCCAGGCCCAACTCCACATACTTCTTAATCACTTCCCACCCGCCGACCTCCATGGCCACCTCAAAGGGCAAGCCCTGGGCCTTGAACACCGAATCCACGGTACTCCACGTGCTCAAGTGACGAGGCGGAAGGATAAGCGGATACTTGCTGATTTCCAAAAGACTCAACTCTCTGGTACCGGCGAGAGGGTGGTCCAAACAGGTAATCAGCAACGGCTCGTAAGAAACGATGGGGTGGAAAATAATATCGTCGGGCGCCTGCAAGAGCGGACCCACCGCGAAGTCCACGTGCCCCGCCCGTAATTGGGCCAGCCCCTCAGCCCCGGTAACGTTGTGAAGCTTGAGTTCTATATTCGGATGGGCCGTTCTGAATCGCTCCACATACTCGGGCAGCACGTAAAGAATGGTGGACCAGCCCGCCGCGAGATCAATTCGACCGTGGTCCATGTTGCCTCGGCGCGAATCAAACTCATCGGACAGTTTGTCGATGCGCTCCACCAGCGGCATGGCCAGCTCAAAAAGAATTTCGCCATCCGGCGTAAGTTTGATCTTAGGTCCCCGTCGCTCGAAGAGTGTCACATCCAATTCGCGCTCCAGCGCCTGGATCTGGAGTGACACCGACGGCTGACTCAGGAACATGCGCTCTGCCGCCTTCGAAATGCTCCCCTCCGCCGCAGCGTAACAGAAGCCCCGCAACTGCTGGAGACGGTTTTGTTTGTATCGGAATTTGTTTTTCGGCACGCTCTCTCTCCCAGGAGCCGGGCTCCGACGCGAGGACTATTAAAAATCTCAAGCCAACATCAAGCTAAGATTAACAAAACCTATAATTACCATTGAAACAACTGATTTGTCAAACGCTCAGGGCTGGTGGTACCGTTCTTACAGTTTAGAATATGGTGGAATATTCTAACGTGACCGGGCCACAACCAAGATCGGTGGCCTTCTCACCCGTCGCCTGACGATCCTCTTGTTTTTTGTAGCGGTTTTTCCAGATTGAGGCACTAAAGCAAACGCTATGCAATACGGCTTCAGGCCCGTTTTGTGTCCAATCATACTGTTTCCACAGCGAAAGGAATGCTACCGATGGCATCAATCGAAGTACCCGAAGGTCTGGAACTTCTGGCCCCCGTATCGGACGCGCATGCAGAGATTTTGACGAAAGACGCGTTGGAATTCTATGCGACCCTCCATCGCGCTTTTAACCCGCGACGGCTGGAGTTGCTCGAAAAGCGCAAAGAGCGTCAGGCGGGCCTGGATCGGGGCGAGATGCCCGATTATTTTGCCGAAACGGCTGACGTTCGCAACGGAGACTGGAAAGTTGATCCCGTACCGGAGGATTTCCAGGACCGCCGCGTGGAAATCACGGGTCCTGTTGATCGCAAGATGGTCATCAACGCCCTGAACTCTGGTGCCAAAACCTACATGGCCGACTTTGAGGACTCCCACTGCCCGACGTGGTCCGCGACCCTTGATGGCCAGGTCAACATGCGCGATGCCAACCGCCGCCAGATCGATTTTACCGCGCCGAACGGAAAAACCTATGCACTCAAGGACAAGACCGCCGTTATGATGGTCCGTCCCCGTGGCTGGCATCTTTCCGAAAAACACCTGCTGGTTGACGGCGAACGCGCTTCGGCCAGTCTTTTTGACTTCGCCCTCTATTTCTTCCACAACGCGAAATGCCGCTTGGACCAGGGTTCGGGCACCTACCTCTATCTTCCAAAGATGGAGCACTACCTCGAAGCCCGGCTCTGGAATGATGTCTTTGTCATGGCCCAGGATCTCGTCGGCGTGCCCCAGGGTACGGTGAAGGGTACCGTGCTGATTGAGCACATTCTCGCCGCCTTCCAAATGGAAGAAATTCTCTACGAACTGCGTAAGCACAGTGGCGGCCTCAATTGTGGTCGCTGGGATTACATCTTCAGCTACATCAAGAAATTCGCCAAAATGAAGGAGTTTCTCGTGCCTGACCGCGCTTTGGTCGGCATGACGACGCCTTTCATGCGGGCCTACGCGCTGGCCTGCATCAAGGCCTGCCACAAGCGCGGCGCTTTCGCCATGGGCGGCATGGCTGCCCAGATCCCCATCAAGAACGACCCCGCCGCCAACGATGCGGCCATGGCCAAGGTTTACGCCGACAAGAAGCGTGAAGCCGAAGACGGCCACGACGGCACCTGGGTGGCCCACCCGGCTCTCGTCGCCATTGCCCTGGAAGAGTTCGACAAGGTGCTGGGCGACAAGCCCAACCAGATCGACAAGCAACGCGATGACGTCACCACGACGGCTGCCGATCTGCTGGCGATCCCCACGGGCGAAATCACCGAGCACGGCATCCGCGAAAACATCAAGGTGGGCGTCCAGTATCTGGAAGCCTGGTTGCGCGGCGTGGGCTGCGTGCCCCTCTACAACCTGATGGAAGACGCGGCCACCGCCGAAATCTCCCGCACCCAGCTATGGCAGTGGGTCCACAACGACGCGGCCAAACTCAATGACGGCCGCGCCGTGACCATGGACTTGGTCCGCAGCATTGCATCCGAAGAAATGGACGCTATCAAGGCGGAGGTTGGCGAGGAGCGCTTCACAAACGGAAAATATAGTGAAGCAGCCAAGCTCTTCGACGAGTTTACCGCCAACAATGAACTGGCCGAGTTTTTGACCTTGGCCGCCTACGAGCAACTGGACTGAGGTGGCAGGGCCACTACCAAGATTTATGGTCCTTAGCCTCCGTCCCCTGAGAGTTTTCTTGTTTTATTATCGCGGTTCTCCCAGACCAAGGCACTGAGGTGGCAGGGCCACCCCCCTGAATTGAAACCTGCCGCAAGGCACACAAGGACAACACGAATCATGAGCAGTAACAACGGAAACAGCAAGAACCCCCTCATCAGCGACGCAGACATACAAGAACTCAACGCGCTGTGGGCCTCGGAGCGTTTTGCGGGCATCGCCCGCGCCTACTCCGCGCAGAAAGTGCTTGAACTGCGTGGCTCCCTGAAGATTGATTACTCCCTGGCCACGGCCACGGCCAACAAACTTTGGGGCTATGTCAACGAACCCGGCGACGGCTATGTCAACGCCCTCGGTGCCCTGACCGGCAACCAGGCCATTCAGCAGGTCGAAGCGGGCCTCCGCGCCGTGTATCTCTCCGGCTGGCAGGTCGCGGGCGATGCGAACCTCTCTTGCACCATGTACCCCGACCAGAGCCTCTACCCCTCCAACAGCGTACCGGCTGTCGTGGAGCGCATCAACAACGCCCTGAGCCGCCGCGATCAGATTCAGACCATCAGCGGCGTGAAGAAGCACGATTACTTCCAGCCCATCATCGCCGATGCGGAAGCCGGATTTGGCGGTCCCCTCAACGCCTACGAACTCATGCTTCAGATGATTCAAGCCGGTGCGGCGGGTGTTCACTTTGAAGACCAGCTCGCTTCCGCCAAGAAGTGCGGACACTTGGGCGGCAAAGTGCTCGTACCCAGCCGTGAATTCATCGCCAAGCTCCACGCAGCCCGCCTGGCTGCCGATGTGGCCGGCGTACCCACCGTCATCATCGCCCGCACCGATGCGGATGCCGCCGGTCTCCTGACCAGCGACATCGATGAGCGCGATAAGCCCTTCTGCACCGGCGAGCGCACCTCCGAAGGTTTCTACGTCACGGAGCCTGGCATCGATCAGGCCATCGCCCGCGGATTGAACTATGCGCCCTTCGCCGATCTCGTCTGGTGCGAGACCAGCACGCCCAACATGGAGGCGGCGAAGAAATTCGCCGATGCCATCCACGCCGAATTCCCCGGCAAGCTGCTGGCCTACAACTGCTCGCCCTCCTTCAACTGGAAGGCCAAGCTCAGCGACGACGAAATCGCCCGTTACCAGAATGAACTCGGTGCCATGGGCTACAAGTTCCAGTTCATCACGCTGGCCGGATTCCACAACCTGAACCTGGGCATGTGGAAACTCGCCAAGGGCTACAAAGACCGCCAGATGTCGGCCTTCGTCGAGATGCAGCAGGAAGAGTTCACCGAAGAAGAACGCGGATTTGGCGCCGTCAAGCACCAGGCCTTCGTGGGCACCGGCTTCTTTGATGCCATCACCAACGCCGTGACCGACGGCCAGTCCTCTGTAACCGCCATGAGCGGCTCTACCGAAACCGAGCAGTTCCACTAGGCGGGAACCACACACCAGTAATATTGGACCGGGTCGCCACGGCGGCCCGGTTTTTTATTGGGGACTGCCTCGCCCAGACCTACCCGATCCAACACAGCCAGCACCATGTCCAAATCGAATGCCCAACCCAGCGAAGGGCGCATCAACAGACGGGGTGTCCCGGTAGTACGTTGAATTCTGTGGCAACGGTGTTGTGACATCAAGCCTCGACGTACTGCCGGTACAGCCCCTGCTCCGCCCACCACGGCGCGTCTTCGGCCTCAGTAACAGATGGCAGTCCCACGTCAATCAATGAAATAGAACTCGTTGCTGCTGAGGAGAATCTGCGCAAAGGCAGCGCGGGCCTCGGTGGGATCGGATCCTCCCATTTGCGCGAGGGTGGCTTGGGCAAAGGTCCGCTCGTCTTCGGTTGGCGGCCTCCCGTAGAGGCGACGATACATTGCTTCGACTGGCGATGTCGCAGCGCCTGCCGTCGAAGCCAGCGCCTCCGAGGCGGCCAGCGCGAAGGGATGATTCATGAGAAAGAGTGCCTGGGGGGATACCGTCGATTCATTCCGCCTGGGCACCACCGATGTCGCATCCGCGCCATCAAAGAGGGTGACGAACGTACTCGTATTCGAACGCACGGTCCTGAGGTAGAGTGTGCGCCGTGGCGTATCCAGCACGACATAGGCGGGACCGCCGGGCGTGGTATCGAGGCGATCCGTTACAAAGAGAAGACTGTCCCGCAAGGATTCGGCATCGAGACGGCGACGATTCATGCGGGCGAGCAGTCGGTTTTCCGGGTCCAATTCGAGCTGCGCCTCCGTGGCGTTACTCGAACGCTGGTAGGCTTCGGAGTTCAGAATCATACGGTGGAGTGCTTTCAGGCTCCACCCCGATTCAATAAACCGGGCCGCCAGATAGTCGAGCAGTTCGGGGTGGGTCGGGGCCTGGCCCTGCGCACCAAAGTCGCCCGGTGTCCGCACGAGGCCCTCGCCAAAGTGGTGCTGCCACACGCGATTCACCATGACGCGGGCAAGTAATGCGTCGCAGTCTTCGGTCAACCACTGGGCCAGGTCGCCCCGGCCACTTCCCGCTGTAACCATGCGCGGCGAGGTGCCCGTTAGAATGGCTGGCATCTGCCGGGGGACCACATCGCCAAGATTGGTGTATTCGCCACGGCGGTGTACCCGGACATCATGGAACCCTGCGTACTCCGTGTCGGGAACACCGCCCTCTTGAATTCCGATGGCGCGGTCAAGGGGTTGGGCCACTTTTGCATTCAGTTCCTCGATTTCTTCGGCGATGGCATCCAAACGCGGGTCACTCACCGATTCGAGCCAATAAGGGCCGCCGGAATCTGCCCATCTATTCGTGGCACCCCGCAACGAAGACGCGGTATCGTCGCGGGCCGTGTCGACTGCCGCTTGAATAACAGCAGCGGCCTTTTTTATCGCGTCTGAGTCGGCGCCGCCCTCTTCCACCTCCCGTTGCGCGGCCCACCACGAGGCAAAGAGCACGGGGTCAAGAAGGGATTGGCCGGCGTGTCGATACAACCACCATACCCCCGGATTTCCCGCGCTATCGGGCCACGGGCTACGCTCTCCGAAGTGCGGCAGAACCTCACCAACGAAATCCCAAATAGTGCCCGTATCCGATGTGATTGTCAGGTCGACCTGGGTCGTATCGCAGCCGTGCCCATTTCCAGGAAAAACGTTCAAAAGCAGCTGCCCACCCGCCTGCACGGCGAAGGGGGTGGCTATATTTATCGGAGAAGTGCCACCGTTTTCGAACTGGCCTTCGGCGATGACCCGCTCCGTGCCCGATTCCCGATAGACTATCGACCATTGGACGCCGTCCCCGCACTTTGCATCGGCATCCACCAGCCGACCAGAAAGAACGACCGATGCCGCGACGGGCGCACGCCATCCGATGCCGATGCCTTCGGTGGGACTGGGATGGACGGTTATCGATTTATCGGGCAAGGTGATGCCGCTGAATCGAACTTCCGCACCCGACGCATTGCCGACTGCCGTTGGTGTTGCCTCGGTGTCAATGCGGGAAAGCAATCCGGGTGTTTGCTGAAAATTCTCCTCCACCTGCAACAGGGCCGGTGTCACATCGCGATCCAATGCAGCAACCCAGCGGCGAAGCACATCCGCGTCCAACGGAGGCTCATTCACGCTGGTCTCTGGCGTATCTCCCGCATAGGCCGCAAGAAGATAGCGCCCCGTTTGCCCCATTTGTTCACTCGCGAAGTCCACCCGTGCCGCCGCGATGATATTCTTCCGTTCCTCGGCCAGTGTTTTCAACCGCGCCTCTTCGGCGACCCGTTGCGTCACGATTTCCTTTGGCGCAAGGGGCAAATGAAGGATAGGCGAACCCTCCGTCTTCATGCCCGGACCCGGCAAGATACTGCTGCTGAAGAAAATCCCCGCGAGTCCGTAATAGTCCTCGGTGGAAAAGGGGTCAAACTTGTGGTCGTGACAGCGGGCGCAGGCCATGGTCACACCGAGGAAGGTACGCAGGACCACGTCCACCTGGTCGTCCACAATATCCGCCACCATCTTTTGCTTGTCGGCATCGCCCTGGGGCCAACTGCCCATGGCGAGCATGCCGGTCGCTATGAGACCATCCCGATTAAAAGCGCCGTCCGGTCGAGGGAGCACATCGCCCGCAATCTGGGAAGCCACAAAGCGATCATAGGGCATGTCGTCGTTCAGCGCATTGACAACCCAATCACGATAGCGCCAAATCTCAATGGTATCGGTCTTTGCGGTAGCACGCGAATCGAAGGAATCGGTGTAGCGAACCACATCGAGCCAATGCCGTGCCCACCGCTCTCCATAGTGGGGAGAGGCGAGCAGCCGCTCGACGAGTGCCTCGAAGGCCTTGGGGCTTTCGTCCGCCATAAAGACATCGACTGCTTCGGGTGTCGGGGGCAGGCCGAGCAGGTCGTAGTTGACCCGCCGAATAAGGGTCCGTTTCTCGGCTCGGGCTGACGGATGGAGCCCCGCATCGTCCAAGATCCGCATGACGAAACGGTCGATATCTGTCCTTGATGATTCCCCATCAGCCAATGGCGATGGTGCCACGGAGACGAGTGGCTGGTAGGCCCAATACGTGGCCCTGCGTTCACGCAGCCGGGCATCATCTTCGGTGCTCTCGGGGGCAGCAATCGCGGGAACACACTGCAAAAATAGCGGCAAGAGCATCAAAGAGGAAAAAGAAAACATTCGAATCACATCCGAACGAAGTCTGCGTTGAATAGCGCTAAGCATCATTTCCCGTTACCCAAGTTTTACCATCGAAACCCACCCGCTACCGTTGCCCAATAGACCGACATTGTAAGGTACGAGCGCGAAATACATCAACATCACGATTTCCTGAACATGCTCCCCCTGCCCAACAAAACAGGCGGATGGATTCCGCTTTGGAACCCATCCGCCCAGCTATATTAAGAAACGTTCTTCTAACTCGGCGCAATTAGTTCGTCGAGTCCCCCGTCTCACCTTCACCTTCACCTTCACCATCTCCTTCTCCTTCTCCTTCTCCTTCGCCTTCGCCTTCTCCTTCTCCTTCTCCTTCTCCTTCGCCTTCGCCTTCGCCTTCACCGGCCTCACCGTGGTCATCACCATCGTCGTCGCCATCGTCATTGCCGTGATCGTCGCCTTCGTCATCACCACCATCGTCGTCGCCGTGATCGTCGCCTTCGTCATCACCGCCATCGTCGTCGCCGTGGTCGCCACCATCGTCATCGCCGTGATCGTCGCCTTCGTCGGTAGCGTCCTCGTCCTCGAACTCTTCCTCCTGAACGGATACAAGCATGCTGGAAAGAAGGAGTTCATCATTTTCAGCATTGAATACGTCAATCACGCTCTCCGCCGTAATCAAAGGAATCACGTCGTCGGCGTGCGTATCTAGCTTCAATTTGACATCGCCTTCCTCATCCAAGTCCAGCGTAACACCGAGGTCCGTGTCATCAACGACGATATAGATTTGGGCTACAGCGGCAAGTCCTTCGACTTTCACCTTGAAACGCTGACGACCAGGTTGCACTTTGTATTCCGCTTCACCGGCACCCGTGTCGCCCGTCGAAATCAGGTCAAACTCGATCTCGCGCTCAGGAACGTCATCACCGCTGTTGTTTACGGGTTCAAAATCATCATTGTCATCACCGCTGGAATCGCCGCCGGTCGTGTCAGCAACCTTGAGCACGGCTACAACCAAAGCGGTAACCGATTGATCACTTCCCAGATTGCCGAGAACAAAAACTTTTGTTCCCTCGACAAGATCCGCACTGGTCCCGCTGGGGGTGTCAAAGTCACCCGGAAGGAAAATGAATGCATTTGCCGCGTTTACAGAAATCTCAGCATTGTGCCGGGCGAGGGTAAAAGTCCCTGCATCAACGTCCGCAGTCCGAATCTTTCCAACCGCCTGAACTACAAGCGTCTCTTCCGTGATTTCCGCTTCCAGCACCGGGTTGAGTTCATAGCTGCCGTCACCCAGATCCACCAGATTGATGGCACCCAGATCGAGGACAAGCGTGCCGTCTCCATTGGCCGTCACAGTGAAGTCCACCGAAATCTCCAGCACACCGTTGTTGGGCAGAAGGACGCTGTCGATAACGACATCGGGCGCACTGGCCAATACCAGGGCCGCATTGGAAAGGAGAACCCGCACAGCGGTATAGGTTCCTTCGGGCACATCCGCCGTTTCAATCAGCTCGGCGATGCCGACCAAATCCACCAAATCAATCTCAAGAGGACCGGTAAAAACGCTGACCGACTCAGCGCTGCCATCCACGGTACGTTCCAGCGATATTTCCGATACCGTGACCAACAAACTCCTGATATCACCCACATCCACATCGGTCTGTTGCTTCGCGACATTGCTTGACAACACCTGGGACGCAAGCAGCAGGGTAACACTACCCTGCTTCGACGCTGGTGAGTCCGTACCATTGTCATCGACGAGGGGACAGCCCGCCAAACCGAGCGACAGGACCAGAACCCCCATCAGAGACCCAAAACTCTTGAGATTCTTTGTGATTTTGTTCGATTTCTGCATATACACATACTCCTTTTCGTTACCACGATACCAAACCACGTACACAGGCCCCAGTAGCCACTGCGATTCTACCGCATAAGTTGCGCCAACGCGAATGCAGACCGGCAAACAACTTCTAAGTCGTTGTTGTTAAATAACCTACAACTACACATAGTAACATCGGCAGGTAAGCATTCGTTTAACCCACACGGGCATCAGAGGCTAGCCTTGTGCTTGAAGGGTTTGTCGGAAGTGTTTGTGTAGGGGGTAGAGGTATATGTTTTTGACGGGTGCGGCGTTCTGGTGCTGGCGGTCGAGTTTTCCGCGG
>JAJRPE010000592.1 GCA_024280935.1 Candidatus Hydrogenedentota bacterium
CCAAGGTTCCGCTCGTACCTCGCTTCACCGCTGGGCTACGATATGTCGTCCCTACGGGACTAACTGCTTTGGCTTCGTACCTGAGTTTGACGAATCAGCCCCTTTTAGGGGCCTTCCTCATACCCCCGGCTCTGCCGGTGGTTACTGATTCACCGACCCGCTCAAACACGTTTCCAGGAAGCCCGTCCATTTCCTTTTCGGCAGACCGCTTAATAGTAACGGTTTCTTCGTGCTCTTCGTCTCTTCGTGGTGAAATGTTTTTTCTTTGCGTCTTCGCGCCTTTGCGTGCAATCTTTAATTTTGTTTGGCACGCAAAGGCGCAAAGGGCGGGTTTTCTTACCCGCCACGGCGCGTCCAAGACCCGCCACAGAGAATGCGTTGCACCAGACAATACGCGTGGGGCACGAAAGCAAACGGATTGACTTTGTTGGCAGGACGCTTCCTTTGTTGCGGACTGGAAAGTCCGCACTCCTGCCCGCCTTCTCGCTATTTTTTGGCGATGACAATATCGTCGAGGGGCAAACCGGTGGATACGAGTTCGATACCGCTTAGCAGGGTGGTGTCCGCACTCGCGGTCAGCGCCACTTCGCACGAACCGCTCAGCGCAATGCCGGCAAACTCTTTGACCACGCATTTCATCTTCCCACCCGTGTCGTCGACGATGTCGAAATCCTCCAGCACGGTTTTACCTTGGAGCGCCACGTCAAATACCCGCGCTCCAGCGTTCGTGTGCTTCGGTTCGATGAAGTAAAGGCGAATGGTAAAGGTGCCTTCCTTGAGGCCCGTCAGGCGTATCGATGTGAGTCCTTCCGCGCCCGATGCACAGACCCAAGGCCACCCCTTGCCCCCTTTGGTGAACAGGGCGTGGTGATAAAAGTACTCGGGCGCTTCGGGCTGGGTCGCCAGCGTGATTTCAGGGGAAGGCCCGCCCACGCTGGGGTAGTCGACAAAGAGCGTTCCCGCGTTGGTCATGCGGTCACCGGGGGCGCCAAAATTAACACCGAGGCGCACCATGGGGCCAAGCTCACCGGATCCCCAGGCGGTCCACTGCTCAAAAGTCTGGGGCATGCTCACCAAGGCCGCCCCCGTGGGCAGGGGATAACTGCACGTACACCCATCGTAGAAATAGGGCAGATTCAACACGCCATTCGCAGGAATGATACTGTTGGTACAGCCGGAACGAGGCCCACTGATATTAATAGTACCGCTTTCGATCCGCTTGTCGTAGAAGGCGGGGGTGGCCGAGCGCATGGTGATGAGGTGTCCGTAGTCATTGCCGCCGTCACAGCCGTAGCTCTTTACATAACGCCGCGCCTCCCTGGCGCCCGTGACCGGATTCAGCATTTCGCCCTTGTCGGCCTTGCGCAGGAAAGGCCAGTTGCCGGGCTTGGAGGCCTCGGCGTTCTGGTCCCGGAGATAGGCATCCACATAGGGCGGGCGATAGTGGTAGGGCTGGCGCTCGTCCGACGGCGCGGCTTCGGGGGGCTGCTTCAGACGCACTCCAGCCTCTTCCGGGGAAAGCACGCGCCCGGTGTAGACATCCATATACTTCATATCCAGTAGTCCAAAACGCCCCGTTCCGAATTTATGGGCACGGGTAGGCGAACCCATTCTTACCGGATCGCCCTGCCAATCCTTGTCCTGGGAGATCATGATTCCGCCCCGAATTTGAGGCTGGGGCGCCCGCTTAAAGTGGGCAATGGCATCGTCGAACCAGAGCATCCCCAGCGGCGCGCGAACGAGGGCATCCGGCGCGGACCAGTCCTTGGCGTAATCCACCGCGCCCGGCAATGCACCTGCACGCCGGATCAGCAGGCAGTCTCCCATGCGCTCCACCTTCGCCTGGGTGTAGCCCGCCTTGGTCAACCACGTGCGGATTTCGTCGTCCTTTTCCGGGGCAATGGCGAGGCACGCGACACCGCCGTAGGGCCGCAGTCTTTCGTACAAAGCGAGCACAAAGTCTGCGCCCTCGCCAAGTCCCGTCGCGGCCCAATCTTCCGCCACGATGAGGTCTGCGAGGTAGGGCGGCAACCCGAGTTTGGGCAGCTGGCCGGTGAGAAAGGCAAGGCGCGAATTCTGGACACCTTCGGCACCGAAACGCCTGCGCAGGTCATCTGCACCCGCCTCGTTGGGCACTGCGGCCAATACCTTGAGTTCGGTGTGGGCGAGTAATTGCCGCGCCAACGCGCCATCTTTTGTGCCCAATACAAGGGCGTATCCCTGCTGAGCCTTCGTCGCCTCCAGCAGACCTGCGGTTGTGGGATCCAAGACAGTAAGCTCGGATACCGTGGACGTAATCTCGTAGTGTCTTGCTTCCGCCGACTCCGCGCCAAAGGCGTAAATAGCGCCATTCAGCGTTACGACGAAAAGCCGACCATTGGCCGCCAGCATACTGTGGATTTCACCGTCCACACCCTCAACGCCATCGGCGTAATTCAGGACCTTCCCGCCCAGCGTTGCCCGTGAGCGGATGCCGGGAACACCGTCGCCTGTGTGCGTCTTGTCTTCGTGGCGCTCCTGATTGATCGTGCTGTCAAACTGGATCTTGCCCCGGCGCAGATCGCGGGCGTCTTGTGTGTCTGCCATCATGAACCAGCCGCCGGGAAAGCGCCCTTCCCCCGGCAGCGTAAAATCGATAAGCTCCCCGGTATGACGATTGAACGTGGCGGGCCGGGCCGTACCGCAGGGCACCACCAATTCGTCGCCATTCACGAGGAGATAACCCTGGGGGGAAAGTCCGCCCAGGGCCTCTCCCTGGTGGGGATATCGGCCATAAAGCGAACCCGTGCGATCATTCACCCAGACGACCTTGCCTGTTTCCGCGTCGAGGGCGTAGACAAAGACGCCTTCGAGCGGCCAGACTCCGGCCGCGAAATAAATGGTGCCGTCCGCCAGCACGGGGCCACCACGCAAGGGCCACACCGAAATGAGACGACCATTGCCGAGGAGCTTTCGGTTGGAGGGCACGGCGCGGAATTTCCAGCGCAAGGTGCCATCGGCCGCATTCAGGCAGTAGAGATGGCCATCATCTGAGCCGAAGTAGAGCTTCCCTTTCCACGCTACGGGTGCGAGCCGGACCGGGCCAGCCGTGTAAAAGCGCCATTGCTCCTCGCCCGTGTCGGCGGCATAGGCCACCACGGCATCGATGTGGGGGAGGGCGACGAAGAGCGTGTTTCCCATCACGATAGGTTCATAGCCCTGGTCAAACTGTAACCGGGCCTTCCGAAAAGCGGGCTTGACCGGCGGCAGTTGGCGCTTCCATTGGAGGTTGAGCACGGGGGGGATTGCTTCGGGCGATACATTCGTCCGCCCGACATCGTGACGCCACGTGGGCCAGTCGTCTGCCCAAACCTCGCCGGACGGCCATAGCGCCACATCAAGGGCCAACAAGAAACACAGGGCAATCGCGTATGAACGGAAAAGAGCCTTCATTGGGAACAACGCCTCCTCTTGCGCACCAGCGAGGATACAGAGCACCGAGATAAAACCGCAATACAATGCGGGGAGATTCTTCATCCCGGTAATGCGGAGATACGCGCTATGACGGCACCGATCTACCCGCCCGCCTTCTCCCCCGAAAACACGGCGACCTCTTGGTCCAAACGACTCCCAAGTTGATCACGCTCGATGTCGAGATCAAAATCCATCTGGATGCCCAGCCAGAAGTCGGGAGACATCTTAAAATACTTGGCCAGGCGAAGGGCCGTATCCGCCGTAACACGGCGTTTTTTAAGCACGATCTCGTTGATCCGTCGCGGCGGAACACCGATATCCCTGGCCAGCCGTGTTTGACTCACCTCCATCGGCTCAAGAAATTCGCGGAGAAGTATTTCTCCGGGATGGATTGATTTCAGTTTCTTTTCAAACATACGTCGTATCTCAGTGGTAATCAACGATCTCAACATCGTGGTCATCGCCCCGCTCCCAATGAAAACAAACTCGCCATTGCCCGTTGATTCTAACGTGGACTCCGCCCACAACCAAACTTTATTCACCACGAAGAGACGAAGAACACGAAGGGGGCACGAAGAGGAGAAGTAGCAGGTTGCCCGGTCCGCACCTTACTTTTCTTCCTTCGTGTTCTTCGTCTCTTCGTGGTGAAATATTTCTTTTCTTTGCGTCTTCGCGCCTTTGCGTGC
>JAJRPE010000593.1 GCA_024280935.1 Candidatus Hydrogenedentota bacterium
ACCGATGTATCATCTGCCATCGAAGAGTTTCCTGTGTTTGCTCCCCGTGATAGGGGCGCTGGGGAAACCGGGCAGCCTTGAGGTTGCCCAGAGTAGTTTTGTCCGCTGTTATGATACTGCATCAGACATCAGATTCTGTAAGCCTTCACGGTACGAGCAACGATAGTCGATAAAAAGACGGGCCGACACCACGGCCCGCCCCCTCACCGACAGGAACTACACGGGTAAGCCCTGAGAGGCCTACCCGTGGCACCCGTAGATTGTTTTTTGAGGGTCGTGAACGCTTATAATTTTTATGCTTGGGAGGCGGCCAGGGCCTGCGCGAGATCGGCCAGAATGTCGTCGGCACCTTCGATGCCAACCGACACGCGAACGTAATCGGACGTAACGCCCGCAGCGGCCTGCTCTTCTTCGTTCAACTGCTGATGCGTCGTCGTTGCCGGGTGAATAACCAGTGTTTTGGCATCGAGCACGTTTGCCAGGTGCGAAGCGAGCTTGCAGTTTTCGATGAACTTGATGGCCGCGTCTTTGCCGCCTTTAATGCCAAAGCCGAGAATGGCGCCTTGTCCGTCGGGGAAGTATTTTTTCGCCAAGGCGTGGCAGGCGTGGCTTTCGAGGCCGGGATAGTTGACCCAGCTTACGGCATCATGGGCCTCCAGAAATTTGGCGACCTTCAGCGTGTTTTCGCAGTGACGGGGGACGCGGAGGTGAAGCGTTTCGAGTCCTTGAAGCAGGAGGAAGGCGTTGAAGGGGGAGAGACAGGCACCGGTATCCCGAAGCAGGGTGACCCGTGCTTTGAGCGCGTAGCTTATATTGCCAATTCCGCTGAAGTGCTCATAGAATTTCATGCCGTGGTAGCTGGGGTTCGGTTCGGTGAGTTCGGGGAATTTCCCGTTGTTCCAGTCGAATTTTCCGCTATCCACCAGGACGCCGCCGATGGAGGTGCCGTGGCCGCCAATGACCTTGGTGGCCGAATGGACGACGATGTCGACACCGTGTTCGATGGGCCGGAAGAGCATGGGGGAGGCCACGGTGTTATCCACAATAACGGGGATGCCGTGCTTGTGCGCGATGTCGGTTATCGCCTTGAAGTCCACGATATCGTTGGCCGGGTTGCCGATACTTTCGAGGAAAACGAAGCGGGTGTTGTCATCGATCTGCGCTTCGATGTTGGTTGGGTCGCTGGCATCCACAAAGCGTGCTTCGATGCCGAAATTTTTGAAGGTGTGGGCGAAGAGGGCGTAGGTTCCGCCGTATAGGGTCTGGGAAGACACGAAATTCTGGCCGTTCTTGCAGATGTTCAAACAGGCGGCTGTGATCGCGGCCGAGCCGGAGGCGAAGGCGAGGCCCAATACGCCGCCTTCCATGGCGGCAACGCGCTTCTCGAAGACATCAACGGTTGGATTCATGATACGGCTGTAGATATTGCCAAATTCGTTCAGCGCAAAGAGATTCGCTGCGTGCTCATGGTCATTGAAGACATAGGATGTGGTCTGATAAATGGGGACCGCACGAGAGCCTGTCGTCGGATCCGGCTCTTGGCCGGCGTGGAGGGCAAGGGTTTCGAGGGAGTAGTTGTCGGACATTTTTTTGCTCCTGGTGATGGTTGTACCGTTTTGGTGGTGCATCAGGCTGTTTGAGCACAGTTGACAAAAAGATCGCGGGAAATGTGGGCGTAAGATCAAGCCGCTTCCCAGCGTATTTGAAAAGATATCACGAGCAATCGAGCCTGTGGCGGATTGTCGATGGCACCCGTGGTGGCTATCTTCAAACTTCAAACTTCAAACTTCAAACTTCAAACTTCAAACTTCAAACTTCAAACTTCAAACTTCAAACTTCAAACTTCAAACTTCAAACTTCAAACTTCAAACTTCAATTAATCCTCCTGAAAGAGGGGGGTGGAAAGGTAACGTTCGCCCGAATCGGGGAGCACCACCACAATCGTTTTGCCCGCATAGGCATCCTGGCTGGCCAGTCGCAGGGCGACTGCTGTCGCCGCGCCGCTGCTGATACCGCAAATAATACCCTCTTCCCGGGTCAGGCGGCGCGCGGTAGCGAAGGATTCCTCATCGCTGACCGTTTCAATCTTGTCGATGAGGCTCATGTCCAAAATTTCAGGAATGAAGCCCGCGCCAATACCCTGGACCTTGTGCTTTCCAGGGCTTCCGCCGCCCAGCACCGGGGAGTTTTCTGGCTCAACCGCAACGGATTCTATCGCCTTGCCCTTGTCCTGCTTGATAAAGCGGGAAACACCGGTAATGGTGCCGCCCGTGCCCACGCCCGCGACGAAAACGTCTATCGCGCCATCCGTATCATTCCAGATTTCCGGGCCGGTTGTCTTCTGGTGGATTGCCGGGTTCGCCGGATTCGTAAACTGCTGGGGCAGAAAGTAGTCCGGGTTTTCCGCAGCAATGCGTTCTGCTTCTGCGATAGCTCCCGGCATACCCTTGTCGCCCGGCGTCAATACAATATTCGCACCGAAAGCTTTGAGCATGCTGCGGCGTTCCAGGCTCATCGTCTCGGGCATGGTCAACATGAGCTTGTAGCCTCGCGCTGCCGCCACGAAGGCCAGCGCAATTCCGGTATTTCCCGAAGTTGGCTCGATGATCGTGCCGCCGGGTTCCAGTATGCCCTGTTTCTCAGCATCCCAAATCATGGCTGCGCCGAGACGACACTTTACCGAGTAGGCCGGATTTCGGCCTTCGACTTTGGCATAAACCTTGTCCGTCTTCAGACCCGCTGCCAATTTGTGCAACTTGACCAAAGGCGTATTGCCGATACTATAGCTATTGTCCTCGTAGATAGGCATAATCTTGATCCTCTTTCCGGTTGATCGGGCCGAGAAGGGCACACCGCCGAAATAAGGGGAGACGATCACTCGAATCCCCGCTGCCCGCACGGAATTGCCTCAATATGGTGCCGAGTCGTGCCAGTTTGTGTGCCATGCTAGCACGCGGAAGTGCCTATTTCAAGGGTTGATGCGGTTGAAAGCAAGGCTCCCTTGTTCCCTGTGGCTCGACGACGTAGAATGAGGGCGAAAGTGATGGGTTGACGGTGAAGCAACAGCGTGGAGGGGTTTCGTGGGAACATGCCGAATAGTACTACTCATGCTGGCCCTGGGGTTGCCCTTTGCTGCCGGGGCGCTCATCTTGGAAAACGATTCCATTCGCATCGAACTTGAACCCAAAACCTTTTCCCTTCGATTCCTGGGGCGGCCTGGTGGACCGAACTTCATTGATCCGGTTTATCTGACCGAACGCGAACGCAATATACCCGGCTTGGTGATGCCGGGCGGCATTATGACAGACGTGCTGCCGGTGCGCGAGGAACGTTCCGCGCTGCGAAGGGGACCAGCAAGCATTGTGGAGCACCGGGAGGACTATTTGTTGCTGCTGGGTCAGAAAGACGCAGCGACCGGTTTACGGGTAAAGAAAGAGTATATGCTCCACCGGGATGAAGCCCGTTTGACCTATAAGCTGTCCGTGCTTTCTTCACTCAAGGCGCAGCGAAGCGTGTCGGTGCGTGTGACAGCCCAAATACCGTGGGGGAGTGTTTTGGAATTACCTAAGCCAGAGGATGGTGGAATGCGGCTAATCTGCGGTGCCTACCCTGGGTTTGTTGCGATGGCAGAGCAATCCGGTCCACAGTATAGAATCTCGTTAGCCCTGCGTACCGCACGCGAACACGCCGTGCTGCGTGTTCCGGTGCGGCGGATTGATGTCATCACCCCCTTTGGGATTTGGTCACGCCATGCCGTGTTGCGCAGTGCGGGCGAGCGCGATGGTACCAACATCGGATTGCTTGCCTTGGTGGACGACCGCAGCGCGACGTGCCAGATTGCGCTGGAAGGCCGTCAGGCGGGCGTGAATGTCGGGGCCCCACTGGTTTTCGTGGAATCCTGGACGCTGAAAGATTGGATGCCGCGCCCGGTCGATAGAAATGTACCCGTTAACGCGGATGGGAGTGAAAGTGACTCTTCGTGAAAAGGGAAGCCAGATGCTTCGTATTTTATTCTGGAAAAACTGCTATAGAAACAAAGATAAGCCCACGTCATTCCCACGAAAGTGGGAATCCAGAACGCGGCAGGTTTGCACTATGTTTCACTGGTTCCCCGCGTTCGCGAGGATGACAATACGCGTTCGCGGGAATGACGGTATTGGCTTGTGGGCGAAAGATCACCCTGAGAGAATCGGGCGCGCATTTTTGATTTGGGTTTCTGCAACGGCAACCCTCTTGTCCTGCGCCGGGTGTGCGCCATCGCTCCACGATGTGATTGGTCGCGGTGACCTTGACCGTGCGGAAGCTATGCTGACCACCAATCCTGAGTTGGCGCGCTCCGTGAACGAACTGGGAAAGCAACCGCTGCATTATGCCGTCTATTACAAGCAGGGAGATAAGGCACTGGCGTTGATTCTTGAAGCGGGCGCTGATGTGAACGCCGCCGATAACACAGGAATGACGGCACTACATACGGCGGCTTGGATGGGCAGGAAAGAGAGTCTTTGGCTTTTGGCCCATGGCGCGGATCTGACCCAGCGTGATGTTTTTGGCGACCGACCGAGTCACACTGCGGCGATTCACGATCAAGCCCGGGTGCTCCAAGCGTTATTCAGGGCGGGAGACACGCTGACCGAGCGTAACAGTGCGGGGCTGACACCCCTTGAACTTGCCCGAAAGTACCGCAAGAAGCGCGCAGCGGCAAAGATCGAAGAACTCCTGAACAGCCCCTGAGAAGCGTTGTATGGCGTGAAATGTTCTTCTTGGAGTTTGCATCCCCAAGTCCAGCGTCACTACAATGACGAGGCTTCGCCTTCCTATACTTCGATACTGCCTTTCGGATCAGCGGGTGGTATCGCACCACATCCGCTATTCCTGTCACTTGGAATCCAATTTCGTCCCTATGAATTTGAAGAATAACGAGCGCTGGGGCTTTGCCTGCCTTATCACGGCCATCGGCCTGTGGAGCACCGTGGAAGTCGTTATCAGGACGCTGCATGGTGCCATAGCCCCGATTCAATTCGCGTGGGTGCGTTTTCTGCTCGGTGGCGTCTTCCTGTTGCTGTTTCTTCCCTTTGAATTGCGTCGCCGGGGGTTGCACTTGAATGGTGCCATTCTTCGCTTTGCCGCATTGGTTTCCCTGCCCGGAATCGCCGTGTCAGCGATTGCGCTGCAATATGGTCTGGCCTTCGCGGGCGCGGCTGTCGTCGCCACCGTCTATGGGGCGGCTCCCCTCGTTGCGATGGGAATGTCGCGTGTTCTCCTCGGAGACACCTTGACCGGCCCGCGCATTGCGGGCCTAATCGTCGGTTTTTTGGGCATCCTGCTATTGAACTCTGGCAAAGCCTCGCCCACCTTCTCACTCCCTGGCGTTCTTTGCACCTTAGTGAGCGCCTGTAGCTTTTGTCTTTGGTCGGTATTGGTCAAGAAGTACGCGGGACCCTACTCAGGCTTGCCGATCACCGCGATGTCCTTCTTTTTTGGTGTTTTGTTCATTACGCCCCTGATGCTTTGGGAGGGAGGCGGATTAGAACTTGCGCCCCTTCTGCAACACCCCGTAGCGGTGCTCTATCTGGCCATCGGAACGACCGGAATCGCTTACGGACTGTACTTCATGGGCTTAGCCCATGTTGACCCGACGCGGGCGATGAGCGTAATTCTACTGAAACCGCCTGTGGTGGCCCTCACCTGGAACGTTGTCGGTGCCATGGGGCTCATCCTCGCCTCCCTGTACGGGGTGCTGATCTGGGATCGGAATCCACCTGCGCGAACACCCAGAAATGTGACATAGATGTCCCCTGTGACGATACAAATGAGGAGCATGCCCTGTGCCAAAAAAAGAAGATAGCGTAGTCCTGTATACCGACGGCGGCTGCGTGCCCAATCCTGGTGTTGGTGGATGGGGGGCCATTCTTATATACAATGGGAAAGAGCGTGAACTCTCCGGTGGTGAACCCGACACGACCAACAATCGTATGGAGATGACCGCAGCCATTTCTGGTCTCGAAGCGCTGACCCGCTCCTGCCGCGTTACGCTGATTACCGATTCGGAATATGTAAAGCGCGGCATTACCGAGTGGTTGCCAGGTTGGAAACGAAAGAACTGGAAGCGGAAAGGTGGCCCCATCAAGAACGTGGATCTCTGGAAGCGTCTGGATGAAGCTGCCAGTCGCCACGAAGTCTCCTGGGAATGGGTTAAGGGTCATGCGGGCGTGCATTACAATGAGCGCTGTGATACCCTAGCGAGCGAGGCCATCGCTCGGGAAAAAGTGTCTGTTCGTTCGGGCCGATCAACCTAACCCACACGTGTAACTATGCTGAAAAGCCGCTACTCCAAAAAACGCCTCATTTTATATATCATTCCCATACTTTTGGGTTTGGGCGGAATCCAGTTTTCGCGCACGCTTGATAGCCACGTGTGGCAGGGCATCGTAACGTTTCTCTCGGTGGCAGTTCCGCTAATTTCCTATGGAAGCCTGTTGGTCCGTTTTCGGATCAGCCTGGTAGAACGAATTGGCCTTATGGCTGGCGTGATTCTTCTCCTTCTTGGGGCGGGGCTGAGTGTGTCGGGATTTGCGAATGTGGCGAGCGAAGGCGCCTATCTTTCGCTGCACGCAACCCGTTTCTCCCATCTGATGGGGGCAGGCAGCCTTATTCTGGGGCTGGGCGTTGTGTTCTATATGCTCGCACGAACCAGCGAGGATATTGAAGAGACGGTCGAACGCTTCATGTATCTGGCCAACCACATGCACGAAGGCTTTATCCTTAGTCATGTTGATGGTCCCGTACTCATGGTAAACAAGCGTTTGCTTGAAATGTTTGGTATTGCAGAGGAGGAGGTTCTGGGGGAGGATGTGGCGAAGCTTGCAGAGCGCTTTCAGTTGCATCCGGTGTCTGAACAGTTGAAAGTGCGTGCCAAGCATATCGCGTCAGAGTATGAGGTGTGTTGGAATGTAGACGGAGAGGACCGCTATTACTGGTTTAGCGGCACACCCGTGTTAAACCGGTTTGGAAGCCACTATGCCAATCTTGCCACAGTTCGGGAAACAACCGAGCAGCGGCGTCTGGCGAAGCGCGTAGAACGATACGCGGAGGGTTTGCAGACCCTCGTGGAAGAACAAACGCAGAAGCTCCAAAAATCAGAAGAAAGCATGCGCACGCTGCTCTTGTCCATGAACGAGGGTTTCCTGACCGTAGACGGAAGCAACCTGATTCAGTTTGCCAATGAGCGGTTCTGCGACTTGTTGCGACTTGAAGAATCGGCCTTGCTTGGTAAAAGTGTTCTGGATTTGGTGGATGTCGCGGGTCGGGTACGGCTTCTAAATCTGCTTGTGAGGCGGGAAGTGCTGCCGATTGAGGAGGCGCGCCTTGAGCTGAACTTCCTGGACGCAGACGGCGAACTGTTGCCGGTAATGGCGGCGGTCACCTACCTGCAGGGCTTGGCCGACGACGAAGAGCCAGGGCACTCGCTGGTCGTGACTGGCGTGCGTGACCTGAAGCAAATGCAGCATCAGTTGGAGCAGCGTGCCCATGAGTTGGAACTGCTCAACGAAGAATTGCTTATGCATGATCGCGCCAAAGACAGTTTTCTCTCCAACGTGAGTCACGAATTGCGCACGCCGCTGAGCACGATTCAAGGCTATGTGGAAATGCTGGAGTCTGGCAGCCTTGGTGAGATGGCGGAACCCCAGGCTGCGGCAATACGGGTCATGGATCGGAACGTAAAGCGGCTCATAGGGCATCTGAACGAAATTATTGAGTTCAGTCGGATGGAAATTCGCGGTGTCCAAATATCCCGCCGTCTTTTTTCTCCCGCCTATCTGGTTGAGGAGTCCGTCTCTTCCTTTCATCCCGATGCCGTCGCCCGCGATATTGAGCTGAATGCCGTTGTTGACGAGGGCATCGTTCCAACATGGTGTGACCGTGAAAAGT
Source organism: Candidatus Hydrogenedentota bacterium (assembly GCA_024280935.1). Classification (GTDB taxonomy): domain Bacteria; phylum Hydrogenedentota; class Hydrogenedentia; order Hydrogenedentales; family JAEUWI01; genus JAEUWI01. The sequence continues at coordinate 7,930 of JAJRPE010000593.1, forward strand.
TGGGCCAGGTGCTTGGCATTCTGCTTAACAACGCGCTCAAGTTCACCCCCGAGGGAGGACGGATTGAAGTTCGCGCCGAAACCGACGAAAACCGGCTTTTTACCCTGTCCGTCGTCGATTCGGGAATTGGTATCCGAGAGGAACATCTACAGAAGGTTTTTGAAAAATTCTTTCAGGTTGACAGTTCCAAGACCCGACGCTATGAGGGGACAGGAATTGGATTGTCCATTGCGAAGACTATCGCGGAAGGCCATGGTGGTTACATTACGGTAGCCAGCAAGGAGGGTGTGGGGACTACCTTTACGATTCACTTGCCGGACGCAATTTTCGATTTCGAGTGGGATCAATCAAGTGTGGGGGACTTGTGTATTAAGGAAGTGCTTATGGTCGACGAGGGGGAGGCCTTTCCCGCAGCTATTCAATCGGTGCTGGCCCCGCTGGGCCTCACGTGCCGCCTCGCTTCCAATGGCTACGAGTGTGTACGCGAGGTGGAGGAGAATCCACCGGATCTCATTCTCTTGAACGATACCGTGAACGATTTGGCCGGCCTGAATACCCTCGCGCTATTACGCCAGAATCTCGCCACCGACAGCATCCCTATTATCGCATTTTCGGGAGAGTCTGCGGAGCAGATGAAAGAGGCGGGCAAACTGTGGGGGGACATCATGTTTGTAACGAAGCCTTTTACCGCACAGGATCTGGCCAACGCCCTGGATCGCGTTTGCAATCACGTCAATATTGGTGGCGATGTGCCCGATGACTCGCTCCCTGCGGTACCTGAGTGTCTTGCGAGAATCATGGTCGTCGATTCGGATCCGGGCTTGCTGGAGTGGGTTGATACGGCGATGAGCCACCGAAAGGTGCTGACCTATTGCGCGACAACGCCGGAGCAGGCGGAGGAATTGGTGTTGGAAGGTTCTCCCGATCTTGTGTTGGTGGATGTGGATGTGCCGGGTGTAGATGTGCTTGACCGTTTGACTTTGGGGAACACTGGTGGGCGTGATCCTGAAATGGCCGTCTACGTCATGACCGGATTCCCCGAATGCGTCAACCTGCCCTCCTGGGTCGCGGGGGTATTGAAGAAACCCTTTGGCACCGATGATTTGGTTGCCCTGATAAAACGCCACGCCCCGGACGAGACAGTGTCTACGCTGTCTTCCTGATTCCGATAGAAAGTATTGTATGCCCCTGAGAAGTAAGTTGCCCTTGTTCGCTGTCTTCGTGCTGACGCTGACCGTGTGTGCTCCCATCGGCTTGGCTTTCGCTGATTCGGATAAGCCTGTTAGCGTGCTCTGCATGGAGGTAGAGCGGGGTCTTATTCTTCATGCAGAGCACGCTCGTATCAAGCGTCCCCCTGCCAGCATGATAAAACTCATGCTTATGCTCATGGTGGCCGAAGGCTACGAGCGCCAGGATTGGACGACGGAAACACCTGTGGCGGTTTCGCGGCGTTCCGAGGGAATGGGCGGCACACAGGTTTACTTGAATGCCGGAGAAACATGGCCTTTGGGCCACCTGATGACCGCGATCACCATTGCGTCGGCCAACGACGCGGCCATGGCGATTGCCGAGGGACTCTGGGGCAGTGAAGCAGCCTACCTGAAGGCAGCGAATGCCCGTGCCCAGGAACTTGGGATGACCGATACCCTTATCTCAGGCGTTCATGGGCTTCCCCCCGATAAGGGTGAGGCTTTCGATGTCACCACCGCCTACGACATGGCCCTGCTTGCCCGGGCCTGTGTTGGGAAGTCGGTAATCATGGCCTTGGCCCGGCAAAAAGAGTTCCAGTTTCGCCCCGAAGACGCCGTCAAATATAATACCAACAAGTTGCTCTGGCGGATGGCGGATTGTGACGGCCTCAAGACGGGATTCATCCGTGCGGCGGGCTTTTGTATCGCCGCAACGGCAACGCGGGATGGCCGGCGGCTGATCTGCGTCGTCATGGGTTCGCCCAGCAAGTATGGACGCTTCCAATTGGCGGAGGACACCATGGACCGCTACTTCGACGACTATGCCGAAGTGCGTCTGATCTCCAAGGGGGATTTGATTGGGGTTGAGATCCCTGTGCAACGCGGACGCGCCGACACCGCCGCCGTAAGCCCTGCGGAGGACATAGTGGTGGAGCTACCCCGTCAATTGCTCGCTTCAGTGAATATTGCTGCCCATCACCCTGCGACACTCCAGGCTCCCCTCCAGAAATCGGCAACCGTTGGCGAACTTACGGTGTCGCTCCATGGGACGGAACTGGCTACGGTTCCCCTCATCGTGCCTGAAGCGGTACCGAGCCGTGGGTGGTATCTCTCCATGGAAGATGGTGTGGCTGCGTGGAAGGGCTTGGAAGGCCCACCGCAGGATACGTTGGCGGCACCGTAGGGTCCGTTTATAATCGTGGCTGTCACGAACTCGGTCATGCCGCGCGATCTCCAAAAGGCGAGTATCAACGGGTCCTGACGGGGACGACCAACGGGGGACTGCCTCGCCCAAGCCCGCTGTGCAGAAGGGCATCGGCATCGTGTCCAACAGCGCTGCCGTGGAGTATGGAGGGGCACTTTCAACAGGCGGGGCTGTCCCCAGGACAGAGCATCTGGGGACACCCGCATGATTGAGGTCTTCGTCGCATACCGCAGCGGACCTGCTCACCACGAAGTGTACCCCGCTACATCGCACTGGCTTGGGCGAGGCAGTCCCCGGTATAGCCTCTGCTCAGCCCACTGGTCGCAGCGACTCTATGGCTTCAAAGTAGGATTCCTGCTGAAAGATATAGGATCCCGCCACCAGTACATTGGCCCCGGCCGCGATGACTTCCGCAGCCGAACTTGCATCAATGCCGCCGTCCACCTCCACGTCGCGGTCGCCCATCATGGCCCGGACGTTCTCAATTTTTCGAACCATGTCCGGGATAAATGCTTGGCCGCCAAAGCCGGGGTTTACCGTCATGATAAGCACCATGTCGATGTGCTCCGCGATGAATTCAATGTCTTCCTCGGGCGTGCCGGGGTTGAGCACGATGCCGGCCTGGCACCCGAGTTCCTTGATCTTGTCAATGATCCGAATGGGGTGGGCCGTGGCCTCCACATGAAAGGAGATTATGTCGGCGCCCGCGTTGGCAAAATCTTCGACGTAGGCCATGGGATCCGAGATCATGAGGTGGACATCCATGGGTACCGTGCTGTGCTGGCGCAGGGAGGTGACCACGGCGGGACCAAAGGTTATATTGGGTGCGAAGTGACCGTCCATCACATCGAGATGAATCATGTCGGCACCGGCGTTAATCACTGCTTTCACTTCTTCCCCCAGGCGGCTGAAGTCACTGGCGAGAATTGAGGGGGCGATTTTTATGGAGGGCACAAATTTACCTTTCGGTTAGATGGATGGCGTGATGTTTCTCGGTGCATTTCCGTCTGTCAATTGGTATGCGGCAATGCGATTACCGTTTACATAAATCTCGACGGTACACGCGCCGATGTAGGTGACGGGAATCGCCAGCGTGCTGCCCGATACGCGGGCAGCTTTGGATTTTTCGTCCAACGCGGGGGGGTAGCTTCCGATGACGGTGCGATTACCCAGTTGGTCAATTTGCTCAATGCGTACGTCACGATCATACCAGCTATAGTTCATAACATGGCGCACCGCGCCCGTAAGTCGGGTGTCAGGCAGGGTGATCCGTCCCGAAGGCTTTACTTTGTAGGTCACGATCTGGCCCTCGAAGATCATCGTTGTGGGTAAGGGGTCTTGCTCCAAAACGACATCTTCCCGTGCGTTGACCAGCTCCCGAACAACCTCGGGTATGAGGGTTACATGATAGGGGGCAAGGATGCGCTCTATGTCACGGACCGATTTGCCCAGGAGGTCGGGCATGTAGTCGTTGTATTGGGTGTCACCTTCACTCACCAGCAGGTGGACGCTCCCTTGGATGGCAATGCTATGGCCGGGCGGCGGATCCTGCGCTATTACGGTGTTGCGCGGGCTGGTATGGGGAATTCGCGACACGCTTCCTATCTTAAATCGGGAATTGGCCAATTCTGCCTGCGCCGCTTTCAGCGAGCGCTTCACGAGGGAAGGGGCCGTCAGAAAGTCGGGCCCCATGCTCACGGTTGGGTAGACTTTTCGGCCCGTGCGGACGACACGGCCACTCGCAGGACGTTGGCTGATGATGTGGTATTCGGGTGTTGTCTCATGGGGAACCTGTTGCTGGCGACCCATTTCCAGTCCCCGTTCGGCGAGGCGTGTCATCGCCTCTTGCACGGGCAGACCCACAATGTTGGGCACTTGCACCGGCTCGCCGCCATCCAGCGTTTTCACGTAGACATAGTAGCCCGCCGCCGCCATGACCACGAGAAATACGGCCAGCGCGGCGACCCACTGTATGCCCCAGGAGACGAATTTCAGGATAAAGAAGACGAAATTCAGGATTGTTTCCGAAACCGTGTCAAGAAGAATCCGTCCCATGCTCCGTCGGACGGGAGGCTCTGATACATTCCCTCGGCGTTTTTCCACGATTCCAGACACTCCTGACCATTTTCCAGCACCACATTTCCCTCCGCCAGAATAGACTGGACCACCGCCGTGGTTTCTTCGGGGGTAAAGGTGCATACGGAATAGACGACTACGCCGTTATTCTTACAAAGCCCAATGGCGGAACGCAATAAGGCGCGCTGTGTTTGGGCCATTCTGTCTACGGATTCTTGTGTTGTGCGCCACTTGAGATCGGGGTGGCGCCGGAGCGTTCCCAGACCCGAGCACGGCGCATCAACCAACACGCGGTCAAATCCACCTGCGACGGGGGCATTCAGGGCATCGCCGCAAATGATTTCGATTCCGGGCGTTTCCAAGCGCTCCACGTTCTCCTGAATCTTCCAGAGCCGCTTGCGGCTGGAGTCCATAGCGACGATGTGGGCTTTGCCGCCAGACAACTCCGCCATGTGGGTCGTTTTACCGCCGGGTGCCGCACACATATCCAATACCCGCTCGCCCGCTTTGGGTTCCATAAGCAGGGCGGGCAACATCGAAGCCGTGTCCTGGAGGAAGAAGTGACCGCCCTGAAACCACTTGCCTCGGGGCAGTGCGCCACCCTGGATGACCCGGAGCGCGTTGGGGACGGCGACATCATCCATCACGACACTGCCGGATTTTTCCAAGCGCTGTTGGAGCTCCTTGGTCGTGGTCTTGAGCGTGTTCACCCGGAGGATGCTGTCCGCCGTGGAATTGGAGGCCTCACAGAGTTGCTGGGCCGTTTTGTCATTGAACTGCTCCGCCCATTTCCGAATGAGCCACTTGGGCATGGAGTAGCGAATTTTCAGGTACTTGTAGAGGTTTTTCTCTGGATCGGGAAAGGTGATTTCTTCGAGGGTCTCGGGCACCTTTCGCAATACGGCGTTGACCATACGCGCCAGCCCCGCATGGCTTCGGTGTTTGGCGAGATCGACGGACGTATGCACCATGACCGGCTTGGTCACCTGGTTGCAAAACAGCGCCTGAAAGACCGCCATGCGCAGGATGACCAGAATGACCGGGGGAAGCTTGTCGAGGGATTGGTGGCAGTGCTGTTGAAGCACAAAGTCGCAGAGGGTGCGGTGGCGCATCGTTCCGTAGACGAGCATCCCCAGAAAGCGGCGGCCCCGGTCAGGAAAGCCACGGCGGCGTTGGGTCTTGTCCAGGGAAACATCCAGGAAAACATTTCGTTCCATGACGCGCAGAAGCACATCGATTGCGGCGTTGCGTACCGGTTCAGCAGGCATTAGACAATATCCGTAAATTGGACGCCCGGTTCAAGCCGGTGTCCGCGAAGAAAATCACCCACAGCCATCACCTTTTTCCCAGGCGCTTGAATGCGGGTTATGGCGATGAGGCCGCTATCGGTCGCGACGACAAGTCGATCGTTTAATATGGTCTCCACCGTGCCCGGCGCTGCTTTCGCGGCACCCTCGATGCGTTCTGTCTCGTGAAAGCGATATACTTGACCATCCAAGTGGCAGTGGGCGATGGGCCAGGGTTGCGCTGCGCGCACAAGGCAGTGGATGGTGGCCGCGCTGGTGTTCCAGCGAATACGGCCATCGGACTTTTCAAACATTTGACACTCGACCATCTGCTTGGGATCCTGGGGCGTAAAGACTGCCGCGCCCTCTTCCAACTGGCGGAGTCCTTTCAGCATGAGATCGGCGCCGAGCATGCCGAGGCGCTTTGCCAGCTCAACGGCATTTTCGTTGTCGCCAATCGGGGTGTGCTCTTGGATCAGGATGTCGCCCGCGTCCATTTCAAGCACGAGCCGCATGATGCTGACCCCGGTTTCGCTATCGCCATGGAGAATGGCCGAGCGAATGGGGGAGGGGCCGCGATACTTGGGCAGCAGGCTGGGATGTACGTTCAGCCAGCCTTGGGGCGGGATGTCGAGGACCGGTTGTTTCAGGATGCGGCCATAGGCGGCAATCACACAGACTTCGGGCGCTTGCTCTTGGAGCCAGGCCTCAAAATTGCCGTCGTTCAGTTTTGTCGGTTGGTGGATCGGGATACCCAAGGCTTCCGCCGCAACCTTGACCGGGGGCGGGATGAGCTTTTTGCTGCGCCCTTGGGGCTTGTCGGGCTGGCACACAACCGCCGTCACTTCGTGCAACGCCTCGATGGCCTGCAACGTGGGCACGGCAATATCGGGGGTCCCAAAGAAAACGGTACGCACTAGCTTGTCAACCCCGGTATATCCATTCCGCCAGCCATTTCCGACATCTTTTCCTTCACCATCTCCTGGGCTTTTCGACTGCCTTCGTTAACGGCCGCCTGTACCAGAGTTTCCAGCACCTCAGGTTCTTCGGGATTGATGATATCCCGGTCGATCTTGATGGAAATCAATTCCATCTTCCCCGTCATGACCACACGGACCATGCCCGCGCCCGAATCGGCTTCGATGCGCTCATTGCCAAGCTGCTCCTTCAGCTCCTCCATCTTGCCCTTCATTTCCATGGCCTGCTTGAGCATGCCGCCCATTTTTCCGAGATCGCCTAAACCTTTGAGCACGATGCTACCTTTCGTAGATTGCCTTGATGCGTTTTGCCCTTGGCGGAGTCTGTGATGTGCAAGGGAATGTGGTGGGCACCGCAGGCCTGATCGGGGGCAAGGGGGCGCAGGGTGTAGTATACCGTGATAGGCACGGGGTGGTAAAGAAATGATCAGCCTACGGGCCGGATTAGAGGGGGTATGGAAAGTTTCACCGGTCCTTTGGGATTGGCTATCGAAGAAACAGCATGCATTTTTCGGCCTGAAAGGCCTCAACAGGTTAGCCCAGGGCTAACCTGTTGGGTCCCTTCGGGGCGGTCGCTCATGCGACATGGCCCTAACGATTCTACGTAGATTCGCTCACGGAACCGCAGGAACTGCGGACCCTACCCGTGGCACCCGCAGTGGTGTTTTATGGAGGAGAGAGGCTTGGTTTTGATTGAGGTCATTTGCTCGTTTTTTCATTCTGCGCAGCGTCTCGTCTGTGATGGACACGCAGTGACGAGAAAAACTTTTCCAATCCCAAAAGTGCCAAACCCGATTCTACCGGATTCAGGAAGTCTGGGATCTGACCGATTTGACGACGATATAACGGCCCCGCGCAAAGGAGATGCGTGTGGGGCCGGGTAAGAGTCTTTGTTTTGCCTTTACAGTGCGGCGGCACCGGCTGAGGCGACGGCGTGGTCGTTCTCAACCGAGGAGCCGGATACGCCGATGGCGCCAATAATCACGCCATCCTTGTTCTTCAGCGGAACACCGCCGGGGAAGGTGATAAGGCCGCCGTTGGAGTGCTCGATGTTGTAGAGCGCGCCGCCCGGCTGGCTCAGGCTGCCGATGATGCCGGTATCCATGTCGAAGAAGCGGGCCGTTTTGGCCTTTTTGATGGCAATATCGATGCTGCCCAGCCAAGCGCCGTCCATGCGGACGAAAGCCTTGAGGTTGGCCCCGGCATCCACAACACAGATGTCCATTTTCGTATCGAGCTCTTCGGCCTTTATGACGGCGGCAGCAACAATCGCATTGGTGGAATTAAGGTCTATATCAGCGCTCATGATGGTATCTCCCTTTTTGGGGTTTGGGGGTGGAACGGGCACGCATCACCCTCGCAGAAGTGGAAACACCGTGCCCAATGATTCTGTGACCATCTTACTGAATCCCCGGTGCCCCGTCAACGTGGGAGCGGTGGGCCACGGCACACGGTTTCCAGGGTTCAAAGGGGCACTATCTTTTCTTCTGGTCCTTACGTCCCTTTGACCCTAATGTTCCTTTTAACGAACATTGTTGCCACCAATAGTGCCACAGCCTGTGGTAGACCCGCCTACCGCCGCCCGCGAAAAACCGAGTCCACCACGTTACGCAGATACTGTTCGTCGGTGATGCCCGCCGTTGCCCCGTCGGGAAAGGCGGCTTTTTCCCGGAAATGGTCGGCCAGTTCTCGATAGAGCTGGACGCGCTTGGAGGCGTCCAGACCGTCTCGACGCAACAGGGCCTGCACCAGCAGGTCGGCTTCCTGGGGCGACACCTGTTGGCGCAATCGTCCTTCGATATGGGGATAGTCACGAAAGGAATTGTACTTGCCGGGTAGCACTTGGTCGAAATCCGGCGCCCCGTTCTCGGGAAGACAGGTGACGACGCAGTTTGCCGCGAGGTCGCCCAAACGCTGGTGGCGCTTGTTGATGAGCATGGAGAGGCCACCCACAAAGTAAAAGACGGGCATGGCATCAACCACGCGCACCAGGTTACGTATCACGATCTGGTTGAGTTGCAGCCGAAGCCCGGAACTGTCTACGACACGGAGGCGGAGGAGTCGCTTCCCCAGGGTTTGGCCCCGAAAGCGCCATTCCATGCCAATGCGGTAGGCAAAGCTGCTGGCGAAATAGAACAAGATCATGAGCGCCGTGCTGACATTGCCGAAGAGCATCGTCGACGGGCCGATAATGCTAAGGACGAACCACGCGGCGGCCTGGAGCACGAGGCAGTCCACGAGCCAGGCGAGAAAACGAGTGAATGGACCCGCCAGGTAGATGGTGAAGGAGACGCCTTCCGGGGTTTCGATGGTGATACGTCTTCGGAGATCGGTGATCATGAGGTTGCCCCCGCCGTGCCGAGAGCCGCGCTTGCCCGTGCGCCACCCTTGTCGTCCCGGCCAACCCGCACGAGGTAGATGCAAAGGAGGACCAGCTCCGTGGCGCCGAAGGCGATCTTGAGGCTATAGGGGAGAAAGGGCTCGTGGTACTGGGAGAAGAAGGCCTCTATCAGCCCCGCCCAAACCAGCATGATTGCCACACCCGCAATGAGGGTCACCAGGTCGGGACTCACGAGACGAAACCGTTCGCGGAGCGTGTGTTCCGAGCCAAAACCGATGAGGGCATGGGCCAGGACCAGGCCGGCTTGTCCCGCCAGCAGTATGGCAGGGATTTCGATGGAGCCGTGGGGCAGCAGCCAGCCCAGGAGAAAGACCGTTTCTCCCGACAGAACATAGTCCAGTGCCACCGCACCGAGAATGACGCCATTGTAAAAAAGGAGCACCAGGGTGCCCAGACCCCACGTTATCCCCAGCGCCAGCGCGGTGATACTTACCCGGATGTTGTTGGCCATGAGTTGGGCGGAAAACTCGCTCCGATGGCCTTTCATTCGGTCCTCCGTAACCGATTCTTCGTCCGCCACGCGGTCAGACGGGCTTCCATGAAGGTGGTCGAAGGGCAGAATAACCCCTTTGGCGGGGGCATCGGTTGCTACCACCAGCGCGCCAAAGGCACAGCCAATCATGGTCATCAGCACCGTCATCTGAAAGGCCCGAATATGCCGCCGAAAGGTCTGGGGAAAAGTCTGAAGCGCCCACAGGCCGAATTGGAAGCGGCTGCGGACTTGTCGTGCTTCGTGAATCTCGGCATAGGCCCGCGCCACGAGGTTTTCGAGGTAGCGCCGCGTGGTGGGTTCCGCCGAGAAGGTGCTGATGCGTGCGAGATCCGAGGCGGTGCGCTGGTACAGGTAGTTGAATCGCTTGACGGCGTTCAGGTCGAGCTGATGCCCGGTCCGCTGCTCCAGCGTGGTCAGCATGGCTTGCAGCTCGTCCCAGTAGGGTTGCTCGTTGGCGATAAACTGTTCCAAGTCGATGATCATAGGGCTTGCCGTTGTTTTACGTTGACATACTGGGACACCATGTCGGCGCAGAGGCTCTCGTGGCTCGCCAGGTGCATCTTCACGCCATGGCGCTGTAGGTTGCGCTGGGTTTCCCGGAGCGTCTGCCATTGCAGGTGTCCGCCAAGATGATGGTAAATTTCGTCGAGGTTCTTCACCTGGCCCTGGGAAAATATCGGCTTTACGTGGGCGGGGGTGATCATGTTTACCATGACCAGGTGCCGGTTGGAAAGGAGTTCCAGATTCTTGCTGAAACTCTCTGCCAGCACCGGGTCATCCAGGTTGGTTAGAAAGATGAGCAGTGCCCGGCGCCGCAGGCGGAGCCGGATGAAGGTACACAATTCCTCGAAGTCCGGGTTTACCCGCTGTGGCTCCAGCGTATAGAGCGCTTCCCGGCAACTGTTGAAGTGGCCCCGCCCCTTGCCCGCCCGAATAAAGGAATGCACCCGGTTGCTGAAGGTGACCAGGCCAAAAAAGTCCCCCTGTTTTTCCGCGACAACCCCGAGGAGGAGGGCCGCACTGAGTGAATGCTCCAACTGCGCTTCGGGTTCGCCTCCCGGACCGCTGCCGGGGATGGACCGCGCGCTCAGGCGGGAGGCATCCACGATGACGTAGACTTCCTGGGTGCGTTCTATCTGATAGATCTTGGTAATGGGAAAGCCCCGACGTGCGGTGGCCTTCCAGTGAATGTCCTCGTAGCTGTCCCCCGGAATATATTCCCGAAGTTGCTCGAATTCACGGCCTTTTCCAATCTGGCGCTGGGCGTGTATGCCGAATCCTGTGCGGTTCAAAAATATAGATGCCAGGCGGTTGCGCTCTGGAACGAGATTGGGATAGACCCGAATTTCTCCGGTGTTGCCCGTGTGTCGGCGAAGGTTCCACAGCCCCCAGGGCGATTGGCACTCCAGGTAGGCTCCCTCAATGGTGTATTGCCCGCGACGCTGGGGCACACAGTCCCAGGAGAGGGGAAAGCGGCCCGCCGGGCCGGGAAGTGTCACGGTCTGTACGGGTTCTTCCATATGCAGTCCGTCTGGGACGGAAAGTCCGACACGAATGGTGTAGGGATTGCGCCGCTCCTCCTTGGACTCCACAAAGAGTTCATAGCGCCCGTTGGCGAGGCGTGAATAGCGGGTTAATTCGGGCAGGGTGACCGAAATGCTCTCGGGAAATTTGTAGCCGCGTTGCAGATCGATAAGGGCCAGAATGGACCCCGTAAGGAGCGCAACGAGGCCCAGTGCCACGAAGTTCGGATCGACCGCTGCGGCGACCGCGCATGGGAACAGGGTCCAGGAGGCCCAGAGCAACAATCTGTTGGTGGGGGCAATCATCGGGGCACGGTCACCGTCGAAAGCAGTTCGGACACGACTTCTTCCACGGTCAGGCCTTCGATTTCGAATTCAGGCCGCAACACGAGCCGGTGCGCCAGGACAGGAGGCGCCAGATACTTGATGTCATCGGGCGATACGAAGTCCCGGCCCCGCAATGCGGCATTGGCCCGGCTCGCCAGCAGAAGGGCCTGGGTTGCCCGTGGCCCCGCGCCGACCAGGATGCTGCTATAGGCCCGCGTCTTTCGAACGATGGCGACGGCATAGTGTATGAGTTCCTCGCGGATTGCCACCGACTCCAGGGCTTGTCGGCATGCGGTGAGGGCTTCGGCCGTGAGCACCGGGGCCACGCTGTCGGCGAGCAATACTTTTTCGGGGGCATCCTGCGACAGGGAGCGTTGCGCGAGGAGCACTTCGTCGGTAGCTTCGGGGTAGTCCATTGTTATTTTGAGGAGGAAACGGTCCTTTTGCGCCTCGGGAAGGGGGTAGGTGCCTTCGTGCTCGATGGGGTTTTGTGTGGCAAAGACGGAGAAGTTTTCTCCAAGCGGAAAGGTCTCCCGGTCTATGGTTACCGTTCGCTCCTGCATGGCTTGCAAGAGGGCACTTTGTGTTTTCGCGGGGGCGCGGTTGATTTCATCCGCCAGCAGAAAGGTCGTAAAAATGGGGCCTTTGACCAGCGTGAACGCATTTTCCTTCATGTTGAAAACGTTCGTGCCCACGATGTCCGTGGGCATCAGGTCCGGGGTAAACTGGACCCGGCCAAAATCGCAGCCCAGTACTTTGGCGAGCGTGCGAACCAGCAGAGTCTTGGCGGTGCCCGGCACGCCTTCGATCAGGGCGTGCTGCCCCGCAAAAATCGTCACCAGCGCCTGATCGATGACGGGCTGCTGGCCGATGATGACCTTGGCAATCTCGCCACGGGTGCGGTTGAGTACATCCTGAAGCTGTTCAATACTATAGTTCACCGAAGTCTTCCTTTTCTGTTCCAGGCGCTTGCTCCATCGCATTGCCCACGGCGCGATGCAGCAACACCGT
>JAJRPE010000594.1 GCA_024280935.1 Candidatus Hydrogenedentota bacterium
GCTTGCGAAAAAAACTACGAACCCGATGATCTCATCTGGAGTTGTCCAGATTGTAGCGCCACAGGGGGACGAGCGATTCATGGTGATGAGTTGATAATTACCCGTGTGGTGCTGTCGGATCTTGCGCAAACACACGAACCGATATCGAGTTCGTGAGGAGTGATACCATGGAAATTAATGTTGTTCAGAAAGTGATGAAGGTAAACGACGAATTGGCGGCGGCAGTTCGCCAGGAGTTGACCGAGGCCGGTGTCGTGGCCCTGAATATCATGAGTTCCCCCGGCTCGGGAAAGACGACCCTCATCGAGAAAACACTGGCCGCCATTAAAGATTCGGTGCGGGTGGCGGTGCTGGAGGGGGACCCGGAGACTTCCCTCGACGCGGAGCGCATCGCAAAATTCGATGTGCCCGTAACGCAGATCGAAACGGCGGGCGGTTGCCACTTGGAAGCCAATCTTGTGAAGCGGGCGCTGGCGAATTTTGATCTCCCGAATCTGGACCTCCTCATCATCGAGAACGTGGGGAACCTGGTTTGTCCGGTGGGCTTTGACTTGGGAGAAAACGCGCAAGTGGGTATGGTCAGTACCACGGAGGGTCACGATAAGCCGGCCAAGTATCCGAACCTCTTCCGCAAAGCCGATGTGATTATTCTGAACAAGATAGATTTGCTTCCTTACATAAACTTCGATTTTGAGCAATTCAGAAACTACGTACATGATTTGAATCCAGAAACGCCTTTAATCGACATGTCGTGTACAACGGGTGAAGGATTTGAGGCCTGGTTGCTTTGGATCAAAGAAAAAATGGCCTTGGAATCCGCGCAGCCGGTTGCATAAAAGCTTTCAGGTTCATCCGGTTTAAGCGTACTTTTTCGGTGCTACCATTCTTAACCGGTGCCTCACGCATGCTGTGCTTTTCTTGAGATCGGTTGTTTTATCGGCCCGAAGGGTCAGCGCAGAAAAGCCCAGGGCAACGCCCTGGGACCTGGTGTTAGACTATTTTGAAGCCCTGAAAGGGCGACGCAGTTTACTTGCGTGTATCTCATGGAACATAAGCTGCGCTGCCCTTTCAGGGCGCATTTGAATTCTGTCCTGCATTCCCAGGGCGTTGCCCTGGGCTTTCTTGCATTGCCCCTTCGGGGCGTAGAAGTATAGCCAAAGATTTACACGGAAGCAGGGCGACCAACCCGTTCAAAAAATTGACACACGCCACACGGGTTGCTTTGGAGGAAACAAAAAGTACGCTTAAATCGGATGAACCAGCTTTCAGTCCATTCCAATGCCCTTTACATAGCCATTCGCGATCAAAATACAATCTTTGCGTCTTTGCGCCTTTGCGTGCGATCTTTAATTTTGTTTGGCACGCAAAGGCGCAAAGACGCAAAGAAAAAATATTTCACCACGAAGGAAGAAAAATTAGGTGCGGGCCGGGCAACCTGTTACTTCTCTTCTTCGTGCGCCCTTCGTGTCTTCGTGGTAAATAAAATTTTGGTTTCGCCCAACGGCTGCCCCGCAAAAAATTCGTGGTTAAAAATTTAATTTGCCGACAAGGGTATGCTTGGGTTGTGGGCAAAGCTCACTTTGGACGTAATACCGAAAAAAAGACTGGGGAGTTACCACAACGTTGAACATAGGCCTTAGCCGTGGCAACACAACAACCAGAGAGAAGCCGTTACAAATGCACAAGGCAAAGGCAACATGTGAAGCGGGTGATCGGGCCATGTCTCCACTCTTGTGCAAGCGTATTGAGATTCAGGGACTTGTCCAAGGGGTCGGTTTTCGTCCTTTCGTCTTCAATCTGGCCCGCGAATTGACCCTGATGGGCTTCGTGGAAAACTCCAGCCGGGGTGTGTCCATCGAGGTGGAGGGGGCGGCCCCCGCAGTGGCCCGGTTTATCGTCCGGCTGCGGGAGGAACATCCACCCCTGTCCCGCATTGATCACTGCGGTATATCGGAGTTTCCCAGCGCCCATTATCCCGCCTTTACTATACGGGAGAGTGACCGAACGGGTGCCATGCAATCGCTGGTCCTGCCGGATATCGCCACGTGCCCTGCGTGTCTTGATGAAATCAACGATCCCACGAATCGGCGCTATCGATATCCCTTCACCAACTGCACCCACTGCGGTCCCCGCTACAGTATCATTGAGGGAATGCCCTATGATCGCGCCTGGACGACGATGGCAAAATTCACGATGTGTACCGAGTGCCGCCGTGAATATGAAAATCCGATGGACCGACGTTTTCACGCCCAGCCTGTCGCCTGTCCCGACTGCGGCCCTCACCTTGCCTTGTGGTCTACAGCGGGCCAGGTGCTCGCCCAGCGGGAGTCTGCCTTGGTGGAGGCCGTGGAGGCGCTGGAGGCAGGCCATATTCTTGCCCTCAAGGGCTTGGGCGGTTTTCAACTCCTGGTAGATGCTCGCAACGACAAGGCGGTGTTGACGCTGCGCAAGAGAAAGGGTCGCAAAGACAAACCCTTTGCCCTGATGTATCCCGATCTGGAGTCGATTCGGACATCGTGCATTCTTAGCAAGGCCCGCGTCGAGCTGCTCCAGTCCTCCCAATCGCCCATCCTCTTGCTGGAAGCTACGGCAGCGCTAACGGATATCTCACCCTCGGTGGCACTGGGTGCTCCCCGGCTTGGCATCATGCTGCCCTATACGCCGCTGCACCACCTGCTCCTTTCGGCTTTTGCACGCCCTCTCGTGGTCACCAGCGGAAATCTCGGTGATGAACCCATCTGCATTGACGAAAAGGAAGCCCTCGGGCGGCTGGCCGGAATTGCCGATCTGTTTCTCGTCCATGACCGCCCCATTGCACGCCAGGTCGACGACTCCATTGTTGCGGTGGTCGATGATGAAGCCATGGTGCTCCGTCGTGCGCGGGGCTACGCACCCCTGCCCTTGTCGGCATCGACAGTCTCGGAGGATGTATTGGCTGTCGGGGGTCATCTCAAGAACAGCGTGGCCTTTTCTAAAGGGGGGACGATATTTCCCAGCCAGCACATCGGTAACCTCGACAACGTGCCCGCGATGGAGGCTTTCCAGAAGACCATCGAGAGTATGAAGGGGCTGCTTGAAATAACACCGAAGCGAGTCATTCATGATCTCCACCCCGACTACGCCAGTACGCGTTTCGCGTTGAAGCAGGGGCTGCCGACAGTCGCGGTCCAGCATCATTTCGCCCATGTGCTGTCCTGCATGGCAGAGCACAACCTCGAAGGGCCGGTCCTGGGCATCTCGTGGGACGGCACTGGCTACGGTCCCGATGGTACCATCTGGGGCGGGGAGTTTCTTCGCTGCACGCGCGGAGATTTCGCCCGTGTCGCTCGACTGCGGCCCTTTCGCCTGCCGGGTGGAGATGCGGCGGTCCGCGAGCCCTGGCGTTCGGCGCTCAGTCTCTTGTATGAAGCCTGGGAGGGGCCGATTGAATTGCTGGACGGATTGCCGACTCTGGCTGCGGTGTCGCGGCGGGAACGTGATACCATTACGACTATGCTTACGAAGGGTATCAATGCACCCTCGACAAGCAGTATGGGCCGACTTTTTGATGGCGTGGCGAGTTTGTGCGGTTGCTGTCAGCGCAGCACCTTTGAAGGACAGGCCGCCATGACTCTGGAGCGGGCCGCCCTTCGCTACCGTCCCGATGGATTTCCCCTCACCCTCGATGTGGATGGGCATGACGATCTATTGTCCCTGAATTGGGAGAGGATGATCGTGCGGGTAGTAGAAGCGGTTTTAGACGGCATCCCCACAGGGGCCATCGCAAAAGGATTTCATGCAGCCCTCGTTGCTGCTATCGTTCAGGTTGCTGAGGCTGCGTGTCTCGACGATATTGTATTGACAGGCGGTTGTTTTCAGAATCAGTTACTCTTGGAAGAGTCCCTGGCCGCCCTGAAAAAAAGTGGGTTCCGGGTCTATCGACACCATGTCATTCCGCCGAACGATGGCGGCATTGCCGTTGGCCAAGCCTGGTTCAAGACCGGGGAAAACTGCCATGAATGAACGCGCCACAGCCGTTGATAACAACCAGCGTTTTGGTGCTTCAATCTGGAAGAATCATGAAAAAAGCAAGGTAATTCTCAGGCGGCGGGGATCAAGGACCATAAATATTGGTTGTGGCCCAGCCACTTTAGCCGCGAAAGAACGCAAGGAACGTAGGACATCCGTCCCGGTTGTAACAGGCCGTTTACGGCCTCTACGGAAAATTGCCCGCACTTGGAATCTTGACCGACGTACCGTCGGTCATGACAGCCGGGACGGCTATCCTACATTATTTGGTCCTTGTATTCGGAAAAATTAGTTTGTGACGATTTCAGTTTCTTGTTCAAAAAATAAGAAAACGCCAGATAGTAGTACAAAGAGCCATTTTTCTTTACGCTCCTTGCGTTTTTTTTTGCGACTGAAAAAAATTGAGCGCTTTAGTATTCGTGAAAATTCGACAAGAATACCGTCGGTGCCACGGGTTATCTCTTAAGGGCCAAGATGCCACGGACCATGAACACTTACCATTTACAGAAAGATAAATCATGTGTTTAGCGATACCCGGTAAAGTCGTGGAAATTATCGAGGACACCCCCCTCACCCGGCAGGCACGGGTGAGTTTTGATGGGGTCATCA
>JAJRPE010000595.1 GCA_024280935.1 Candidatus Hydrogenedentota bacterium
CCTGAGCGTAAGAGAAACGGGGTTGCGCCGCGTGCGCAAGGTTCTTTGGAAGTATCGTGGTGCTGTTGCTCCAAGCGCACGAACCCTCGTGCCTCGGGATCGCGCGGCACGTCCGAGAGGTTTAATGCGTGCCCAATGACGGTATCGCCTATACAGTGCTCTACGGCGAAGCCGTTTAGTTCAACGAGCACCCATAAAGCCACTCGTACCTCGTGTCTGTGTAGGTGGCACCCTTAGCGCTTCCTTTACAGACTCCCGGCGTAGCCCCCTTATCGCAACGATTTCCCCTCGAAATCCGTCGGCACCTCGACCCTCAGCGTTTCCAGCGCCGTCACGCCCAAATCAAGGAGGGTCGCGCCGGTTTTCATCGGCTTATTGGCGAAAAGAATGCCCGAGGTGAAGGCATGGTCAGAACTGGCGTGCTCACCACTCCATTTTTTATTGTTGACCGAAAAGATCTCCTTGGGTGCCGCACCGGCTGCTGAGGCCTTGGTGGTCTGGTAGCCTTCGGCATAGCCTAGTTGCAGGTCGGGCGCATCGGCGGTGGCAGCTCCTTGTGGATTCACATTGGTATAAATCGCGCGAAAAATTGGATCGCCGGATTCGGGGTCGGTCTCGGCGAGGAGCTTCGTCTTTATCTCATTTATGAGCGCCGCAGCCTCGCCATCACCGACGATGCCCTCCTTCTCGCGTCCCTGGCGATTAAGAAAGATCATGCCGAGACCCAATCCATAGGCTTTGCTCTTCGACCAATCGTAGGTGTAGCCCTTGGTCTTTCGGTCGTACATAAACTTAACGTCGGTAAAGGCTGTTTCAGGATTCGTCTGCCCGCGAACCGTGAGGTAGCCATTGCGGATGAGCCAGGTGTTTACGCTGAACCCCTTTCGGAAACTATGAAAGCCGTGGTCCGACATGACCAGGAGCAGGTCGTCTTCGCCCAAACGCTTCATCACATTGCCCACGATGCTGTCCATCTTGAGGTAGGTATCTTCCACCACCCGGCCATATTTCTTGAATAGGGCCTCGCTATAACGAGGATGCTTGGGATCACGATAGCCCCAGAACATGTGGGCCACACGGTCGGTCCCCGTCCAAGCACCCACCAGCAAATCGAAATTCCCCGCGTCGATCTCGTCCAGGACCAATTGTTCACGCCACGCCATGGTGCGCTGAACATCTTCCAGGAACATGGCCTCGGTCATGTCATCCCGCTCCAGGGCCTTGGTGTCGTAGGCCCAACCGATGGTTTTGTAGAGGCCATCCCGCTCGGCGATCTCTCCGGCATAGGACTCCGGTGTGCTCATGGGCGCGTAAGGTGCTTCCGGGTGGAATTGGAGGCAAGTCATATAAATGCGGACCGTGTCCCCCACTTCCGTGGCAAAATAGCGACTGATGGCTTTCACGCTGTAGGACGGCGACAGCTCGAAGGTCCATGGCGTCCAATCGCTCCACGTGCCTTCTTTAATCGATACCGTCTTGCCTTGAACGGTAAGAGCAACGGACTTGGCTGCGGCGTCCACCGAAACTTCCAGCGGAACCTCAACATACTTTCGGGTACTCGGGTTCCTGATACCGGGAACTTGTACGGTCCCCTTTCCCTCAGTTAGACGAAGCGCCAGACGCTGACCACCCGGCACGGACTCCGATTTTGCGAAGACGGTGGACAGGGCAAAGTAGGTGCTCTGCGTGCCGCGGATATCGGGCACATCCAGGCCACACAACATGCGGCATTCATCGGACAATTCGTCCGCCGGATAGGCGAAGGGCACGAGGAGGGCTTTCACCTTCATTCCCTGGTCGCTGGCCACCTTCCAGAAGGTGTCGCCTTTCCGGTTGGATACGTAGTGGGCTGGGGCCTTCAGATTTCCGCTTGTATCCAACTGGGCATGGGAAAGTCGGCCGAAACCCGGAGCCGGGATGTAATTCTTGGGATTTCGTTTCAGGAAATCGTAGATGCCGTGGTTTAATGGCGTCTTACAGGTGGAGAAGGAGGACCACGCCGTGGGCGATTGGGGCGGACTGCTGGACCCAAGCTGCTGGTAGCTTCCCGAAGCCTTCAGCTTGGCCAGATTGGGCAGCTCCCCCGCTTCCAGCATCGTCTCAACGATATGGGGATCGGCTCCGTCAAATCCAAGAATAATGACCCGTTCCGCCATGACCGGTGCCGCACCAAGGAGGCAAAGCGCCGCCACCCACGCACCCATGTTTCCAAGTCTCTGAAAATACCACTGTCGTTTCTTAACCAACATGTCACTCACGTCTGTGTCTCTTTCCTGTTCGTACCGAATCGAGGCTGATTTCCAAGCTATGGTACACGAGCCGCCGGACGGACTACCACCGACTCGGGGGCCATATTCAGGGCGTAGCCACATCGGCTTCGTGTCTTAATAAGTCCTTTTTCCCGCCCCGGACAGAACTCCTGTATCCGTTGAAGGAGGCTTCGTTTCTGATAGTGCATCTGGCTCTGCTCCACGAAAACGCCCGCCCACAGGGTGTCGTAGATACATTCATAGCGCACGCACTCGCCGGGCGCGCGGGCGAGCAAGCGAATGAGTTCGTATTGTTTGGGTTGCAGCGGAACGATGTGCTCATCCAAGGCAATTTCATTGGGGCGGCTCTCATCGATTACCAAGAGGGGCCGCGACGGCGACACCACGTCGTTTTCATCGCTACTGGAAGGCACCCGGAAATTCCGCCACTTCCGGGCCCATGCAAACACCGCCCTGGCGGATTCGGGACTCAGTTCCTGCTCCAGCAGCACGAGGGGTGCCTCGGCCAATGCCTCGGGCCGCTGCAGCCCACAGCCACCCAGCGCAATAGCTTCCGCACGGGTTATTCCAAGGCCTTGGGCGTGCATCAAAGGTGTGAGTTCCTCCGAAACACCCGAAGGCAATCGCGCCGCCAAGCGGGACAACCTATCGGTAAAGGGTCCCTCCAGGCCCTGCGCACAGGCAACAGCCTGAATCGCGTCAATAAGCCACGAAAACTGCGCCGCTGCCGCGAGCACTTGCCCGGCCATGGTGTTGTACCGCTCCTCAATGGTGTATATCGCTGTTTCCTCCAGCCAATCAAGGAGAAAGAGTGTCACTTTCGTCGCCCGGACCTCTTCAAAGAAGGGTTGCAGCCGGGCAGAGCAGAGTCGGGCAAGGGGCAGCTCCCCCTCAAGCGCCTCATGCCGCGTACGCTCCCGAAGCTCAGCCACGTACCCCGCCTCGTCGTACTCCCCCATCGTTAACAGCACCTGGGTCATGCGGCCCTCCGGTGTGCTGGCGACGGCGTAAAGCACATCGGCCACGCACCAGTCCCGCTGCCGGGACGCTTCTGCCCAAGCCTGGAGCGCACGGGCGGTGTCGGTACCCACGCCCTTGCGGACCACGGCGTGTCCAAAGGGCGTCGCCACCATGGGGCCGTCCTCTTTCTCGGGCATGGCCGCAATCATGCCGTAGCTGACACAACGATGGACGGCGGCCCGAATTCGCGATGCCAACTCCTCCAGCGGGCAGGTCTCCGCCCACACCCAGCGCCCGGACAAGGTCCGCTCCAGAAAATCGCGCAGCGCGTCGAGGCTGGGGCAATGGCCGGACGCCACCAGACGCAGCACATGATCCTCCAGGGGAGCGCGGGCCAATTGGGGTTCGATGGATTCCCGCTCGCCCTCCACATAACGACGCCAGCAGAGTTCCTTTTCAAAGAGCGAGGTCGCCACCAGAATCGCACGGCCATAGTCGTGGCCCGCGCCCAAGCGTCCGGCACGGCCCCCCATATTCTCATACTCCATGTGGGAAACCGGTGTCTTCCACGGCATACCGAGCCGATGATCGTAGCGCCACTTTTCCGTGGTGAGAAATACATTGCGGGCGGGCAGGTTCAAGCCGACCGCCAGGGTGCTCGTCGACACCAGCACCAGAACCTCCCCACTACGAAAAGCTTCCTCCACCACCCGCCGTTCCTCCGGGAACAAATCGGCATTGTGGAAGGCCACCCCGTAGGCCATCACCATCAAGAGGGCATCCCGCGAGCGGGTCGGCTCCAGCGCTTCCAGGGCCACCATTGCCTTCGACGCCGACGCCAATTCCAGTCGCGCCGCCAGGCGATCCGCGCCGATGCGCGTATCGTGCTTGGCCCGCACAAACACCAGGCTGCGCTCGCCGCACGCCGCAAAAGCCGCCAGGTTTTCCATGGCCGTTTCCTCCGCCGACTCCGTCGCCCCGTCCACCAGTATTTCCGTGCCCTCCCCCGGACTGTTGTAAGTTCGGTAGCAAAAGACCCCGTCATACAGCACCCCGTAGCGCAACTCCACGGGACGCTGATCCGACTGGACCAAGTCCGCCTCCATCCACGCGGCCAGGCGATCCGCGCCCCCAATCACGGCCGACAGCCCTATCAAGCGACACTGCGCCTGAAGCAACCGTGTCAGCAACAATTCCGCACCGGCCCCCCGCTCGGGATCACCGAGAATCTCCAACTCATCGGCCACCACCAAATCAATTTCCGCCACCCGCTCCGGCCGTCGCACCAGCAGTTGGGAAAGCTTCTCATAGACCACCACGGCCATCGAAAAATCCCCCCGCTCCAGGTCGCCGTCGTGCTCCCGGTGATCCCGTGTCGAAAGAATCACCTTCAACCCATAGTCGGCATAGGTCGCATGAAACTCCCGGAATTTCTCCTCCGCCAACGCCTTCAAGGGCACCAGATAGACCACCTGTTTCTGCCGCAGCGCCGTCTGAATCGCCGCCATCTCCCCCACGAAGGTCTTCCCCGAACTCGTCGGTGCCTGAACCAACAGATTTCCCCCGCCAAAGAGGTCATGGCGCTTCACCGCCGCCTCCTGCAAGGGCAGAAGCTCCCCACAACCCCGCTTCCGCCAGAGTTCCACAACCGCCTCGGGAATGTCATAGCGCAACAATTGGTCTACTTTCATGATGCCTCCCTTCTTGGGTTTGACATCATGATACTGTATATTTATTCAGGTGTCAAGCTTTTTCAACGCACCTGCGCGTGGCTGTACCTCAGTATATGATGGCTCGGGGACTGCCTCTCCCACGCTCATTGCGCGAAGCGAAGGGTGCGGCGGGTCGAAACAGGTATCTGACGTTATGCAACGAGCCCCCGAAAGACGGCGACGCTGGGCAGGAGGTCGGACATTCCTGTCCGACATAAAAGGCGTATCGCTCAATCGAACCCACGTGGAGTTATGGGCCAACCCCTCGTTCACGAACGGACGGTGTTCCCAAGGCACGGAGCGCTGGCTTCCATGGTTGGGAAAGAACCGTTTTGTCAGACCGCTGTGGCGCACCCAGTTCCACCGGGACATGCCCCCGCGTTGTGGCGGGCTGTGCTTCCCGAAGCTCTTGACACGGGCCACGTGGCGCGCAACCCTAACCGCACCGTGCTTGTGCGGGGGTACGTCCCTTATGGGATGGCAGTCCCCGCCCTACACCAACCCGGAATAGAGCGTCGGGCGACGGTCCGCGAGTAGATCATTTCGCCCCGCGATGCATTTGTCGTCGGCCTCTTCGGGGTTGAGCGCGGCATATTCTACATCGGGCCTGTCCGTGGGCGCTTTGGCCAGTTCTTCGCCGTGGTTGCTCAAGACCTGGCTGCCGCCGGTAAAAGTGAGGCTGCGCTCCGTGCGTGATTCGGTCCCGATTCGGTTGGCCGTGATGGTGAAGATCCCGTTTTCGATACTCCGCGCAAACATGGATTGCTGGCACCAGGGCAGTACGAGATTGCTCGGGTGGGCGATAATCTGCGCCCCCGCGAGCGCCAGGCAGCGGGCCGTCTCGGGGAAGAACCAGTCGAAGCAGATCATCATGCCGATTCGGCCCACGGGGGTCTCCACGACGGCGGGCGCTTTGTCGCCGGGGAGGAAGACATCCTGCTCCTGATTGAAGCGATGAATCTTGCGGTAATTGTGGGCCGTGCCGTCGGGACAGACCAGCATGGCGGAATTGTAGCAGCCTTCGGCTGCGGCTTCCGCATAGCCCGCAACGAGCACCACGTTGTTGGCCTGGGCCAACTCCGTCAGCAGTACGCGGGTGGGGCCGTCCGCGAAAGGTTCGGCGAGGGTGGCCAGCTCCGCCTTGTCCCTAAAGTCATAACCGGAAAAAGCCAGCTCCGGCAGGACCAGCAAATCGGCCTCCTGCGCCTCCTCCATCAGGACGCGAACCTGTTTGGCGTTGGCATCCCAATCGCCAAAGGCGACATCAAACTGCACATAGCCCGCATTGATTGTCATGGTGTTTTTCCTCATACTGCATGGTATCCCGATGGAGGCAGCGTAGGCCACGTCACCGCCGTGATGCAAGTCATGTATGTTTTCCTTGGCCGTTCCTACGGAATGTTGATAGTCCCGAAGGGACGGCATATCGTAGCCCAGTGTGGAGCGAGGAACGAGCGGAACGCTGGGTATATCGGGCCAATAGAATTGGCTGAACCCCCGAAGGGGGTGGCACAACATATACGAGAAAGCAGAAAAGCCCATGAAAAACAAAACAATGTCCACCTTCGCCATGCTCTTCGTGTTGCTGCTGTCCACCACGGCCACCGCCGCGCCGACCCTCACCATCACCTTTGGTTCCTGCAATCGACAGGACCACCCCCAGCCGCTCTGGGAGCGCATCCTCCAACAAGCGCCGGATATCTGGATCTGGACGGGGGACAATATCTACGGCGACACGGAAGATATGGCGGTGTTGAAGGCCAAGTACGACCAGCAAAAGGCCACGCCCGGCTATGCCGCTCTGGTGAAGCAATGCGTCGTCGTTGGCACGTGGGATGATCATGATTATGGCGTAAACGATGGTGGAAAAGAGTATCCCCAGCGGGAGGCCGCCCAGCAACTCTTTCTGGATTTTTTCGACGTGTCGAATGACGACCCGCGCCGCGCGCGCAAGGGAGTGTATAGCGCCCAGACTTTCGGCAGCGGGGATAAACAGGTGAAGGTCATCGCCCTCGATACTCGCTATCACCGCGACCTCATCGGTTCGGAGGGCGACGTGCTGGGCGACGAACAGTGGCAATGGCTGGAGAAGGAACTTCGCGGGAGCAGCGCCCAGGTGCATATCGTCCTTTCCAGTATCCAGTTCGTCTCCTTTGAGCACCGCTATGAGAAATGGGGAAACTTTCCCACCGAGCGCCAACGGATGCTCTCCTTGCTCAATGAGACCAAAGCGCCGGGGGTGGTCTTCCTCAGCGGCGACCGCCACCACGCGGAGATATCCTGCCAGACCGACACGGGCCTCGGCTATCCGCTCTATGACATCACCGCCAGTGGCATGACCCACTTCACGGAGAAGCCCTTTGTGGAGAAGAATCAATATAGGGTCGGGCGGGTCTTCCAGGGCTTCAACTACGGCCTGATGAAGGTGGAATGGATGGCGGAAGGGCCGAAACTCGATATCGCCATCATGGACCAGGAAAACGCGGCGGTACGGCGGGTGCGCG
>JAJRPE010000596.1 GCA_024280935.1 Candidatus Hydrogenedentota bacterium
GAGCTTCACCCGTAATCTCGTTGTTCTCCCCTGAACCGGCGTAACCCTCCCAACCACCCGTTCCAAGCTGGGTAGAGGTGAGATAATTTCCGGCACCTGCAAGCTCTCCGATGAAACTGGAAGCATCGAATTCGTTCAACGCAAGAAGGGAATAGGCTGTTTCCTGGATGCTTTCATTGCCGTCATTTGCGATAACGTATCCAGAATTCCACGCAAAGCCACCGCCGTCGATTTGGTAGCTAGCCAGAATGTCAGCAAGATCGCTAAGATTCGCGGCCGCAACGTGCTCGCCTGCCGTCGTATTATAGTCTTCACCGACGCTCGCGAGACCTAGGATGCCACCCGCCAATCCGATAACGTCGTAGTACCCCGCTCCATCAAGCTCATCGAGCTCGGCACCGACGCCAGTAATCCACGCGGAGGTATCCGCGCCAACCTGTCCAGCCGCATACAGGCCCATGCCAATATCCCATGCGGCAAGATTGCCGATGCCTCCGCCTGCACGCGAGTCACGGATGAGCTGGATATAGGTTTCGGTGGTATACAACGTTCCCGCGCCGTTTCGGTCATAGGTTCCACTGGCCAGCGCGTTGTAGAAATTCGCCATTACATGGTCGGCGTAGGTCGTCCCACCAAAAATGCTGTCCAACTCGGCGGCAAGATAGCCATCCGAGGGAGAAAAGTTATTGGTCTTGGCCAACAGAAATGCACCGGCATCCGCCAATGCGGCAAGCTGCCCCGCGTCGCCTGTTTGGTTGTATGCCTGCGCCAAGCCCATGGCGATAGGACCCAATATGTTGCCATACGTAGGAGGGGCGTTAAGGGGCCATCCCCAACCGCCATCCGTATACTGAGTGTCCACCAGCCGGTCGCCGCCATTCTGAAATGTCGCTAAGCCGGCAAAGCTGAGCGGTGCCACCGCCATCGTCAGTCCAAGTATCAGCGCCATCATAATTGACTTCTTCATTGTCTTTCCTTTCTTCTTTTTCCACCGACGTAACACCAAAGGAGTGACCGAGAACACCCACACACCCCGTCCAACCTTCCTGTCTGCGGCAAGACGTACCGGCAGACACGCAAACAAAATCAGACATGTTCGTCTTGAACAGGTGAGAAAGGATCTCCGCCGCATTGGCACCGAAAATCGGGGACCGCCCGTCCCACTAAGACTACCCTGAAAACCCTCCCAATCGGATTATTCAGGCAACGCGATTCTCGTAACCAACGCCCCACATTTCCCACCAGAGCACCGGCACAGCAGGAAACCCACGGTTCAGCCACGATGCTGGACTCCGCTTATTCGCTACAAAGCACTAACCGATGCCAAAGGATTCGTCATCCAACTGAATACATCCACTATCCTCCTTTACTCAACGCCACGTTTTCGCCACGCATACAAACCTGCCAGCGACGACCAAGCGCATCCCAAATACGCTCAATCTGTGGCACAACTCCCCGCAGTCCGTTCGCAACGAACCACTCTCAAAAAGTATGCTTGCCCGCAACACATAGTGTTGTGTCCTGCGGGATCTACACCGTTGGTGTAGCAAGTTTCGGGCCATGGAGTATCCAGAAAGGAACATGCCGACGGGAGCCTATTGCTTAGTGGCACGGCCTCAACAGGTTACGAAGCTATGATCATTTCAATAGAAATTGGAAGAGGGCGCGATGCACAGAACGCTCACCCAAAATTCGATGACTTCGACGTACAAAGTTAATCGTTGCTGACAAGTATTTGTACCCGGCACATTGGGCAGTCCATCTTCGCAAAGTGCGGTAAAGAAGTAATTCAACAGGTCGAGGAGCGGGATTTCTCATTATTGCTAAAGAATAGAAGAAAGAAGAATAGGGACACATAAGAAGAATAGGGACAGTCACCCATAAAAATGCGGCGGAATTGATTTTGTTCTTTGACTGTTGAATAGACCCTCGACGGCGAATGGGCGGTGGAGGCGGGCTACCTCCGCGAGATCAGCGAAAACAGCGGCGGGGGTATCGTCCGTTCCTTTAGGGATCAGCCCCGCCTGTTGAGGTGCCCGTGCATACCTTCGCTGTGGCGTTGAGCACGATGCTTGCATCGTTCCACGCAGCGGACTTGGGCGAGGCAGTCCCCGCCACTTCGCCTACCAGTCCAAGCAGGACACGGTCGACCTATTTTCGAGGGGAGCGTTTGTAGAATGTAGGACATCCGTCCCGGTTGTCACAGGCCGTTTACGGCCTCAATTGAAGGTCCTTCGCAGCCCGCGGAGTTTGACAGACGTACCGTCTGTCGTGACAGCCGAGACGGCTATCCTACGTTCTTCTGGCCGCTTTTCGCGTTGCAATCAAGGTGTGCTCATCAAGCACGAAAACGAAAGGTATAAAAGGGACATCCATTAGATGACAATACAGGTGCCACATCTGGGCCTGGATGGGTATGTGGTGGTTTTTGTTGAGATCTTGCTTGACCGACAATCCTACTGGAGGTGTTTTTAACAGTTCATTTATCCTGTAAGTCGTTTATTTATATTCAGATACGAACTTCTGTATTTGCTTGATGGTTGCTTGATGATTTTCTTTTTGGGAAGATCTCAGGACTTGGGCGCTATGATAGAATGCACCAGCGCAGCCCACGACACTCACCACGAACGGAGCGGGTATGGAATACAGCATTGAGACCTATGGGCTGAAAAAAGTCTATGAAGAGGTGACGGCGGTGCGGGGGCTGGACCTGCGGGTGGAGAAGGGGTGTTTCTACGGCTTCCTGGGACCCAACGGCGCGGGCAAGTCCACCACCATCAAGATGCTGACGGGTATTGTGCCGCCCACCGAGGGGGAAGCACGGCTGCTGGGGATTCCCCTGACACGCCAGCCCTTGCAAATTAAGCGGCGTATCGGTGTGGTGCCGGAAGACCTCTGCCTCTTCGAAAACTTGACCGCACGGGAGTACCTCGCCTTTGTGGGGCGGATGTACAAGCTACCGGCGGCGGTCTCCCTGCGGCGGACGGAGGAACTCCTGGCCCTGCTGGGCTTGGCAGACACCCACAAGACCCTTATCCTCGAATATTCCCACGGCATGAAGAAGAAGATCTCCCTCGCGGCAGCGTTGATCCACGACCCTGATTTGTTGTTCCTCGATGAACCCTTCGAGGGCATCGACGCGGTGGCCTCCCGCACCATCAAGGAAATCCTCCAACAGATGGTGTCCCAGGGCCGCACCATCTTCCTCACCTCCCACATCCTCGCCATCGTGGAGCAACTTTGCAGCCACGTGGGCATCATTCACCAAGGCGAACTCATCGCCCAGGGCCGCCTGTCGGAGATCGCCGGAGGCCAATCCTTGGAGAACTGGTTCGTCAGCATCGTGGGCCAAGGGGATGTCGATACGGCGGGGCTTTCCTGGCTGGGTGGGGAAGTCCTTCGATGACCTACATTCGAGCGCTCTTTATCCTTCAATTCCACCTGCTGCGCAACGCCCTTACCCGAGGCAAACTCCTCGCGTATTTCATCGTGAGCTTTATCGCCACGGGCGCGGTGCTATTCGCGTGTGTGCTGGGATGGTTGTTTTTCACGCTCAGTTCCCAGTGGCTGCCCGAACAGCCTCCATCCATCGTGCTCCTCGCCTTCAACGTGCTCCTGCTGGTTTATTGCGTTGGATGGTTCTGGGGACTCGTGATGGAAGTACAGCGCTCGGACATCATTGATGTCCGAAAAATGCTCCACTTCCCCGTTCCCTTTTCCATCGTCAATGGGATAAACTTCGCCGTTTCCCTGGTGGGCTTCACCTCCCTCTTTTATTTCTGCGGCGCGACGGGGCTGCTCCTGGGCATAAAGCAGGCCACGGGGCACGGCTTGATTAAGGGTATCCTGGCCGCCAGTGTCTTTTTCTTTCTTGCATCCGCGTGGGCCTACTATGTGCGTGGACTTCTCGTGGTGTGGATGGAGAACAAACGGCGGCGGCGCTTGCTCCTGACTGTGCTGCCCTTCTTTTTTATGGCGGTCGGCTTCACACCCATGATGCTCAACAATATCTTCATGGACCACCAATCCAGCGAAGACCTTGCGGCATGGCTTAGCGCCCCCGAGCAACTGGCCTGGGTCGAATTCAGCTCCTTCCTGCACCCCGGCGGCCTCCTCTCCCTCGCATTGACCGCCATCTTTACCGGGGCGGGCTACTTTTGGATCCCCGTGGCGATCTTGCTCTGCCTCGCTTCATTGGGCTACTGGCTGGGTTACCGCACGACCCTGCGCTACAGCGTCGGAAATCAAAGCTCGGCGTCGGCCAAAGCGACGCAAAAGAGAACATCACGCACCCCATGGACCGCCCGGGAGTGGCCCTTTTTTCATCCCGAAACAGCCGCCCTGGCCCAGGCGCTCTTTCTGAATTTCATTCGCCATCCCCAAATCCGAACGATGCTGCTGGCGCCCTTTGCCCTCATCATCCTCTTGGCCGTTATGAAGACCCGCACCGCCGTTTTCGGGCAGGGCGGGGCACTTCCCATGATGGCCATCATCTGGCCCTTTTTCACCTTTGGCAGCATATTTTTCAATCTCTTTGGGATGGACAAACAAGGCTTTCGCACCCTCCTCCTCCTGCCCACGCCCCGCCACCGCATACTCCTGGCCTATCACCTGGCGCTGCTCCCCATGGCCGGCGGCATGGGCATGCTCTTCGCCCTTGGCGGCATCTGGTATTTCAGCATGGACCTGGGAACCATCGTGGTCAGTTTCCTTCAGGTCATGCAGCTCTTCCTCAGCTTTTGTCTGCTTGGGAGTTTTCTCTCCATCTACGCGCCCATGGCCATCGGACGAAACATGATGCGAAAACAGCAATCCCGGGCCCTCCTCATGGCCTTCGTGATGCCGGTCGCCGTCGCCCTCCTGGTGCTGCCCACGGGATTGTGCTTTATGGTTGACGGATTCGCTTCCCGATGGGGTTTCGTGGATTATTCCGTGGCGCCCCTCCTCTCCCTGGCCTTCCTCACCCTGACACTCATCGCCTACCCCTTTCTGCTGAAGCAAGCAGGGGATCTACTTTTGCTCCGGGAACAGCGAATACTGGCAACGTTGTTAAAGACAGCGGAGTGAACAGATACGCCGGGGCGGCATAGCCTTAATGTATTCTCATCGGCAAAGCCGGTAGATTTGCGAAAGATTCAGAAGTTGGCCCGACCACCCCGCACAAAGCCGAATATAACGACCAAAGATCTCAATATTGCCTGGCCCGAAAATTTCACCGCGTCGGGAATTTTATGGGCGCTCATGGTGTTAAGTAGTTAAATAAGAATGCCTTAACAGCCTCTTTAGGGTTTAAGATGGGACGCGTCGGGTGCCACGGACAAGGGGCGATAGCCCTTGCCCGTGAGGGTCACTTTGCGACCCCTACCGCTGCAAGGCCACCGGCCCAAAGACGGGCAGGGCCATGTTGGCCTCATCGACAATGTTGCAATAGGGATCCAATCCCCGGCCATACCACAGGTGAGGATTCTCCGGGAGCCGGTCACTCAGATATATGATCAGATCGTTGGGTGCCTCGGGGTCCAGTTCTATCTTGTAGGGTCCAGGACCCGTCTCGCCATCGGGTCCCGCACTGATGGAAAACCCGCTTGGACGTCCCGCCGCCATCAGGCGACCATTGACCCCGCTGAATGTCGCGCGGATATGGCCGCCTTCTCGTTTGAAGGACTCCAGCCGTGGTCCGGCCAAGGGCTTCCCGCCAAAGAGATCGGCCTCGGCGAGATTGGCCAGACGATGGCCGAGCACTTTTAAGCCGGGGGTGCTGATGTGGATGGCATCATCCAGGTCGAGGTCGATGGAGGCCACGGTACCCGTATGAGGCACATCGGTCTCGATAGAAAGCTGGCCCGTCTGAATACCGTCCCACGAGGTGGAGTTCCACGGGAGCACCACCCGCCCTATCTGCACCTGGTAAAAGGGCAACTCAGCGTTGTTAAAGTCGGTGCGCATCGCCGCAATGAGTTCCTTGAGCATTTGCGGGAAGACCGGTGCCGCATCGGGGTTGGCATCAGACTCCCCCTGATACCAGAGCACCCCGCGCACCTTGCCCCCGGCTGCGGCCACCTGCTGGCACATGGAGCCGTAGAGGGCCGCACCGCCTTCGTTTTTTTTGGCAGGGTTCCACTGGCCCATGGAGGTGCCGCCGTGGGCAGCCGCGATGAGGCCCACCGGTCGGCCCGTGCGACGCACCATCTCTTTGGCGAAGGGCAGACCAAGACCGGACCCTTTTCCGCCGTCACGCCAGTTGCTGATCGCTTTTTGCCGTTCCTCGTCGCTTTTTTTGGGGTCAAAGTGGACCGGGTCGGGCGATTCGGCAAGGGTGTGCAGGGGCTCCTTCGCCAAACGCCATTCGTAGCTCATGGAAAAGGTATGCACCTGTGGGTGGGGCGTGTCTTCATCGTGACGGTCGCCGACACCCTGCATGTTGGACTGGCCCGCCAAAATCCAGACATCGCCCACGAGGACATCATGTATGCTCGTCGTCGCCTGGGCTTTGCCATTGGCGACGATGCGCACTTCAACGCGATAGGGACCGCCCACGGGAACATCGGGGATGGTGCCCGACCAAGCGTCGCTCGCTTCGCCGAGGGGTCTCCAGTCGAGGATGGTTTTCTGTATGCCCACGACACGTGCCTCCAGCGTTCCGGTGGTCGTGGCAATACCAGAGAGCGCGATGCTGGCGGTGCCATCGTCATTGCATTGGAGGACCTGATGGTCCGTCAGCCCGCTGGTAATTTCAAGGGCACACAGATCGATGGAGAACGTGGCGAACAAAACGGCGGCGACGGGGACGAAAACTCTGTACATGGATATTTTCCTCTGAAAAAAGAAGACTCAGGGCAATGGGTCGATTCGTTCCAGTGATTGATGGGAACGGGCTGTCCCAGTCTCTCAACAATTCATCCTGGTGCTGTGTTGCCCACTCGACGACCATTCCGAGCGCTCTTGGCGGCAGATGGCCCCCGATGACGGAAAGTTCCCGAATATCGAACTGCGCCTGGCTTCCTCCGTACATTACGTGAAAATGCGGCGGGTTGTGCTCGTTGAAGTACATGCGAATGACGATACCGTAGAAACGGGAGATCTCAGGCATGTGCGCCTTCCGGCTTGAGCGCAGGAAAAACCTCCTCGGGGCGCTTTCCCGTAACTTCGAGATAGAGCGCATCTGGACAGAGGTCCATTTCGTCTCCCCAGGTAAGTTCGCCAAATTCACCTATGCGGACGCCCCGAAAGACATCGGGATCATTCCATACGGCAAAGATTCCCTTGCCTGCGTGGCAGGACAAATCGACAACCCCCTGCTCACCGTCGTCAAAGGTCAGCTCGATTTTGTAGCCTTCCAAGCGATTTATCTTCGTAATCGTGTGCATACTGGAACTCACTTATTTGCTGGACGCTTCCTGGAAATCCACACGCCCGCCCAGATTTAGCCCACCGGGTTCCCACCAATTTTTGGCCTGTTTGTTTCCTCCCCGACGGCCTGTTTCAACTCTTCAATCGCTTCTGTATGACGCTGCCGCCAATAGACCAACTTCTCCTCCCTCGTCTTACCCTTCAATGTTTCGTAGATGCGCAACGCCCCCCGATCCATCATCTCCACGCAATCAAACTCCTTCGTCTTCGTCGTCGTCATAGGAAATTACCTCCTGCGGCGTATGTATCGCTATCGGCGCAAATCCACGTACCATGTTAACTCCATTATACAACGGAATTCTCCGAAAGTTGACAATATGCTTAAAGTTCCAGCTTACGATCACCCGGCATTCTGCCACCGTGGCCACAGCCACATGCAGCGCGTCGGCCTCCCATCTCGTCCCCACAACATGTGCATCAAGATATGCCGATTGCAGATCAATGCCAGCAGAATCGATTTCGGCCACTTCAATGTATGCCGCCAACTTACGGTAGAAAGAACGCACTAACTCAGGCGCACCTTGCAGCTCATCGGCCACGATCGAGGAAACGACCAGATTTATGTCTCCCGCTTGTGCCAGATCGAAGAAGACACGACTGGCCTTTTCAAACTCCTTGTCGAACGCTCCGCCAAACACAGAAGTATCCACGTATACACGCATCGGCCTTTTCATATGCTTTGGGCCTTCCGGGGATATCGCTCCGGATGTTCAATGATTTCTTCCGTTAAGTCAACATCAATGTCGGGCCAGTAGAAGTGACCGGGGGATTGTTCCTCTACGTTGATAATCGATTCAACGGGCTGATTCTTGAACCAGGGAAAGTCATCAAAGGACATGAACAGCTCTTTTTCGTAAGCTAAG
Source organism: Candidatus Hydrogenedentota bacterium (assembly GCA_024280935.1). GTDB lineage: Bacteria > Hydrogenedentota > Hydrogenedentia > Hydrogenedentales > JAEUWI01 > JAEUWI01. The sequence goes on from JAJRPE010000596.1 coordinate 8,274, forward strand.
AGCCAAACCCCATGAGCGGATATGTTTGTAACCTCAACGGTAGAACTCATCTTATCTCCCGCATCATTGCGTCCAGGAATTTCCTCTTGGCATCACTGACGATTACTATACCCCAACGTTGCATAAATTTGGTACCGAAACGCGGGACTGAATTCTAAGCGGCGTCCATTATTCGTTCAAGAAGGTGGCACAGGTCTTTTTGAACTGCTTTGTTGGCACTCATGCTGAGTGTAAGGGTACCTTGC
>JAJRPE010000597.1 GCA_024280935.1 Candidatus Hydrogenedentota bacterium
AGAGAAATGTACGACCTCCAGTGAACAACGAACATGATACCGTCATCGGCCGAATACCTGTGTTGGAGTGTCTGCGCGCCCAAAAGCGCAAGGCACTCCAGCTTTTCTTGTTACAGTCGGGAAGAGGACTTGAGGAAATCGAGGGTGCCGCACGCCATATACCCACGCAGCATGCCTCGCGGCAAGAGTTGGACCACCTGTGCAACGGCGAAAACCACCAGGGCGTGGTCCTGCTCGCAAAGCCACTTCACCTTCGCACACTGAATGAGTGGCTTGCCCGGGATATCGCCAAGGACGCCTTCATCGTCATCCTGGACTGCGTGGAGGACCCCCACAACTTCGGTGCCATTGTGCGATCCGCTGCGGCCTGCGGTGCCGCTGCGATTCTATTCGCACGAGACCGGTCCGCCCCTATCAGCCCCACCACGATGAAAAGCGCTGCGGGAGCCATGGAACATATCGACCTGATTCAAGTACCCAATATCGCCCGTGCCGCCAAAGAACTCAAGAAGCACGAATTCTGGATCGCCGCGCTCATGCCTGAAGCACCCCAAGTTCTGTGGGAAGCCAACCTCCGTGGCCGCATCGCCCTCGTCGTGGGCAATGAGGGCAAAGGAATTCGCCCCTTGGTGGAGAAGCAGTGTGACTTGACCGTGCGCATCCCGCTCACGGGCGCGATCACAAGCCTGAACGCCTCCGTAAGCACTGCCATCGCCCTGGCCGAATGCGTGCGGCAGCGTTACGTATCCAAGCCATCCGCACCACCAAGTTAGCGCTCCCGCTTGAAAAAATACCCCGCAACGCCACTAAATAAGCTCGGTCGTGCCGCACGATCCCCAAAAGGCGAGTTTCAAGGAGTCCAGACGGGTTCGTGCGCTGGCGCTGAGAAAAAGTTGCCTGGGGGCAAGAAAAACGGGGTTGCGCCGCTCGCGTACAGTGCCGTGCCTTAATTTGGAAAAACCGCTACAAACTCTTGGATGCCCCCAGAAGCTACGGTACACAGTGCCTATAGCGCACTTTTCGAGACAGACGAACATTTTTGGAATTTGGTCTCGTTCGTGGTCGAAACACAACCTTTGCGTCTTCGCGCCTTTGCGTGCCAAACAAAAAAAGATCTCACGCAAAGCCGCGAAGACGCAAAGAAAAGAAACATTTCACCACGAAGATATGAAAAGGAATCTGTTGAACGATGCCAATTGGGTTGTGGGCGAAGTCCACGTTGGATGTATCACGGTACTGTTGCTCCAGGCCCACGAACTCTCCTGCGGCGAGCCTTCGGCCCTCGTACCTCGGGAGCGTGCGGCACGTCCGACAAGGCTGATGCGTGACCAACGCCGACATAGCCTATGCCGGGTCATCAAGCATTGGCAGCCCCCAGCCAATCAGTCCAAGACGGGTGGTGTATTCAGGTCACGTTCCCGAAGTTTTTTCGCATAATAGGTCACGATGCGCCGCAGGAGCTCATCTCGCTTGATGCCTTCCACTTCCGCCTTCCAGCGAAGGAACGCGGCGACGGATCGGGGCAAAGTGACCGTCATTTTCACCATATCCGAAGGATTGGTATCCCCCAGATGCTGATCTTCTTTACTCAGTCCCTGCACGGTCTGTTCGTTTTCCGGCATGATTCTCTCCACGTAGTTCCCACTTTCGGGAAAAGTACAAGTTTCTCATATATGATACACAGTTGTAGCAGTGAATCCAACGACAATCCGGTGAACACGTAGTTCCGCCAATGACGTAAATAAAATTTCGTATTCTACGCCAACAATTTCTATAATGGCAATCGAGTTTCACCCAAGTTCCAGCCAGACCAAAGAGACTAAGGCCGTAATTTATTCATGTTGGGAGACAGTGCTTGAACATTCTGGGTATTGGCGGCTATTCCCACGACTCCGCAGTCGCGCTCGTGCGAGACGGCGAGGTCGTGGCTGCCGTGGCGGAGGAGCGCCTCAGCCGTGTGAAGCACCAAGGCGGCATCCCCCATCGGGCGATGGCGTGGTGCCTGGAGGAAGGGGGACTCACCCCGGACGACATCGATCACGTGGGGTGTTACATGCGGCCCGGCCTCCGCTTGGCCAAACGCCTCCCCTATCGCTTGAAAACGGCCCTCCGCAGTCCCTTCTATGCGGCGGCCTTTGCGGGCTATGAAGTGCTGCACAACGCCCAGTACGTAATGGGCATGCGCACGCTCTGCCCGCCCAACGCGCAGCTCCACTACATGGAACACCACCCCGCCCATGCGGCCAGTGCATTCCTGTGCAGCCCCTTCGAAGAAGCCGCCCTCCTCTCCATTGACTATATCGGCGAATGGGCGGTGACGTGGACCGGTGTGGGCCGTGGCGGTGACATTCGCCGGTTGCGCCAGACCAACTATCCCAATTCCCTGGGGGTCTTCTACTCGGCACTGACGGACTACTTGGGCTTTCTTCGGGCATCGGACGAGTACAAAGTCATGGGTTTGGCCTCCTACGGCGAGCCGGTCTACTACGATGACTTGAAAGACGTCATTCGTCCCCAGGACGACGGCTGGTACAAAATAGATCATCGCTATACCGCCTGGCACTACCTGCCGGGTTCGCGCTGCGGCTACTTCAGCCAACGATTTATCGATCAGTTCGGTCCCAAACGAGAAAAAGACGCGCCGCTGACGGAGCACCACCGCAACCTGGCCGCTTCGGCCCAGCGGCTCCTGGAAGATGTCGTGTTGGACTTGGCCCGCAACCTCCAGAAGGAAACGGGGCTGAAAAAGCTCTGTCTCGCGGGCGGGGTCGCGCTGAATTGCTCCATGAATGGCCGCCTTCTTCGGGAAGGTCCCTTCGACGACATCTGGGTACAACCCGCTTCCGGGGATGACGGCATCGCCATTGGCGCGGCCCTTCAGTTACACCACCAACTCGGCGGCACGCCCCGCAACTTCGAGATGAAACACGCCTACCTCGGCCCCCAGGTGTCGAACGAAGAAATCGGTGCCTTCCTCGAATTGACGAAAACGCCCCACCGGAAATCCGAAAACATCGCCGAAGACACGGCCAAACTCCTGGCGGAAGGTAATATCGTGGGCTGGTTTCAAGGGGCCATGGAGTTTGGTCCCCGCGCTCTCGGCAGCCGGAGCATCCTGGCCGATCCCACGCAACCTGACATGAAAGACAAGCTGAACAAGTACGTCAAATACCGCGAAGAGTTTCGTCCCTTCGCCCCCAGCGTATTGGCTGAGCACGCCAGCGAATATTTCGAGGGCTGCACCGACTCGCCCTTCATGCTCTTTGTCTACCCCGTGCGCCCGGAGAAACAGGCCGAAGTGCCCGCGATCACCCACATCAACGGCACCGCCCGCGTCCAAACCGTGACGGCAGAAGCCAACCCGCGCTACCACGCCCTCATCAAAGCCTTTGGCGAACTTCGCGGCACGCCCATGGTGCTCAACACCAGTTTCAACGTGATGGGCGAGCCTATCGTGAATAGCCCCGCCGATGCGATTCGGTGTTTCTACAGTACCGGCATGGATGCCCTCGCCATCGGCGATTACCTCATTGTGAAGAACCTATGAACCACGCCACGGCATGTCGTTTGTGGATCTCGGAAATCACTTCCAGGAGTGCCACCCGATCCCGCTTCGGCAGCGGCGCAGACGCACCGAAGCAGGTTCGGGTGCGTGAAGCACGGATAACGCAAGAACATCTGGAAAAACCTTGCGCGAGCAAAAAGGTTACTGTTACACGAATAAAGAATACCTCGCCGTATCTCGGGTTCAAGGCACCCGAACCCGAGTACGGGATCGGGTGGCACCAATTCGACAAACTCACCGGTTCAAGGCCACCATGCGCATCCTGATTCCCACCGTCGACTATCCGCCCATCGAAGGCGGCATCTCCACGGTGGCCCTCCAGGTGTCCCGCGCACTCGTGCGCCAGGGCCACGAGGTAACGGTCGTCGCACCGGCATTTCCCGACATGGACGAATTCGATGCGGCAGAGCCGGTCCGCGTCCTTCGTTTTCCCGGGTATGATACGGGCTGGTTTCGTCTGCTTCCCTTCCTGCGCACCGCGTGGCCCCTTGTCCGGGACACGGACTGTATTCTGGCCATTAACGTAGCCTACGGCGGCTTGCTGGGACGCTTGGCTTACGCCCGGCACGGCACGCCCTACATTAATTTCGCCTACGCCTACGAGTTCCTCAAATTCGCACGCAACCCTGTCGTCGGCACCGTGCTGCGCAGCATCTACCGCAAGGGGAAACGCTGCATCGCCATCAGCCGTTTCACCCGAGAGAATCTAATCCGTTTTGGTGTTCACGAGGATCGGATTTGCATCGTCCTGCCTGGCGCTTCACCGGCAGAACCCGTCCCCAGGGCCGACGTGTTGCGTGCCCGTCATCAACTCGACCTCCAGGATGCCCCTTTTATACTCGCCGTGGGCCGCTTCATACCGCGCAAAGGCCATATTCATCTCGTGGAAGCCCTGCCCGCCATCCAGGAACGGGTCGGCCATGTACACCTGGTTATGGTAGGGCGCGGCCCCCAACGGTGGCGCTGTCTCAAGAAAGCCCACGCGCTCGGCATCGAAGGAGCCGTACACTGCCCAGGCTACGTCGAGGAGGATATCCTCCAGGCCCTCTACCACGACTGC
>JAJRPE010000598.1 GCA_024280935.1 Candidatus Hydrogenedentota bacterium
AAAAAAATATGAGTTTGGCGGCCTTGTTTGCATTTTCCAGCGCCGTTGGATACCAACTGCACCGCAGGTGCCACTTCTTCTGGGTAAGGTCCCAGACGAAGCGTAGTGCCTTACTCTGGAAGAACTGCTATAAAAATCAAGATAAGCCGATGTCATTCCCACGAAAGTGGGAATCCAGAACGCAGCATAGGTGTACATCGTAACACCACTGGATCCCCGCGTTCGCGGGGATGACGGTCTTGGGTTGTGGGCAAAGCTCGCGTTAGAGTACACCAGAAGCTCCTGTCGTTGCCAAATGGTGATTTCATGGCCTTGGATTCAAGCGGCTTCGCATGGGCATCGTCAGGGCTTCTGTTCAGGCGATTCAGGACCCCACTTGAGTTCGGCGCCCGGCTGGTGCCAGAGCGATTTCCAGTAGGCCTGGTCGATCTCGAAGGGGTCGATAGCGCCGGTGTCGGCATTGAAGGAGGCGGGCAGAATGCCATACGTCCTCATTTCGCGAATATACTGGCGGTTGGGACGGAAATTGGCGGTGGCGTAGCGCGGTCTGGTTTCCGCCTTGGCCTTGCATGCCTCGATAGCGGCCAGGATGCTTTTGTAGCCTGCGTCATCTTTGTCTTTGAACACATCGCCGCAGCTTCCGAGGCCGCCGACCTCGCGGGCGAGCGGCCCGAGCAGCAGGGGGGACATTTCGGGCCGCGAGAGATTCAGGAGAATGTGCGGGCTGAATCGCGCCAGTGGGTCGTCTGGCAAGACCATCCGCTCGTGTACCGTGGTCACGCGCGTGAGGGCTTTCCTTCTCTTCTTATTATCGGGGAGGAAGGGCAGCGCCATGCCCGCCTCGTCACTCCGGTTGCGGGTCGCGTGGCATTCGGCGCAGCGGCGTTCGAGCAGCTTCCGTTGCGAGCCAAATACGATGCCTGGCTGCGAATGCTGCTGATCCTCGCCGTTCCTCAAGGCGGCGTAGGTGCCGACATAGGTTGCCCCGCTTTCGAGCCACAGCCAGACCATGCGCCAATCGCGTGGCGAAAGATTGACGTCATAGTGGCTTCCGTCTATTTTGGTCATCAGCGCGCTGGCGGAGCTGCCGAGGGTGCGCGCCGGCTGATTTCCGGGACCGTTGCGCCCGTCCGCCACCTGGAGGTTGGCGTAGAGGGCGTAGAAGCTATGAGAATACATGGGACCCAAATCGCCAACGAGCGACACGTTGCCTTCCCGTTTGCTGAAGTTGTGGCACGCCACGCAGTTATTGTCGAGAATGGGCTGGATGTCCCGGTTGAAGTCGATAACGTCGGGGAAGCCCTCGAATTTTTCGATTACGCTGGGGGGCCGTTGCGTGGCCACAACCATGTTTCGGTCCGTGCTGACGGGCGCGTACGAACGGGTATCGTGGCAGCCGACACAACTCAGCCGTTCGCCGGGCGCCACGCTCAGGAAACTCTGCATACGTTTGACGGACAAGTCGTTCTCGTCAAGGGCGACCAGGAAAAAGGAGCGGTTGGCGGGTACTTCGAAGTAGGCCGATCCGTCTTCCTCGACGGGTACAGTGCCCATGACGCGCTGGAGGGTGAAGGTGCCGAGCCAGGACAAGAGATCGGGGCCGCCGCTGAAGTTAACGGGCTTGGGCAGCACTTCGAGCACCAGGAGCTTCTTGATGTCTCCCGGGTTCACGCCCTCCATATGCTGTCCCTTGTGCGCGTCCATCAGGATCAGTTCGCCGGTCGCCTTGTCCTGGTCCGTTTGGGTCGCGATGATGGGTTCACGCTTCCGGGGAACGACGGGGCGCGGTTCGTGGATGCCACCCGCGCCCTTGTATTCGTAAATGACATCCGTATTTCCCGCGCCGTCCATCACCAGGATACGCTTATCCTGGGCCACCAGGAAGCAGTCCTCGGACAGCGGGTAGGGGTCCTGGATGGACATGGCGGGGCGCAGAACGCGGGCGGCCGAGGGGTCATCGGGTCCCTGCCGGGCATGCACGATGCCCACAGGCCCCCGGTGTTCGTTGCGGCCATGCCCCCCGCTGAAGGAAGCAACGACGTTGTCCGTGCCGGGGATGGGCTTGGCATCGATCATGAGGATGCCGGGCCGCGTATTGCCGTAATAGATTGCCTGGTTGCTTCCGTCGGGGTTCATGGTCCAGAGATGGTGAAAGTCCACCTGGCTGCGGTCCACATACTCCCAGCGTGTGTAGAGAATCCGGCCATCGGGCATGACCCACGGCGTGTTGTCATGCTCGGTGTTCCCGGAGACCTGCCGGATGTTCTTGCCATTGCCATCACAGCGGAACATCGTCGCGACTTGCGTCATCCAGCAATTGACCCAGCGCTTGCAGCGGGTAGACACAAAAATAATCTCGCCATCGGGCAAGTAGGTCGCCTCGATGTCGTCGTAGGGTCCGAAGGTGATCTGCCGAAGCCCCGTGCCGTCTATATTGATTTCATACAAGTGATAATAGTCGGTGTCGGCTTTACGGTAAGAAAACAAGATTTTCCCGCCGTCGTAGTGCATCTGGGGATCGCGAATGGAACCGCCCATCGCGTCGAAAAGCACGCTTGTTTTTCCTGTCCGAATGTTGAGCTTTTGGAGCGTGCCGACATCCGGCCCCCCGTCGCCCGCCCGTGATTTTCTGGTTTCATCCTCACAGTAGTAGCCAATGTTGGCATACCAGTGACCATCCTCGTACTTCATCCGCGTTGCGAAGATCAATTCGTTCACACCGGAAAGGGGACCCGCCAGCGCCTTATCAAGCACGGATCCCGCAGGCGGTGCCTCGGCCAAGGCCGCCACGGATGTCGCCACAATTCCCAAGGCCACAAAGCTCAACGAGCATCTATTCATGGCAAACCTTCACGGCCCTGCCCGGACGGACACGGCAGCGCCTCCAACGTTGTTTGACACAGGCATCCGATCCCACGCCGGACAATCTCGTTATGATAGTGCGCACCTCGAAGGACAGTCAATGCGACAAATTTTCCTCGGTGCGGATCGTGTACCCTGCTTGGCCTCGGTGTTACAATGGCGCGGTAGAAGCGAATGGCCGGGCAGCCCTTCCTGAATTCCATGTTGAGGTGCGTCGTGTCGTAATTCGATGTCGCCCACGCCCTCGTAAACACCAGGACAACTGTGAAAGAAAGTTATACCATGCCGAAGATCACCATTGATGGAAAATCTAGAGAACTGGCGTCTGGTGATGCCATTCAGGCGAGTTGTGAAGATCTTGGGGTGCCTTTTGGCTGCCAGGCGGGCAGTTGCGGCACGTGCGTGATCGTCATTGAAAGCGGGATGGAGGGCCTTGCGTCCAGGAACGAACTCGAAGACGATATGGGCCTGAAAGACAACGAGCGGCTCGCGTGCCAGGCCAGGATCAAAGACGGCGACGTTGTCGCCACCTGGTAGACGGGGACTGCATTGCCCACGCTCGCAATGGGCATCGAAGTGCGCTTCGGGGCGAACATGCTTCCCGGGCCATGCAAAGGGAACCCGAAGAGGCGGGGCTGTGCCCAAGTATAGCGCTGGCGGTGCGTATTTTGGGTACAGCCCCGCCTGTCTGAGTGCGCTTTCTATACTTTCGCGCACGTGTCCGCCAAGGCACCAACTTCGTTTCTTGACGAGCGCCTGGGCGAGGCAGTCCCCGCAGACCCTTCAACCCGCGTGGCAATGGGCCATGCCGCGTTTTTCCAAGTAGCGCTGGTGGTACTCCTCCGCACGGTGGAAGGGTTTCGCTGCGGTGATTTCGGTGACGATAGGCTTACGGAATGCTCCTGAATGTTCCATGGCATTCTTGGAACGCTCTGCACTCTTGCGTTGTTCGTCATTGTAATAGAAGATTACGCTGCGATACTGGGTGCCAATGTCCGGCCCCTGCCGATTCAGCGTCGTCGGATTGTGGTTCTTCCACAGCACCTCCAGCAACGCCTCGTAAGATACGACCGCCGGGTCAAAAGAAATATCCACCACCTCCGCATGACCCGTCTTCCCCGTACAGACATCATCATAGGTGGGATTCTCCGTGTGCCCGCCGGTGTAGCCTGCGGCCACATCTGTCACACCCGGCACTTGTCGGAATGTTGCCTCCAAGCCCCAAAAACACCCCGCTCCAAACATCGCTCTTTCCTGTGTCATGCTCACTCCTTTCTTCAATGCCAATTTCAGAGCACAACAGCCCACGGAACATGCCCGACCTCCGGCCAAAGGATGGTCATAGCAAGGGGGCACCCGACTCATCAGCACCTGTAATTTGAATACTCTTACGATGACTCTAGTATACGGCACGACGGGCGTTTTGACCAGCCCCTTCGAATTGCGTCGGGAGGAGTGCCTTTTGTGGCTTTTACCCCCGATAGTGCTCCCTGAGTGACGTTAGTGTCTGTAACAAAATAAACGTATCGATTTTTTGATAGATCATGCTATGATAGGGCATGGACAAAAACACTGAGGCAGAGATAGCGCAACGCTTCAAAGCGCTCGAACCATTTCTTGACGAACGACTCCGGCGCCTTGCGGCT
>JAJRPE010000599.1 GCA_024280935.1 Candidatus Hydrogenedentota bacterium
GCGGCGGCGAGTTTTGCATCGACAAGGCGCGCTAAGGCCCCCCGAAAACCTTGCCATTGCGTGAGCGTGTCACCACCTGTGACACCCGCGTTGCGCAAGTCGAACACAAGCAGGTCGCCCCGCGAAAGTGTTCGTTCGGTGGCGACCGCGAAGCTGACCGGCTCGCGCTCCGTGCCGATGCCGTCCTGCATACGCCAATCCCATTCGATGAGCATGGCTTCCATGGCGGGACGCAACGCCGGTAACACGCGCGGCGGAATGGCCTCCCCGTCCGATGGCTTAGGCAGGGCGCGAAGGTCGTGGGTGCCCGTCGCCGTGACAAGTTGGAGCTTTCGCCAGCGCACCAGGGATTCACCGGTTTCCCCACTGGTAGACAGGCGAATGACAGTTGCCGACGACGAAGCGCCCGCGCTCACCATCAGGTGATTGGCACCCTCGGTCAACAGGATTTCCTGCGTAACACCGCCTTCAAAGGCCAAGCTGACTTTCGCGCTCGCACCATGGAGCAAGTCAACTTCGGCGCTAAGCGAGAGGGGACCTTTACAATTTGCGACCGAGATGATGGACTGGACGGTCTCCCCCTCGCGCACGCATACGGCGAAGGCCCCTTTCCCGAGCATCGCCACCTGTGGCCCCAATTCGGCAGCGATAAGCGAAAAGCCGCTCACCGACGCACTCGGCGCGGGAGCCAATTCGTTTCCCAGACGGAGCAACGGCTCCTCAAAACGGAGCGCATTGGGATCGCGGACAAGACGTGCGTTGACCCAGTTGGCCATGTCGCAACTGATGCCGTCCCCGGCGTCGCTGGACACGAGCCGCAGTTGGCTCACGCCCGCCAGGGGTACGTTCAAGGGTTTCGGCGCGTCGCCATCGGACATTTTCCCGCTGTCAAAACGCAGTTCCCCGTCCAAAAACACCTGAAAAATGACACTGCCCTTGCTGCCCCCCTGCCAATGGACTCCCACTTCCGCCATGAAGGCCGTGTATTCGCCCATGGGCAGGTTGAAGACAAGTGCTCCGGGAGCATGGTGACCGATCCCGTGCTCATAGACGATTTCGCCGATACGAAGCGGAGAAGACGGACGGCCACTGGACGCTGCAACGTTCAGCCCCAGGCTTCCCCAGCCCTGGCTGGATTCCACCGTCAGACGCTCATAAACGTCGCTCAGGTTATCGAAGGCCTCGGTGGCCGAAGACCACCCGCTGAGAAGCATAAAAAACGTCGCCATCAACGCGTAAGAAGACTTTAGTGCCTCAATCTGGAAGGACGGCCATAAAAAGCAAGACCGTGTTAGGTCATTCACACGCACGTGGGAATCCAGAACGGAGCAGGCTTGCGCGAAGTCGCCACTGGATCCCCGCGTTCGCGGGGATGACGGCCTTTGGCACTGGGTTGGGGGTGAAACCCACTTTAGATTCATGGCACTACATCCTCCCTGTAAAGACCTTTGCCATAGTACTCCGCGTGGTTTCTTGACTACAAGTTTGCGAATCGACGCACATGCGTTTCGAATCCAGCTTCGAGCAAGCCCCGCTTCCGCCAGCGATAGAACAGGTGTCCAGATACGGAAGCAGCTCCTCGTGCGATGCGATACCTTTATCCAAGGCCTCTTGCATCGCCCTCAATAATTTGACTCGGCCACTGCTTCTTAGGTATACTATGTTCTTATTCGTCTCGTAATCTGTGATTACAAACGAATTCCTCGCGGAAATTCCTTCCGCAGTTGCTCATCTTTCTCTCCGGTTTCACTCCCTCCGAGTATTTCCACGCGTGTTTAGCTGAGCAAGCAACCTCAGCGCCGTGGCTATCTGTACCCATCGGCATTCTTTGAAAGGGACCCACTGTGTCCTTTAGTGATTTTGATATTCCCTCTCCCTGCCTGAAAGTCCTTGACGACAAAGGCATCGTAGACCCCACCCCCATCCAGGAACAAACCTTTGAACCCGCACTGGACGGCGAAGATATTCTGGGCGTGGCCCAGACGGGGACCGGTAAAACCCTTGCCTTCGGCCTGCCATCTGTTTGCGAACTCTCCCGCCACAAAGCGGGTCCGAGCCGCATGTTGGTGCTGGCGCCCACCCGCGAACTGGCTATCCAGATTCACGAGGTCATGGAACCACTCGCCAAGGCAATGAAGCTGCGGAGCGCGTGCATCTATGGCGGCGTGGGCATGCAACCCCAAATCAAGGCCCTGCGCCGTGGCGTGGATATTATCATCGCCACGCCCGGTCGCCTGTTGGACCACATCAACCAGAAAAACGTGCGCTTCAACGGCCTGTCCATTCTCGTTTTTGACGAAGCGGACCGCATGCTCGACATGGGCTTCCTCCCCGACATTCGGCGCATCGTATCGCACCTGCCCCAGGAGCGCCAGACACTTATGTTCTCGGCGACCTTCCCCAAGGAAATGGCGAACCTTACCCGAGAATTTCAATACAAGCCAAAGCGTATCGAAGTGGGCGTAATTTCAACACCCGTCGATCTGGTGAAACAACACCTCTACACCGTGCGCACGGAGGACAAGACGCAACTGCTTTATGATGTGCTCGACCAGCCCAACGTAGCGTCGTCCATCGTATTCATCCGCACCAAGTATCGGGCGGATCGTGTCGCCAAGCAGCTCAAGCGAAAAGGCTTCAAGGCCCAGCCCATCCACGGCGGACGCTCACAAAACCAACGCCAGCGAGCACTGGAAGACTTTAAGTCGGGCAAGTGCAACATCCTCGTGGCAACGGACGTGGCCGCCCGCGGCATCGACATCCAGGGTGTCACCCACGTGATTAATTTCGACATCCCCGGCCAGTACGACGACTACGTACACCGCATTGGCCGCACGGCGCGCGCCCAGGAGAAGGGCGACGCCATCACCTTCGCCAGCCCGGACAACGCCAAGGAACTGGGCCAGATCGAAAAAGGCCTGGGCCGACAGATTGACGAAGTAAAATGGGATGGCGCGGTGGAAATACCACGCTCATTCCGCGCCAATGCGGCCCGTGGCAAGGGCGGCAAAGGCCAGGGCAAGAACAATCGAAATGGCGCTGGCGGCGGAAACTATCGCGGCGGAAACAAGAAACGCTACGGCGGACAGCGAAACCGTAGTCGCGCCAAGGCCGCAAGCTAGGCTGAGAGACGGAGGGGCTGCCAGGGTTCAAAGAGATCTGAGGCTCCCCAGCTCCCGCGAGCGAAGAACCCAAAATACACGGCCCGGAACCACCCCGATGGGATTGATTCTGGGCCGTTCTCTATCCTGTCGCCCCTTGCTGCAATCGAAATGCCCGAGTGCGCCCGAAACCAGCGGTGGTTCTCACGGGTTGCCCCCCCGGGGGGATTGGAAACGCATCTGACCCAAAGAATCCCTCTGCCCAGCCCACGATGTCCTGGCACTTAACACCTTAGGCACTAAGGGAATAACGCCTATGATCTACCTCCAGGCTCTCAGGAGTCCTATGAAGTCTTAGAATGCTCCTGCAACAAAGCACATATTGTTCTCGTATGCCAGACAGCAAAATCAAGGACACGTCGAACTTAATTGGAACTCAATATGCGATCGACGTATAGTTGTATTGTCACGGTCATGATGACAAGGAAGCACGTCAATGTCGAACAGACGAACACATTTGCGGATAGTCGCACTGGCCCTTATAGTCTTTGCCATCGCGGGTTTCACGGTTCGGGCCGATCCGATCCGGGCGGAGGATTTCGATGGCAAAAGCGTAACGCTTTCGGGGGAGGGGTGGAAGGTAAGTAAACATCTAGTGAAAGATAACCGCGGCAACGAGAGTTGTTTTGTCCGCGTTGAAGCAGGAGGCACGACGGTTCACGACCTAGCGGCGTCACCGAATACAGGATGGGAACTGGAAGACCAGGATTGGACAAGGCTCCACATTTTCAGGACCCCGATGGACCGCCCAAATATGTTGGCGATACTCTGGTTCTCGGGCGGCGCACATGGCCCAGTAAATCTGAGGGTCGTCGAGCTCGAAGGCGACTTTCCCGTTATCTTCGATTCAAAGGGAACCAATTTCGATTACCTGGAAGACCTTGATGGGGATGGGATGCCCGAGGCTATTTTTCGCTCGCTTGCCTTCGACTATTTCTTCCGGTCGGCCGTGGGTTTTAGCCACGCAGATTCCCCGTTCCCCCTCCTCGTGGGGACCTACGATCCTTCGCGTAGACGATATGCATGGGCCAACCACTTGTTTCCAGATGTCTTGGCCCAGAAGGCGACGGCCAGCGAGAAACGATTCTTGGAACATTGGCCCGAGGAAGACAAAATCCCCGTGGGCATTGCCATAGACCAGCAGTCTAAAGGTGCCTCCGCGTACCGCGCGCTGATGTGTTGGGCAGTAGACGCCTGCTACGCGAAGGGTCAAGCCGCCGCAGATGCCATCATTGATGCCCACACGGATCCTATCTTGGCCGTGTTCGCCAAACACGCGCTCATCATGACGCTCCGCAATGATGCCAACTACAGCTTCATGAAAAACAATCCGGTCACGAGGTGAGACGAAGGTCGCGCCGCTCTCCAGTAATGCGGATTCTAGTCGGGCAATAGCCTGCCGGTCACGGCGCGTCTACGACCCGGCACAAGAGGCGCGGCGCTCAATCAATCGCACGCAGACGCTGTGGAAACTCCTGGGGTCACAAAGCACCACCGGGACAGCTATGCTACACGTCAGGGGCTGACGCGGACCAATCACCTCCGGGTACGCTGAAAAACGCCACTTCACCCGTTGAACCCCACGAAAACAAAGGGAACTCAACGGTCCGTGGCTGTCCCGCCGTTTGCGAATGGAGCGCCGCCTCCTTCACCAACGGCGGGACAGCCACGACCATTGCAAGGGTACCGCAAAGAAAGATTTTTCTTCTGATCGCAGCGGTTTTTTCTACCCAAAGCAGCTTGGGTCGCGTCAGTCCCTTTTCAGCAATCCCGTTTCTCCATACAGGCCGTACACGGTCGCCACAAAGGCCCATTCCGACGCGCCACCCTCGGGAGCGAGGCACTCGTTGCCATAGCCTACGAGTCCTTCTACCCGCAGTCGCGTCGGCGCAGCGAGAGCGGCTACCTGGGGAATGTCGATACACGTGAGCACATTCGGCACGCAAAGTGATATGGGCTGGGGCTGCTCGTCTTCGAGAAAGTAACGGTAACTCGCGAGCACGTTGGATACCTCGACCTTGGCGAAACCCGGCTCCAACGCCGCAGCGTAGAGGGCAAGGAGTCCCCCACTCTTAACGCCGTGGAGCGCGATCTTCTCCCCGTCGATATCGTTTCTGCTGGCGAGATAACGGCTGGCCTGAAGCAGGTCCCACAATTGCTGGGCAAAGAGCGGGCGGCCAAGGACAATGGAATCGCTGGTGAGATGGTTCTCGTGTTTGCTGGACTCACCCGTGCCTCGCGGATCCAGAATAAGTACTGGGCCTTGCTTCGCCGCTTCGGCGGCATAGCCCGACAGGATGGCGAGACGCTTGTCGTCGTGCCCGCCAAGAAAAATGATTGCGGGTTGCGCCCCGTTCAGCTTCATGGGCTGGGCAAAAAGAGCGCCGACCTCCATTCCTGATTCCACCGTGATAGCAAGCACCTCGATATGAAGACCCTCGTGCTCAAAGGTGTTCACAACGCGGGCTGCCGGTGTAAAGGCTTCCGGCTTGCCACCGAGCACCTCCCAAACTTCATCACGCCATTGGGGCGCACGGGCCTCCCACTCGGCCTTCGTCGCCGGGGGTGTGTTGTACTGGGCGATGAGTGTGTCCGCGCGCTTGCGATTCAGCGTCACCACCGTTTCCGCGCCTTTCGGCATCTTGCCATCCTTAAAGCACAGAATGTCCTTCGACTTGGGGTCTTCGGCCTTGAAGCCCTCCTCCGGGATGGGCACGCCCTCCCCTTTACCCAAAAGCCATCGGTTCATCCAACCCCAACCCGCCTCTCGGAGGGGTTGGCTCCAGCCGTGGCCAAGGGGTGCCAGGACACTCTCCACGCGATCTTCGGAGGCAACCAGGCCGTAGATATTCTTCGCACGCTGGATGGTCTCGCGGTGTCCGGCAACGGGAAAAATCTTGTCCTCCGAGCCATTGCCCGCAAGAAAGGCCCGGGGCGCGTTGAGTCCAATAATCTCGAACTCTTCCATCTCGTGGACGATTCCGGGGAGGTGATTGCAGATGCAGTGGTTGCCCCCTTCCGCCAGCCAGAGGTCATAGGAACATACAAAGGAGAAGGATGTTCCTACCTTGATCCGGTCATCCAAGGGCATGGTGTAGAAGACGTTTTCGCCGCCGCCCGAGTTGCCCGCCAGCCCAAGCCGATTCACATCAACCTCTTCCCGGGTCGTGAGATAGTCGATGGCCCGGATGGTGTCCCACACGATATAACCCTCGTTGGTCTGGCCCACAAGCAAGGAACCATAGCCCAAGTCATGCTTGAAGCCCGGAAGCTTCCGCTCCCCCTGGCCGATGGGGTCATAGGCAAGGACGATAATGCCCTCCTTGACCATGCCCAGCTCGCCCATCTGATAGAGTCCGTAGTTTTTCCCGTCATCCATGGCGTGGCCAGGAACCACCACGACGGCGGGCGCGGGAAAGGTCACGTTCTTGGGAACATAGACATTGGCCGTCACGTAGAAGTTCGGGCGGCTCTCGAAAACAAGATTTTCGACAAAATAGAAGTCGCGCTCGGCACGGCCTGTGATCGTGGCGTTGAGCGGCGTCTTCTCGGGCCAAGGGGAAAGTCCCAGCCCCTTCTGGAGCGCCGCCTTCACCTTGGGAGCACGTGCCTCCCACTCCGCCGCCGTTTTGGGGTCTGTGCGCAAGGCGAGGGCCTTGCGGCTGGCCTCAATGTTGAAGCGAAGGGCGTCGGCACCCTCGGGAAGGCCATCGGGATAGACCAGCCAGTCCCGCAACGCCCCAAGCACGGCGTCCGGGTCGATGGCCAGGTCCCGGGTGAGCATAATCGCGTCCACCGATTCGAAACCTTCCCCCACATCAATCACGCTGACGTTAACAGCACCGGCCGCAAGCGCAATCTCGCCCGCTTTTTCCCAGGACCAGGCATCCAAGCTGTTGGTGTGGGTTGGCGGAAAGGTCGTCTCTCCCACGCGAAGCTGATAGGCGCGATCACTGTTTTTCGAGCTATAGCCCCGCGTCCACACGGCGTACACGCCCGTCACCCCGATATCGGCGCGACCATCCATAGTGGATGCCGCAACCTTGGGGTCTTTCGCGTTGGAAGTACAAAACCCCTTGCCCAGAAATCCAGGAATGTTGCTCTGCCTGTTCCACGGGCCTTTGAAGTCTTCAACCTCAAGCAGGATGGGCTCGGCAAATGCGGCAGGTGATGTCAATACCAAAAGGATAAACGCCACGATAGCGCGATGGAACGTATTTTTCACGGTACTACCTCCAAGTTGAGTCTGTAAATATAGCGTCTGACCCGACTGGAGAACAAGCGAAAGCGCGGCCAAATATGTCCTGAAAACCCCGGCAGTGAGACCGAGAGCATGACATTGAGCGCCGACATGCCCAGCACCGCCTACGCAGAGCGTGGCACAAGGAGAACACGGCGGGTGCCACGGATAGGCCTCTCGAGGCTTACCCGTGCAAGTTCACAGTGAGAAACCAATCTATCCAGATCCCGGAGATCGCCGTGCTCCCCGAGCAAACTCAGACTATCTGGCTCACACGATCCGCAAAGGTCTTTATCTGCTCGATGATGACGCGGCGGTCATCGGTAATGCCAAGGTGCTGGCTGTACTCTTTGCCTGCGGCGAGTTCGGCGAGAAGCGGGTAGACCGGCTTTATCTCTTTCCAATAGCGTTCACCAAAGAAAATCATGGGGCTTGCGAGGCCGTAGGTCTTGTAGTGGTTTTGGGTGGCATCCTGAAAAATCTCCTGGATGGTGCCCGCACTGCCGGGCGAGAAAATTACCCCATAGCGTGCGATGGCGAGGAGTCCTTCTTCGCGGACGCTGTTGGCGAAGTATTTCGCAATGTGAAGGGCAAAACAGGAGGGCGGTTCATGTCCGTAGAGCCAGGTAGGAATGCCTAAGCTGTCACAACGGATCCGGGAAGTGACAGGGTATTTTTGAACAACCTCGAAGGCGGCATCGAGCCATTTGTCCTGGGGCGTGTATTTCGGGGCCTTGGCCAGGATCGCTACGGCATCCTCCAACGCAGCATCGCTGCGCTCGGCAAACCAGGCACCGAGATGGGTCGCCTCCATGGCACCGGGACCGCCCCCGCTGGTAGGCAGGAAACCCTCGTGGATAAGTTCGCGGGCGAGGCGGGCCACTTCGAGGTAGTTGGGGTCGTCGCGCCCCATGGAATGCCCGCCCATGATGGCAACAACCTTCTTGCCAACCAGATACTCCTGCATGGCATCCGTAATGGCATGGTCGTGAAGACGGCGCGCCAATGTAATGCGAACATCCATCGTGGCATCCTTCCCTTCGTCCGCATACTGGCGGTACGTCGCGCCGTCCACCGTCAGCGCATAGCTTTCGGGCTTTCCGATTTCGTAGCCACCCAATAGTTCCTCGGGAGAATACAGGGTCCCGCGAAAAGGATTGAAGGGGCAATCGGGCAAGATTGGGAAGATGTGGGGCGACTCAAAAAGAGCGGAGACCGTGGGGGGCAACGTGCAGCCCAGAAGGAGGTTGTCACGGAGGGTGGCCCCCGCCAGCGTATCTTCCATGCCGGTCAGGTCGAGAGACTGAAAGGCCGCTCCAGTGAGATCCTTGTCGGACTGAAGATGTTGTTTCAGGGCACGAACGCTTTCAAACTCAAGATGTTCTCGCATGTGTTCCTCCTAGGGGAAACCGTACACAACGGAAAGGAGTATCGTCAAGGGTGCCACCCTCACGCGGAGGAGCGAAGCGGGTGCGTGCCATGGCTCTATGTCTAACGTGACAGGGCCACAACCCAAGACCGTCATCCCCGCGCACGCGGGGATCAAGTGATGTTACGATGTACACCTGCCGCGTTCTGGATTCCCACTTTCGTGGGAATGATGTCGGCTTATCTTGTTTTTTGTAGCGGTTTTTCCAGATTAAGGCCCTGCTTCGCTCATCTTCGGGTGCGCCACATCGAAACAAAAGATACGCATGGGTGTCACTGCGGTCTTGGATAAATCCCATCGGCTATGGCATAGTCCGCGAAGCGGATGCCGGACTAAAGCCTGGGGTGTAGCGAGGTACGAGCGTAGCCCCAGGAGCCGAATAGCAATAACGAAAAAGAACCCGCGTAGCGGGTGACGGACAATCGGGTTGGTCTGGCAAAACACAGCACACAAGAGGAGCTCCCCAATGGGTTCAACGTATTGCAATCTCATCCATCACATGGTGTTTTCAACCAAGGGCCGCCAAAAATGGATTGGCGATACATTCTCAACAAGGAGGAACATCACCAGGAGATGACGTTTCAGGAGGAATTCATCGGGCTGCTTGAAAAGCACAAAATCGAATACGATGAACGGTATCTGTGGGACTGATGGGTTTCCGTCACCCGCTTCGCGGGCTTGGGGTTCTGATACAACATTTGGTCCGGGGGCTTCGCTCGTACCTCGCTTCACCCCAGGCTTTAATCTGTCACCCGCTACGCGGGCTATTGGGAAGCACTCGGCAGCCGAGGAACCCAAGAAGACTGTCTCGGTCCTACGCTCCACGTTTGACTGCGTTGGACGGTAGTTGAAACACAGGGCCGCCATCGCATAACGTGATGCATACCTATAAGATGACATGTTCGTGACATAATGTTTTCACTACCCTATAGGGGAGTACACGATGAGCAAGAACAAGAAAAAGGCAATGAAGAAAAGCACCACGAGCACGGAGCCGTCGAACTTGCGGCCTATGCCCAAAAAGGAGTACGAGAAAGCCTTGGGCGTGCTGCAAATTGAGTTGGTCAAGCTTCAGGAATGGATTAAGGCCAAGGGACTCAAGGTCGTGGTGATCTTTGAGGGCCGGGACGCTGCCGGCAAGGGCGGCGCGATAAAGCGCATCACCGAATGCCTCAATCCCCGAGTCTGTCGCGTCGTAGCCCTGGCGACACCCACCGAGCGGGAAAAGAGCCAGTGGTATTTTCAACGCTACGTACCCCATCTTCCCGCAGCCGGTGAAATGGTCCTACTGGACCGCAGTTGGTACAATCGCGCCGGTGTCGAGCGGGTCATGGGCTTCTGTACCAGTGAAGAGCTCCACGAATTCTATCGGTCGTGCCCAGAGTTTGAGCGCATGCTCGTCCGCTCGGGAGTTATCTTGCTCAAATACTGGTTTTCCGTGGACGACGAAATCCAGGAGGAGCGGTTTCGGGCACGCCTCACGAACCCCACCAAGCGCTGGAAACTCAGTCCCATGGATCTTGCGTCACGATCCAAGTGGTTGGAATATTCGAAGGCCAAAGACGACATGTTCAACCATACGGACATCAAACAGGCACCGTGGTACGTGGTCAACGCCGACGTAAAAAAGCGCGCGCGCCTCAATTGCATCGCCCACCTGTTGAGTCGAATCCCCTATGAGGATCTCACCCCGAAGCCTGTCAAACTGGAGCCACGGGTCATCGACACGGGGTATGTGCGCCCGCCCATCAGCGACCAGACCTTCGTGCCCGAGGTGTATTAGCGTCCACAGCGCTCAATGAAGTAATTTCCGCTCAGATCGCGGTCACTGAAGGGCAGATAATAGAGCCAGTCGGCAGACTCGTAAAGGATAACCTCCCCCACTTCTTCATGGGCAAGCACCGTGCAGATGAGGTCTTCGCGTTGTTTCCGGGCAACGTCATAGTCTTTCCGCCGGAGGGTGTATTGGGCCTCAAAGAAGAAACTGTGTGGTCCGCGAAAGCTTGATCCACGATTGTCCGCAAGGTCGGCAATGGATTCCTGAAGGTAAAGGGCGAAAGGAGCCGGTTCGGGGACATCGCGAATGCCAAAGAAGACGGGTTCCGTCTTGAGGCCCGTGAGATCCACCATGGCCATGCCCTCGCCAATACTGCGAATGTGGTTGATGGTGGTCCAGACGCCGTTGTACTTGGGTCCATAGGGCGTGCCATCACCCCGCTTCATAGGCGTTATGGCATCCGTGACTCGATTGACCCCGGCTTCGCCCATGGGGATAACCGCACGGGTGCGAACGCCGGGAAAGGCCGCTTCAAAATCCTGCAAGAGCAGTCGCACGCCATCGGCCACGGCCTTGTTGCGCGCATAGCGCCAGCGGTAAGGTGAATTTTCCGACTGGCAGCGCCCGTCCCACGCGCCTTGCCGCCAGGTGGTAATGTGCTCCACCAAGTTGCGGTCCGCAGCCCATTCACGGAGCACGGGGTCGTTCACGACGCTGAGCGGAGCATAGGCGCGATCAATGCCAAGGTGCGCACTGGGCTTATGCTTCTGCCTGTATTCGACCCGGGGCCTGATGCCCTCGTCGCCATCGGCCTGGTAGGCGGAAAGCTGCACATGGGAACGGGTGTTGATGAATAGTTCGTCGAATGCCGGTAAATCGAGGAGGGTCTTCATCTCCTTGATGACGTTCTCCCGCATGGCCGGTTGGTTCAGGTCGAGCATCTCCACCGAATACGGTGCGCCCAAATCGATAACGAGGAGACGGCCCTTCAATGCCGTGCGCGCCTCGCCCTTCTTGTAAAGGTGGCGGTAGCCCATTTCCGTGGCATTGAATTCCGTGGCCTGTCCACCGGTATTGAGAATGCCGGGCACCCGGGTCTGGCGTGAGAGGGTTTCGTCGTCGTCCAGGACCCAATAGACATTTTCCCGTCCGATGGCATTGCCCGCTTTGGCAAAGAGTTTTACCGGTTCGAGGGTGGGCAGGTCCAGGGCTTCTTCCGCGCTGGCCGGGTTGCTGAGGACGAGGTAGCGAACGTCGCTGGGGACATTAATGCCATCAATGTGGATCGCGTCGCCTTCGGCGTAAACCTTAAATCCCGTCAGAGCTTGCTCCTTCGCCTTCGCTTGTTCCGCAATGCCCGTAAATTTCACCAGGGCAAAGCTCGCATCGGGCTGGCGCTGAAGCACCAGTGAATCGGCCAGG
Organism: Candidatus Hydrogenedentota bacterium; assembly: GCA_024280935.1. Lineage (GTDB taxonomy): Bacteria > Hydrogenedentota > Hydrogenedentia > Hydrogenedentales > JAEUWI01 > JAEUWI01. The sequence goes on from JAJRPE010000599.1 coordinate 12,030, forward strand.
AGGGGCGGATACATCGACGCGACTATACGAAGGTTGTCGCCCTGCGCCTCAAAACGCTTGAGGAAAGCCGCTGCGTTGCTGACACCGGGAATGGTGATACGGCCGATACGCCCCTTGTCGGGCACGCCCATTTTGTCGAGGATCGTGCGGTAATGGGCAAATGCCGTCTGGTCGGTCTGGTAATTGATGGTCGGTGTCGCCATGGGGAGGAAGCCCCACAAGAAATTTCCATCCTGATCGAAGGTCGGCAATTCGTAGTACTTGGTCAAGGCCGGTTCGAAGGGACGAAAGCTCGCCGTCAGCTTGATACCGTGGTCCACCGCGCTCTGGGAGAGCATGGGGCCAAAGTCGCGCATAAGCCGGTAGGCGTTAAGCTGGCGGATCCAATCCCAGGAAATGTGACGGCCCCAATGGCCTTCCTTCATCCCCTTGAGCCGTTCCGTGATAAGGCTACGGAAAATATCGCTTTCATTGAGCGCTTTGGCCTGGGCCTCATAGCGTGCCCAATCTTCCGGGGCGTAGTTCGCCGGATCGACGATGTAGGGCATGGGACTCAACCACATGATCATCCGGTCGATACCATGGAGCTGGCAACGGCGGAAATACTGGTCGAAGGCATCCTTCGTTACGGGGCGCCAGCGGCCATTGCTCGTACCGTTGAAAATACGAATGAGGTCGTCGCCAAAATCCGCAAGATAAGAGAGGGGACGAACAGGGGGCGCACGCAGCACAGACAGGGTCTGGGATTCGAGAGAGCCCCCCGGCAAGGCCAGGGAGATTTCCAGTTGAAACATAGTGTCGGGGGCATCAGCCTCGGCAACAATACGAAGGAGCCGATCATCCGCCAAATCCACCCGAAGACCAGGCAGATCCAATACATTACCCTGGGCCACGGATACCCCATCGTGCTTCGCAACAAAGGTCATGTGCCCATCCACAGGAATCGGCATGGTGAGTATCGGCCAGGTCCGCGTTCCCCCCTGCAAATAAGGGAAGGGCGCTTCCGTGTTGCGCGGCGCGAGGTAGGCCTCGGCGGCAGGGGCAGGGATAGCAACGAGGACGAAAAAGACCGAAAGGACGGAGAAGGACAATAGAGAATATCGATTCATCGGGTACGTGCTCACATTGTTTGGGTTAGGGCTTTGGTAACCGTTCACAGGGTACTACGGGTGCCACGGACAAGGGGCGATAGCCCTTGCCCGTGCTTGGAAAACATGCCCACCAGCTAAAACCAAGCGTTCAGCCGATCTCATGTATCCACACGGGCAAGCCCACAGGGGTTGTCCGTGGCGTGAGCGGATACGGGCTTTGGAAACACAGGCCCCAACGAGCATAGCACACAGGTAAGCAACACCCAAGATCTGCGGAAACCGTTTACTATCAATTACCTACAGCGCCACCGGTGTCAACGTGTAAACCTTGCTGAATTTCGCCACCGCCCCGACATTCCCCGCGCCTTCAATCCTAGCGTATTGCAGCCACCATTTGAACCTATCGGGTGTCCCCGCACCGCTCAATAAAATAGTTTCCGCTCAGATCGCGATCACTGAACGGCAGGTAGTAGAGCCAATCGGCGGACTCGTAGAGAATGACTTCCTTCACGTCCTCCTTATAGGAAAGCACCTTACAGATAAGATCTTCACGCTGTTTTCGGGCCACCTCGTAGTCCTTTCGGAGTAGGCTGTACTGGGCCTCGAAAAAGAAACTGCGGGGTCCGCGAAAGACAGAGCCTCGGTTGTCGGCAAGATCCCGCAATGATTCCTCAAAGTGGATGTCGAAAGGAGCCGCATCGGGCACACCGCGAATTCCAAAGAGAACGGGTTCGGTCTTGAGGCCGCTGAGATCCAGCATGGCCATGCCTTCGCCGATGCTGCGAATATGATTGTAGGAACTCCAGAGTCGGTTGTAGTCCCGGCCGTAAAAGGTTCCGTCAGGACGCTGTAAGGACTCCATTTCGTCAAGCACCCGATTGACTGATGCCTCGCTCATGGGGATAACGGCCCGAGTCCGCACGCCGGGAAAGGCCGTTTCAAAATCTTCCAAGAGGAGGCGAACGCCATCCGCCACCGCCTTGTTTCGAGCATAGCGCCAGCGGTAGGGCGAGTCTTCGAACTGGCAGCGGCCCTCCCACTCGCCTTCCTGCCAGGTAGTGATACGTTCCACCAGCTTGGGGTCGGCGGCCCATTCGCGAAGCAGCGGGTCATCCACCACGCCAAGCGGCGCGTAGGCGCGATCAATACCAATGTGCGTGTACTTCTTTTTTTCCTGACGGTAGTAAACCCGGGGCTTGATGCCCTCATCCCCGTCCGCCTGATAGGCTGAAAGGGACACATGGGAACGTGTATTAATGAAGAGCTCGTCAAAGGCGGGTAAGGCGAGGAGCGTCTTCATCTCCTTGATGACGTTTCTCCGCATGACCGGTTGCTTAAGATCCATCATCTCGACCGAATAGGGTGCGCCAAGATCGATGACCAGCAAGCTGTTCTTTAAGGCAGTACGGGCCTCACCTTTTTTATAGAGGTGGCGATAGCCAATATCTGTCGTGTGGAACTCTGTGACCCCGCCCCCCGTGTCAGGGATTCCCGGCACACGGGTCTGAGCCGACAAGGTTTCACTATCGTCGAGGACCCAGTAGACGTTCTCGCGTCCCAAAGCGTTTCCCGCTCTCGCAAAGAGCTTCACGGGTTCGAGGGTAGGCATATCGAGGGCTTCGTCGGCACTGACCGGGTTGCTGAGAATAAGGTAGCGAACGTCGCTGGGAACATCGATGTCATCAAGGTGAATTGTGTCGCCTTCGGCGTAGACCCGGAAACCCGCCAGGGGCTTCTGCTTGGCATTTGCCGCTCCCTCGAAATCCGCAAATTTCACCAGGGAAAAGCTGGCATCGGGCTGACGCTGGAGCACGAGCGAATCGCCCAAGAGGGGTGGATACATCGACGGAACGATTTTGAGATTGTCCCCTTGTTCCTCAAAACGCTTGAGGAAGGCGGCTGCGTTGGTGACACCGGGAATGCTAATGCGCCCAATACGCCCCTTGTCAGGCAGCCCCATCTTTTCCAGAATCGTTCGGTAGTGAGCGAAAGCGGTTTGGTCGGTCTGGTAATTTATGGTCGGTGTCGCCATGGGCAGGAAGCCCCACAGATAGACACCGTCCTTGTCGAAGGCGGGTATCTCATAGTACTTCGTCAGGGCCGTTTCGAAGGGGTGAAAACTCACGGACAGCTTCACGCCATGTTCCACGGCACTTTTGGATAGCATGGGCCCGAATTCACGCATGAGTCGGTAGCCGTTGAGCTGACGCACCCAATCCCAGGCAAGAAGAACGCCCCAGTGCCCTTCCTCCGCACCCTTGTGCTGCTCATCGACCAGGTTGCGAAAATCCTCGCTCCCGTTGAGCGCCTTGGCCTGTGCTTCGTAACGCGCCCAATCTTCGGGGGCATAATTTTCCGGGTCGACGATAAAGGGCATGGGGCTAAGCCATAGAATCATCCGGTCAACGCCATGAAGCTGACAGCGGCGGAAGTACTGGTCGAAGGCATCCTTCGTCAAGGCTCGCCACTTACCCGTGCTCGAAATATTGAAAATACGAATGAGGTCGTCGCCAAAATCCGCAAGATAAGAGAGGGGCCGAACAGGGGGCGCTGGGATAACCAAGAGAGCCTGGGATTCTGTCGTCCCATCGGAAAACGTCACATCAACGTCCAGGGAAAAGGCCAGGGGCGTATCTTGCGCCTCCGCAACGATGGTGAGTTTTTGATCCTCACCCATCGACACCGTAATACCGGAAAGTTGAAGCACCGGCCCCTCGGCGAGGACCTTGTCGTCCACTTTCGCCGTGAAGTGGACTTGGGTTCCATTGGGAAGCGCCTGCCTCAGAATAGGCCAGCTACGCGTCCCCTCCTGAAGATAAGGGAAGGGTACTTCCGTGTTGCGTGGTGCCAGATAGGTTTCGGCGGCAAGGGCCATTCCAGGGACAAGAAGAAAAAGGGCAATAATGGTCGAGAGATAGATTCGTTTCATTTTATGCTCACTCATTTCGTTTGGTACATTCAGAAAACTGACTCATCATTACAGTTCGGTGTTCTTATTGCGTCACCCGCCTATTTGCCTTCAGGGCCAATTGCATATAGAATCCCGTCAGTCCCTGCGATATAGAGGGTTTTATTGAGACCGATGGCGGGCGAACGCCCGACCTTTCCCGGCAACGGGAATTGCCACTGGGGTGCCCCATCCGCGCCAATAGCGTGAAGCAGGTTGTCGCGAGAAACAATGTATACCACTCCATCGGCTCCAATGGCGGGTGAGGACGATACGCCACCTTGTGTCGTGTAGGACCACTTTTCGGTGCCGTCAGGATGAATGGCGTAGACCTTGTTGTCGAAGGAACCTACGATAACCGTAGCATCGGGGAGCACGGCAGGTGAACAATAAACTGCGCCACCCGTCTTGAATGACCACCGTTTTGTACCATCCGCGTTGATGGCATAGAGATGGGTATCCACTGAGCCGACGTAAACCGTGCCGTCTTCCCCCACTGCCGGTGATGATTCGATGACACCGCCCGTCTGGAAAGCCCACTTCTTTGTGCCATCCTTATCGATGGCATAAAGCCGATGATCGTTTGCCCCCACGTAAATGGTTCCATCCTTAGCTACAGCCGCCGTTGATTGTACGACGCTCTCCGTGGCGTAGGTCCATCGAGACGTACCATCGGGGTTGATGGCATGGAGAATGCCATCGTCCGCGCCTTGGTAGATCGTCCCGTCAGCGCCGAGCGTGGGGGACGCATAGATCGTGCTGCCCAGCGCACGCATCCATCGTTGCTTCCCATCGGGATTGACGGCGTAAAGGTTTCCTGCGTGATCAGGCGTGTAGATCGTTCCATCGGCTGCAATAGCGGGGGATGAGCCCATAGCTCCCGCTGTGGCGAATTTCCACTTCACGCGACCA
>JAJRPE010000600.1 GCA_024280935.1 Candidatus Hydrogenedentota bacterium
GGCTCCTCGCATCCGACAACAGTTTGTGCGTTCGGTGCCACCAGGAATTTCCACCGCTCGAGTTTCCGACGGTGTTGCCGGGGGTCTTCGACGACAAGTCCCATCATTTTCACGAACCCGGCACGCCGGGCGCCCAGTGTGTGAATTGCCACATGCCAGACCGCGTGTACATGGGTATCGACGCCCGGCGGGATCACAGTCTCCGGGTGCCCCGCCCGGATCTTTCCGTGGCTCTGGGAACACCCAATGCGTGCAACCAGTGCCACGCGGATAAAGATGCGGCGTGGGCGGCGAAGGCCACGGTCCAGTGGTATGGGGAGAAGATGCCGGAGGCCACTAAACATTTTGCGACCGTAATTGCCGTAGGCCGTCGTGGCGAGGCTGCTGCGGAATCGGAGTTGGCGGCCCTGGCCGGGGATGAGAATGTGGCGGCAATTGTGCGTGCCACGGCCCTGGAACTCTTGCAGAACTATGGTGGCGCGGCAGCTTCGGAAGCGCTGCTGTCGGGACTCAAGGATCCCTCGCCCCTGGTGCGTGCGCAGGCGGTCGACGGCATGGACCGTCTTCCTCCCGAAGCCCGTGGCGTAGTGTTGGGTCCGTTGGTCATGGATCCCATGGCATCGGTGCGTATTGGCGCGGCACGGTTGTTGGCGGGGGTGCCGGGTCTTTCGGAGGAAGGCAAGGCAGACTTGGCGACGGTGGTTGAGGAGTATACGGCGCTTCAGTTGGCGACCGCCGATCAGCCGGAGGCCCACTTGAACCTGGCGCTGCTTTATGGTGCCGAGGGCAAGCCTAAAGCGGCGGAGGCGGCCTACCGGATGGCGATTGAACGGGATGGGCAGTTTATTCCGGCGCGGGTCAATCTGGCCAATCTGCTGAATGCCCAGGGGCGAAATGGGGAGGCGGAGCACCTGTTGCTGGAGGCCATCGGCCTGGCACCCAGGGAAGGGGAGTTGCATTATTCCATGGGGCTGTTGCTGGCGGAGTCGTCGCGGTTGGCGGAGGCGGTGGTCTACATGAAGCAGGCCACGGAATTGATGCCCCGGCGGGGGCGGGTCTTTTACAACTATGCGTTGCTGTTGCAACATCTTGAGAAGCGTCCGGCGGCGGAGGCTGCCCTGTTGCGGGCCCACGAATTATCGCCGGGCGACGGGTCGGTGTTGCAGGCGCTGGTGATCTTCTATAGCCAGGGGGAACGTTGGGCGGAGGCGAAGTCTTATGCGCAGGCGCTGCTGGCCCTGGATCCTAACAATCCGCAATTGCAGGCGTGGGTAGGAAGTTTGAATTTAGAATAGTGAATTTAGAATTTAGAATTTAGAATGGAGTCCAGCAGGGCTGCCTGCGTTGAAGGATGCAGAGGCATTGTGGGGCTTGCCCGTTTTTTTATGGAGACTTGCACCCACAAAGCCGCTTGTGCCTCGCGTTTGTGTAGGTGGCACCCGGCGCTGTTTTTATAAGGGGTAGTGTTTCTGGGGGGATGTTCCCAACTCTTTTGAGCGCCTTACATCGTGTTAGCGGATGTTGGCGAAGCTTGGGGTGGGTCCGACGATGGTGAAGGGGGAGGAATCAGGCACGGCTGGCGGTGCTGTTTCGCGGCTGTCTTGAAGGAGGTGTTCCGGCGCGGTGCGCAGAAAACTTTCCGTGGGGCCGGGCTGGGTGAGCCAGTTCTGGGATTTGGTACCAGGCTGGTTTGTTGGCAGGTCGCGTTCATCGTTGTACATGATGGGTATACCTTTCTACGGTGGCTGGGCCACAACCAAGATATTTGGTCCTTGTCATCCGTTGTCCAGGAACGTCCTTATTTTTAGGGCGGCTTTTCTGGACTAAGGCCTACACTGGTGCAAATCCGATTCAAACTGCTCCCGGTTGGAATTGGTTACACCAGACCTGTGCCAATTGTATAACCTCTTTTAATGCAATGGGTTAAGTGATTGTCGGGCTTGCTTGGCTTAACAAGATATGGTCAAAACTAGCAATAAGTTAGTCTGAAGTGAATGATAAATATCGATTGAGGCTTATGTTCGGGGTGCTGCGGATAAGCCGCCAGTCATCGTCCATCCAATTCCGACGTAGACTTTGCTGACAACCCGATGGGCACCTTCGAGCAATCGAGTTCTATGTCTTTTTTTTGCCTGAGTACCTAAAAGAATCTCCGGGTGCCACGGGTAGGCCCGAAGGGTTTACCCGTGAAAAACGAGGTCTCATGGAAGTGGATAGCCCCCTCTTTGTCAGCAGGTTACTATACGGGTAAAGCCCTGACAGGCTTACCCGTGGCCCCCGTCGGCTTTTCTGTTTGATGCAAGGGCACTCGGATGGGATGCAGTCCCAGCCTCAACCCATCTCAGCATCCTTCCTTGTTAAAAAGAATGGTTCTTTGCACCTTTGCGTGAGATCTTTAATCGGGGGTTGGTATACCGCGTGCCATGTGGCGGGTAAGAAAACCTGCCCTACTGACCCTTGGCGAAGGCATGTGACCTTTGAACCATTTTCCTGTCCTCTGTTACACTTCACGTTCATGCGCGGACGATGGATTGTGTGGATTTTATTCGGGGACGGTAGTCAGGTCTCCACCGCGTTTGCGCGACGAGCAGCACCTGTTTTGGGCTGCCAGGGAGATACTTCGGTTTAATGGCTGGGAAAAAAAAGGCGCTGGTTGCAGCGCGTACGTTAAAGGGTTTTCAGGATTTTCTTCCCGGCGATGCGCTTATGCGTGCCGAGGTGATTCGCCGTATTCAGGGGGTTTTTGAGCTGTATGGCTATTCGCCGGTGGAAACCCCGGCGCTGGAGCACCTGGATGTGCTCTTGGGCGCGGGCGGCGAGGAGGCGAACAAGGAATTGTTCCGGCTGGAGAGTCCCGAAGAGGAGCCGATTGCGCTGCGATTCGATCTGACGGTGCCCTTTGCCCGCCTCATGGCCCAATATCCCGAGCAGATTAAGGCACCTTTTCGGCGTTATGCCATGGGGCCGGTATGGCGGGCGGATAAGCCGGGTCCGGGCCGTTTTCGGCAGTTTACCCAGGTGGACATTGATGCGGCGGGTGCGGCCACGGTTTCGGTGGACGGGGAGGTCGTGGCGGTCATGTGTGCCGTGATGGCGGCGCTGGATGTGCCGGATTACCTGGTTTTGATCAACAATCGGAAGCTGATCGATGCCCTGTTGTCGGATTGTGGCATTGATGATCCCAGTCGCCAGAAGCATGTGCTCCGGGTCATCGACAAGCTGGCGAAGGTGGGGCTGGATAATATTCGCAAGGAACTTGGCGGCGGGCGCATTGATGATTCGGGGGATCCTATTCCGGGTGTCGGTCTGAATGAGGACGTGATCGAGCGGCTCTTGACCTTTATTGATATCAGCGGCGCGGATCGCCGGGCGGTTATTGCGGCCATGGGGGAGGCGCTTACGGATACCAAGCTGGCGCAGGAAGCCCTGGCAGAGATGACGGAGTTGGCGGAGGCGCTGGAGGCCCTGGGGGTCTCTGAAGAGCATGCACGCTTTGATCCCAGCCTGGCCCGGGGTCTGGACTATTACACCGGCCCTGTTTTCGAGATGATACTGCCCCAGGCCCGTGAATTTGGGACGGTGATGGGCGGTGGTCGCTATAACCAACTGGTGGAACGCTTTATGAAGCAGCCGATCCCCTGCACGGGGATGTCGGTGGGACTGGATCGTCTCCTGGCCGCGCTTCGCCACCTCGGATTGGTCGAGGCAGGGAAGACAGCGGTGCAGGCGCTGGTGGTGACCATGGGCCGTGTCGCCAAGGCGGATACCCTGAAGGTGGCCCGGGAACTGCGTGAGGCGGGCATTCGGTGCGAAGTATTCTTTGCCAGCAAGAAAAAGATGCAGATGGGCAACCAATTGAGCCATGCGGATCATTATGGTATCCCGGTGGCGGTGATTATCGGGGAGGATGAAATTGCCCAAGGGGTGGTTTCGGTGAAGGATTTGGATGCCGGTAAGGCGGGCCGTGAGGATATTGAAGACCGTGACGCCTACCGGGAGGCAGGGAAGACGGGCCAAGTGACGGTTTCCCGGGAGGAGATGGTGGCGACGGTGCTGGGACTGTTGGAAAGGTAGGCGTGTGTGCATTGGAATGATGAACTCGAAGGTAGCACGGAGAAATTTGTGGACATGGTGGACTTGATGGACGAGGTGGACCCATTTGCTTGTCCACTCCGTCCACAATGTCCACCGAGTCCACGTCATTCCCACGAAAGTGAGAATCCAGAACGCGGCAGGAACTCTTCGCAACACCACTGGATCCCCGCGTTCGCGGGGATGACGGTCTTGGTTGCGGATCGACCACTGTTCCAGCTATTCGCATTTTTCGCTCCCTGTGGCAAGAAAAGGGTTGCGGTGCGCGGCGTTAAGGTATATGCTAGTTAGACTTATAGCAAAATTTCGTCCCATGGGAATATGGGAGTATTGGTTGGTGCCCGCGCCGGGTTGGCGCGGGCGTGGGTGGGCTATGTGGTTCTCTGGGACCACGGGTGCCGATGAACCTGACAACGAAGTAAGGTAAAACGATGCGTAATTTCCATAGTGGTATGGTTCGGCAAATGTGGATTTCTTCCGTGCTCCGCGTGGTTGTGCTTTTTGCGGTCCTGGGTGGACTCGTGGGCGCAGTGCATGGCGAAGTGTATGTGGTCAATGGGCAGAACAGGATTTGCAGTAGCAATAACACAGACTGTGGTGATGCTGGTGATGCGCAGCCCGGCGATGGTGTGGCGGAAATTTTTCTGGGTGGCGGCTCGACATCCTTGCGTGCGGCCATACAGGAGGCGAATGCGCTTGAGGGGCATGACACGATTTTGTTGCCGGATTGGACGCTTAATCTCCGGGTGGATTTGCCGCCTCTGACGGATCCCGATGGTGTCACGATTATGTCGGGAACCCTGGACGCACAAAACAACATTGTTCCGGCGGCTGAGGGTGCGCACTTTGTATTGGATGGTGCTACCGTGTCGACGCGCTTGTTGGGGTATCGTGATCTTCTCCTGTCCAATTTTACGGACTTGGACACCGACATGAGCGATGGACTGAGCTTCGCTGAAACATTGGGTCTTTCATCTCTTCCTGGTCAGGGCATCCTGGTGCGGGCGATAATCCATAATTTGTCTTGGAGGGAGGATGTGCGGCAAGCAGATTTTGACTACTTCGATACGGGATTTGAAACGGGTGGTAACGGTTTTCTGGAGAAAGAGGAATTGGCGGAGTTTCGTGGCGCAGGGAGCGCGTTCACGATTAAATCTACCAACAACGAGATCCTGGGCGTAACAATAGTTAATTTTCATGATGTCGGGGTGGTGCTTGATGGCGAGGACGTGGACGGCAATATCGTTCAAGGTTGCTACATTGGTCTTCTGGGCACCGATGCTCAGGACAGGGCCAATGCGCGTCTGCTCTTGGAGGGCTTTGCGACGGCTGATGGCAATCAAAGCGGTGGGCTTAGTCTCAACGAGGCGAAGACTGTCGTGACAGGCCTCACGTCTTCCGCGTTTGATCGCCTGGATGGGGATGGCGACGGCGAATTGTCCGAGGCCGAATTGACTGCAGAAGGTGTGCTGCTCGACTCGGAGATTGCCCAACTGCTGCTGGACGGATTCGATGGCGCGGATGTGGATGACAGCAGTTCGTTGAATCTCTCCGAAGGCCAGACCGTGGTTGAGAGCATGACGACGGAAATTTTTGATCGGCTTGACTCGAATCTGAATGGCCAATTATCAAGCAGTGAGCTTAGTGTGGCCACTACGCGTGGTGATACGGTGGGCACTTCCGGCACCGAAAACGGAAACAGGGAGCATGGCATCGTTATCAGCGGTGGCGCGGACAACAACCTGATTGGTGGCAGCGATGCCTCGGAACGCAACGTAATCTCCGGCAACGGCACAGATGCGGTCGCGGAGATTCTCAATACCGATGGGGACATCGTAGGTTACCGGACGCTCGACTTTGGTCACGGGATCCTTATCACGGGTGCCGGTACTACGAGCAACGTGGTCATGGGCAATTATATTGGCGTGGGGGTTACTGGCACCAACCCGGTGCCCAATGCTTTTTCGGGTGTCGTTATTGAAGGCGGGGCTTCTGATAATACGATTGGTGGTGCGGGTGCGGGGGAGGGCAACATAATTTCCCGGAATGGTTCCTTTGACAATGGTTGTTCATTGCACTGTGGCAATGGCACCGGAAGCCATTATGGCCGCGGTGTATATGTGACAGGTGCGGCGACCACAGGCAACACCGTGCTGGGCAATACCATCATGAACAATCAGACGGCAGGAGTCCTGTTCAAGAACTTGGTCAGTGGCACGATTGGTGGTGCTGTGGATGGTGCGGGCAACACTATCAGCGGTCACTCCAACAATAATTTCACGTCGCCGAATATTTGGTTGGCTGGCTGCACGAACGTGCGGGTCGAGAACAACCGGGTTTCGGGTGGCACCACTAGCCTCCTGATCCAAGGCGGGGCCAACCTTACCATTGGCAGTCCAGGCTTTGGCAACGTGTTTGCCTCTGCCCGGCAAGCTGCTGTAATTGATGGTGGCACGGACATCTTTTTTTACAGCAACTATGTAGGTGTGGATGAAACGGGCACCCAAAATCAGGGTCACAGCTATTCCGGCATGTTTGTCTCCGGCGATGTGGTTAATGTACGCATCGGCGGCAGTGGTGACGGGGAAGGAAACGTTATCTCCGGTAATAGGAATGACGGGATTGTGGTTCACGATATGACGGCGGGCGCGGGTACGGCACCGGTGCTGTTTATCCAAGGCAATAAGATCGGCACCAACGGTGCGGGCACCTTGGCGATTCCGAACGAGGTCATCGGCATTCGGATTGGTCCTGACGCCCGGCGCGTGATGATTGGCGGTACGGGCGATGGTGAAGGCAACCTCATTTCCGGGAACGGGGAGGATGGCATTCGTGTTGCCCGACGACTCAATACCACGGGGACGCCTGACAATATTCAGATCTTTGGGAACCGCATTGGCCTTGCAGCAACAGGTTCCGCACAGATTCCCAATGGCCTGAGTGGCGTGGCGCTGCTGCAGGTGGACGAGGAAGTGCTTCTGGGGGGATTCGACAACGACAACGATCCTGCTACCAACCAGGCGAACACCATTGCGGGCAATACCCTGTATGGCGTTCGTGTGAAGGGTGGCGAGGTGCTTAACAATCCGCCAATCACGAGCCACGCCACGATTCGTGGTAATGCCATTTACGGCAATGGGGTGAAAGGTATTTTCCTGGAGGAAGCGGGCAATGATGATATTGCAGCGCCGACCATTGTTGGTGTGGATCCGATTAACGGCACCGCACCGGCCAATACCACCGTTGATCTTTTTGCCGACGACGGTGATCAGGGCGAATTCTATCTCGGAGCGGCGGCTGCTGATGCCAATGGTGATTTTACGCTCACCTTCGATATCGGGACCCTACAGGCCAACAACATAACGGCCACGGCCACCGACATCAGCGCAGGAAATACCTCGGAGTTTTCCGAGCCCCTGGCGTTGTTGCCCCCCGTGTTTGATACGCCGCCAAGTCCGGTCACCGTGGTGGAGGGCGAACCCTTTAGCTTGACGGTCTCCGCAGGCGGGTCCGAACCCATCACGTATCAGTGGGAAGTGTTGCCCGAGGGTGCCAGCGAGTTTGTGGACGAGACCGACGATGGGGTGGTCTCGGGCGCGCAGACGACGACGCTGGACAACAGCGCGGCCCGTTTGGGCGACGCGGGTTCCTATCGTTGCGTGGCGACAAATATTCTGGGCGATACGGCCAGTGCCAACGTTACCGTTACGGTCGTGGACGCTGCGACCGCCACGGCGGTGGTGTCGACGGTTAGCGACACGGCGGATGGCGATACCCAGTCGCCTGCCCACCTGCTGGTTACTCCGGGTGACGACGGCGTGATTTCTCTTCGTGAAGCCATCCTTGCGGCGAACAACCGCGCTGGTGCGGACACGATTAGCTTTACGGTTACGGGTACCATCGCCCTGACCTCGGGGCTTCCGACGCTGTCGGACACTTCGGGTGGAACAAGCATTGACGGTGGCGGTGTTTTGACCTTGGACGGTTCTGCCCTTACCGGCACCCTTTCGGGGCTTGCGATTACTTCGGCGGACAATCTGTTGAGCGGCCTTATCCTGGTAAATTTTCCGGGGAACGGTATTGATATATCCGGCACGGATGCCACAGGGAATACGGTAACGGGGTGTCTTGTCGGCACGAATGGCACCACGGCTTCCGCCAATGGCGGGCACGGTATTGAAGTGCGCAATGGCGCGTCGAACAACACCATCGGTGGCGCGGCGGACGGCGAAGGCAACGTGGCCTCGGGCAACGACCAAAGCGGTGTTGCCTTTTCGGGAACGAACACCACGGGGAACCGTGTCCTCGGCAACTATATCGGCTTGAACAGCGCAGGCGACGACGCCCTGAGCAACGGTGCGCACGGCGTATTGATTCAGGGAGCGGCCACGGCGAATGAGATTGGCGGCACGGCTGATGGCGAAGGCAATCTAATTTCGTCCAACACCGTCTCGGGGGTCTATATCTCTGGCACGGGTACGTCGAACAACCTGGTACTCGGCAACGCCATCGGCCTGAATGTCGCTGGCGATCCGGTGCTCGGGAACGTATCTAACGGCGTAGGCATGGTGGATGGCGCGACCAATAATACGGTCGGCGGCGTTGATGCTGGATCGGCCAACGAAATCTCCGGCAATGGCGCGGGTGTTCTGGTGGATGGTGCGGCCACAGCCGGGAACACCATCCGAGGGAACCGTATTACCGGTAACTTTAGCGGCGGCATCGTGCTGAGCAATGGCGGCAACGCGGACGTGCCCGCGCCTGTGATCACCATGTTGGGTTCGGTTATTGGCACCGCCCAGGCTGATAGTACCGTCGAAATCTTTTCGGATGAGGGCGGTGAAGGCGCTACGCTGATTGCTACGGTGACGGCGGATGCGTCTGGCGATTTTACCAGCGATGTAGACATTGAGTCCTCCGTTGGTCTCAATATCACCGCCACGGCGACCGATGGCGCGGGTAACACCTCCGCGTTCAGCGCCCCGTCCCTGGTTGATCTTGAGCCGCCCGTGCTCACCCTCCTTGGCGAGAGCGCGGTTACGCTGCAATGCGGCTCGGGCGCTTATGTGGATGCGGGTGCCACGGCGGTGGACGATGTGGACGGTGATATTACGAGCCAGATCGTGGTGACCATCATGCAAGGCGCATCAACGGTTGTCGCAGTCGATACGACGGTGTTGGGCACCTATACGATCCAGTATGCGGTATCGGACAACGCGGGCCAAGTGGCCACGCCGGTACAGCGTACCGTTACCGTGGTGGATACGGAAGCACCCGTCATTACACTGGCTGGCAATCCCGCTGTGGTTGTGGAGTGCAGCAGCGACTACGCTGACGCGGGTGCTACGGCAACCGACGGCTGTGACGGCGATCTGACGGTAGCGGTTACGGGTGCGGTGGATACGTCCGCGCCTGGTGTATACGTATTGACCTATAACGCGGAAGACAGCCAGAGCAATGCGGCCACTACGCTTACCCGCACGGTGACCGTGGCTGATACGACGGCACCGGTAATCACGCTTACCGGGGAGCCGACAGTGACGCTTGAGTGCGGATCGGGCTACCTGGACGTAGGTGCGACGGTTACGGATACCTGCGATGCCGGTATATCCGTGACCACGGACAATCCTGTGGAGCCAGGCACGACCGGGTTCTATACGGTTCGCTACAACGCAACCGATTCTTCAGGCAATGTGGCGGACGAAGTAATCCGCGTGGTCCAGGTTATGGATACCACGGTGCCTGTTATTACCTTGATTGGCGGAAATGACGTTACGGTAGCCTGCGGTTTGAACTTCGTGGATCTTGGCGCATCCGTTTTGGATGGCTGTGACGGTGATTTGCCGGTTATCGTGTCGGGTGTTGTGAATACGTCCGATCCGGGCACGTATACCTTGATCTACACCGCGAGCGATAGCGCGGGCAACGTCGCGGTGTCGGTAACACGCACGGTCCGGGTTGTCGATGCACAGGTTCCGGTCATTATTCTGAACGGTGGCACCACGGTCAACGTGGACTGTGAGGGCGTCTACGAGGAATTGGGCGCGACCGCGTCGGATTCGTGCGACGGCGATCTTTCGGAAAGCATCCTTGTCACGGGCAGCGTGGATACGTCGACACCGGGTGAATATTTTGTGAACTACGACGTGACCGATAGTTTCGGTAATGTGGCGGTTCGTGTAACGCGGACGGTGATAGTCGCAACGTGTCCGGTGCCCTGTGAGACCCAGTGCGCTTCGGATCCCGACAATGAAATCGATGAAGATGGCGACGGCTTGTCTGCTTGCGTCGAAGCGTGCCTTGGCACGAGCGACGAGAGCATTGATACAGACGATGACGGTGTGCCGGATGGTGTGGAAATGGAAACGGGTACGGACCCGGCGGTCCCGGACTCCGATTCGGATCTGGACGGCGATGGCTTGAGCCAGCTTGAAGAGTTTATCTTCGACTCGGATCCACTCGATCCCGACAGTCCGGCCATATCCTTCTTCATCGCACCCACGGGCGCGGA
>JAJRPE010000601.1 GCA_024280935.1 Candidatus Hydrogenedentota bacterium
CCTGGGGATACCTCGTGGGCAAACAGCCGCCCTCGGAGTCGTTGGCGTGAATTCGCATTCATATATCATCAGGTAAAAAGAGCCATCGATCCACAGCTAACTCTTAGTGATGCGCTAAACAACTGGAATGAGATCTCTAAGTGCGCTGGCTGAGAGCAAGCGGAAACGAAAAAATCAAACGGAACGATTTTTTCCTGACCCTAAAATAAGTTAGCGCTTATGGGGCGTTGCCCTGGGCTAATCTGTTAGGCCCCTTCGGGGCGGCCGCTCATGCGACATGGCTGTAACGATTGTATGTGAATTCGCTCGCTGCACCGCAGGTGCTACTTTTTACAGGCAAAGTCCTGGACGAAGCGTAGTACTTTACTTTCGAGGAAGGCCCATATATAACAGGATAACGTCACGTCATTCCCACGAACGTGGGAATCCAGCATGTGAAATAATCCGTTGAGTTCTTACTGGATCCCCGTGTTCGCGGAGATGACGGCGCTCGATCTTGGGTTGTGGGTGTAGCTCACGTTAGGAGAAAACCAATGATGTTACGCAGGACCACGGGAATTTTCTTTGCCATTATCGGCCTGGTGTTTATGCAGGGGTGCGGTGGCCCTTCGACGGCACCGATGGAGCCAAAGGAGAAAAGCGCTACTCCGGTAGCCGTGGAAGAACCCATGGAAAAAGCCGAAGCCGTTGCAGAAGCTCCCGCGTCTGCGCTGGCCTCAGCGGAAGCTACACCCGAGGCTGCTTTTGTGATCAAGCCAGGACCGGATGCAAATATGGAAATTCAGGAGGCCCTGATCGAAGCGGAGCCGGGTGATACCATTCTCCTGGAAGAAGGCACCTTTAATCTCAGCTTGGGCCTTTCTCTCGATGTGGACAACGTCACGCTTCGTGGCCGTGGCATGGACAAGACCATCCTGGATTTCAAGAAGCAGGTGGCGGGTAGTGAGGGGCTCCACATTACGAGTGATGGTGTTCTCTTGGAAGACTTTGCCGTGGTTGATACCAAGGGCAACGCCATAAAGTCACACACGGCAAACGACATCGTCTATCGTCGTGTTAAGGCGGCGTGGACCGGTGGACCGAAACCGGAGAATGGGGCCTATGGTCTGTACCCGGTGAATTCCACCAACGTATTGGTGGAAGAATGTGTCGCGATCGCGGCTTCCGACGCGGGTATCTACGTGGGCCAGTCCAAGAACGTTATCGTGCGCAACTGCCGTGCGGAATACAACGTGGCGGGCATCGAAATCGAAAACTGCCATGGTGCGGATGTCATTAACAACGTGGTCACGAACAACACCGGCGGTCTCCTGGTCTTTGACCTGCCCGACCTGCCCGTGCAACGGGGCCATGATGTGCGCCTGTTGAACAACAAGGTCTACGACAACAACACCACAAATTTCGCCCCGCCCGGAAATATCGTTGGCACCGTCTCAACGGGCACCGGCGTGTTAATCATGGCGAATTCGAATGTCGAGATATTTAACAACGATATTCGTGATCACGCGACGGTCAACGTGTTGGTGGTAAGCTATCTGGCCACAGGTATCCAGATAAAAGACCCCAACTACTATCCCTATGCGGAGGGCGTTTCGGTGCATGACAATGTCTTCGGAAGGTGCGGTTATGATCCCGGTAAGGAAAGTGGCGGTGTCCTGGAATTAATTATCGGAAAGCCCCTGCCCGACGTTATCTGGGACGGTGTCGCAAATCCCGAGAAAACCGGTGACGAGGCAGCCGTCGGGGTCGTCCTGCAAAACAACAGCAAGGATGAGGGGGAAGTTGCCTTTGCGAACATGGGTGGCCTGAAGTCGCTGCTCGATCCGGCCAACGCCAAGGTTGACCGTGATATTGCCGCCTATGAAGGCACGCTCCCCAGTATCGCCCCGATTGTTATCGAGGACGCTGCTTGATGCATCGTGGCAACCTGTTGTTGGCGGTGCTGGTCTGCTCCATCGTGGCAGGCCAGTGCGCCGAATCTGCCATCCTGGAACCGGTCCGTATCGATGTGTCCGAAGGCCCTGCCGAGTATATCAACGAATACAACCTATTCACGGATATTCGTCGGCAGATTCCCAACGCTGGCGTTGTTCCCTATGAAATTAATACCCCCCATTTTGCGGATTACGCCACGCTTCATCGCTTCCTATGGCTCCCGGAAGATACCGCCATAGATTATCTACCCGATGGCACCTTGGAGTTTCCCCTAGGTGCTGCGGTGATTCTCAGTGTGGGCTATCCCTATGATATAAACCGCCCGGACGATGGGGAGCGGTTGGTTGAAACACGACTTTTCGTCAAGGGCACGGAAGACTGGAGCGCCTTTCAATACCAGTGGAACGAGGACATGACCGAGGCACGCCTCGCCTTGGCCGGAGGCAAGGTGCCGGTTTCGTGGACCCATTATGACGGCAGCCCGCGCAGTATGGATGTGCTGATTCCCAACATCAATCAATGCAAGATGTGCCACGAAATCGATGGCTACTTCGTTCCCTTGGGTCCCACCAAGGCCCGCCATCTGAACCGGGAAATACCCTACGCTGCTGGTCGTGAAAATCAATTGGCCCATTGGATTCGCAAGGGTTACCTGAGGAATGCGCCAGAAGACTTGGATGCCATCCCCCGGACACCCGTGTGGAACGACCCCAGCACGGGAACCGTTGCCGAACGGGCGCGCGCCTACCTGGATATGAACTGCGCCAGTTGTCATCAGCTTGGGGGATTGGCCTACACTTCGGGCCTCGACCTTACCTATGCCCAGGACAACCCGGTGCGTTTCGGTGTGTTCAAGGCTCCCGTGGCGGCGGGACGGGGCGTGGGCAAGGGCCGCTTTGGCATTGAACCCGGTGATTCCGAAGCGTCCATTTTGTTTCACCGCATGAAGGCTACGGATCCCGGAATTCGTATGCCCGTGGTAGGCCGCAGTCTGCCCCATGTGGAGGGCCTGGCCCTGATAAAGGAGTGGATTGAGGCGATGGACTATCCAGAGTTGCGAAAGAACGAGGAAGCCTCGGAGAAGTATCGGATACAACGAAAGGCTTCCCTCTCTGGAGGGGCCGGGGGTGGGTAGACATCCCGCCCCGTAACCCCAGCGCAAACTCCGCCCATAACCGAATACATTTTCACCACGAAGATACGAACTTGAGAGTACCGAATTATCCGACTACTTTTCGATTTTTTTCTTCGTCTTGAGCTTGCATAATTCGATGCCAAGTTCAACCCACTCTCCGGTCAATTTCTTGAACTTTCTGTAGTTGGCAATCTGCCGCTCGACCTCTTCG
>JAJRPE010000602.1 GCA_024280935.1 Candidatus Hydrogenedentota bacterium
AACTACACGGGTAAGCCCTGAGAGGCCTACCCGTGGCACCCGCCGACTGTTTTTTAAGGGCCAAGATGCCCGGGCCGTGAACGCCCGCCCCTAGTATACCGCCCGCCGCCAATGGCTTTCCACCGAAAGTCGGCGATGAATGAAGAGAGGGACTGGAAAGGCGAAAAAGGGTATTGGAGTGGTGGGAGTGTGTTTCGACTGATTTCAGATGTGCCGCGCGATCCCGAGGCACGAGGGTTCGTGCGCTTGGAGCAAGTCACAGTACCGTGATGTTCCCAAAGCAGCCTGCGCGCGCGTCGCAACAGCGTTACTCTTGTCATCAGCGGATCTTTGCTCCGCGCCAGCGCACGAACCCGTCAGGACTCGTTGAAACTCGCCTTTTGGGGATCGTGCGGCACGACAGCGTTGGATTGTCAAGCGACGTTGTCACGCTCCAAAGCCCTACAAGATCTGTCGGAACAGCATAAACCCTTCGGCGGCGGCCACCGAAATTTCGCTGCCGCGGAGGCGGGCTGTGTATTCGACGTTCTGCACGCTGGAATGGTGGATGGGATCGCGCATTTGTGACTTGTGGAGGCTCAGGGCGTGGAGCTTCTGCTCCAGGTAGTCCGAGATGTCCACGTAGAAGTTCATGTGAATCTTTTCGTGCTCCAGACTCCAGAAGAGGGAGGTGTTGTTGTATCCGATAACCAGGGGCTGCACGGGCTTGTCCTTTGGGATGCCGGGCCGGGCGGCGGTGAAGGCCGCACGGAACACGGCCTCGTGATCCTGGTTGTAGGAGGATACGGGGATGGCCAGCATGGTGGGCTGAAGTTTGTCCAGGGCCAAGCGGGCCTCCCGTTCAAATTTTGAGATGAGATCGCGGCGGGGGATCATATCCAGGCGGAGATGGGATTCGGCGTCGCGGTAGAGATATTCAAAGTCATCAACCTTGAGATACTTCATGACCTCCTCGAACTCTTTTTCGCGGGTGCTGCCATCCACGAGTTCTTCCTTGCCGTCGTAGTGCTTCAGTGTGCCGACGGAGCAGCAGATGACATAGACTTCGCCGCCCAGGTCTTTGATGCGCGCCATGGTGCCGGCGCAGCCGAAGCTTTCATCGTCGGCGTGGGGGGAAATGACGAGCAGGCGCTGTTTTGACAGGAATTCATCGGCGGGGGTCTCAGGTGTTTTCATTCAGCAATTCCTCATAAATGGATTCAATCCGTTGAACCATGCTTTCCAAACTGTAGTGCGGCACAATCTTGGCCCGTGCCGTCGCTCCCATGAGACGGCGGCGCTCGGGGGACCGGCTCAGTTCAAGCAGGGCCGCAGCAAGGGCATTCGGGTTGCGCGGTGGGACCAGCAATCCCGTTTCACCATCGTCGACCACATCGGGGATGCCGCCCACGCGGGTCGCCACGACGGGCGTTTCGGCGGCCCCGGCTTCCAGGATAACCCGACCCATGCCCTCGTTAATGGAGGGGACGACCAGCATGTCCAGGGCGGCCATCAGGGCAGGGACATCGTGTCGTAGTCCGAGAAATTCGATGGATACACCCGCTTCGGCGACTTGCTGCTGGAGCGTTACGGTTAGGGCACCCTCACCAACAAGAACAAAGCGAAATTTTTCTCCCATAGCCTTCAACTGCTGGGCCATGGCTACAAAATACGTGAATCCCTTGACCGGTTCAAGCCTGCCGACTCCGCCCACAAGAATTTCATCGTCTGCGATGCCCAATTTTCTGCGGGTTTGTTCCCGGCGTGCGATGGCATCGCTATAGGGGGTGGTATCAATGCCGCTGAAGACAACCCGATATTGTTCGCGTTGCCCAATACCTTCGGCGAGATGCTCTTCGATGCCGCCTTGGGTCAATTCAATGATGCGGTGAGTGCGTCGGGCCGCATGGCGCTCCATCCAGACGAAGGCTCGGGTAAGAGGCCGATTAAAGTAACCGTGAAATACATTGCCATGGGGGGTGTGAACGACATGACGAATTCCCGCCCGTTCGGCGGCCAGGCGGCCGAGAATGCCGGCCTTGGAGGTGTGGGTGTGGACGAGGTCGTAGTGGCCGTCCCGTAACTTTTTAGTAAGGCCGCGCAGAGCAAGGTAATCGTGGGGGGGCGAAGGTGCGCGGATGAGTGTGGGTTCTCGAATAATCGAGATGTCTGCGGTTTCGATGTTTGGTTCAATGCTGCCTTCGTGTCCATGGGTCGGCCCGCTGATGAGATCGACTTCGTAACGGGTCTTGTCGGCCAGCCGGACTGTGTGAAAGGTGTTTTCCTGCGCGCCGCCCTTGGAGAGGCGGGTGATGATGTGGGCAACACGGATGGGTGGCATGGTCAGGTGCCTTCGTGGCGGGCGGGGCCGACGGTGTTGTGTGCAATTTTATGCCACCCCCTTCGGAGCTTCAGTTTTTTGGGCGGTTGCAGTACCCAGGGTTCCGCTCGTGCCTCGCTCCACCCTGAGCTACGATATGTCGTCGCTTCGGGACTATGCTTGGGCGTGTCTTGGGCTTCACGGAGTGCTTCGGGTGCCACGGACAAGGAGCGACAGCGCCTTGCCCGTGAAGGGGCCATGCTTTGGCCCGCACTATTTTCCTCGTTTTCATGCTTTGTTTGGGAGTGCGTAGCCGTTCTTTGGCCTGAAAGGCCTGAACAGGTTAGCCCAGGGCAACGCCCTGGGAAAATATGCGTCATATTCCCAAGCCCTGAAAGGGCGATACAGGAAAAAGACATGGTCCGCTCACGCGCCCTTTCAGGGCTGTTGATTGCTATTAAACCCTGACCCAGGGCGTTGCCCTGGGCTAACCTGTTGTGCCCCTTCGGGGCGG
>JAJRPE010000603.1 GCA_024280935.1 Candidatus Hydrogenedentota bacterium
ACCGCCTCCTTGAACTGGGCCTCGCGCTCGTCAATGTCGTCGCTCAAGGCGCTGTTGAGAATGGTGTCCAGCGCGTCCCGGTCCATTTCCACAAAACCCTCGGGGGCGATATCGGCGAGGGAGGTGCCGCTCCCCTTGACCTGAAGGCGATTGCCGTTCTTAACCGACGTGTTGCCGCCCCCCGCAATGACGAAGCTCGGGTCCGTGCCGTAAAAGCGCGACAGGGCCACGAGCTTGTCCATGGGGGAGGTCAATGCCGTAAAATCGGGCCAGGGAAGGGGGGATGACATGATGAGGGGACTCCGGGGTGTTTGTTTTGGCGTTGTAGGAATGTTACGTGCTTCGAATCTATCAAGACGGATTGGATGATTGGGAGCGCAGGCGGCTCGCCTGCCACGCGCTGAAAGCGCGCTATGTCGGAGAACTCTGTTCGACCCAGTGCTCTCCAGGAATATCTGTTTTGTTCAAGTCTCCGCTGGCTGAAGAGATTGATGGTCAATCTCCGAATATTATGCACCGTTGGTGCATAGCAGGCGGGCCGCCTGCGCTCCCAATCATCGCGGTTATAGATTGGCAGACGGGGCCGGCCAGCGTTGCGCAGTCTATTTTCCTACCCTATTACGGGTGCGTTGGCCATGAGGTAGGTCTCCGCCTCATTCGACCACAGGCCGTTGTTGTTGGCCGTGATCTCCGCGAGCTTCGCGTAGAAGGCGTCGTCCTTCCCCAGGTCGGCCAGGTCGTCCAGGGCCACCAGCGGCATGTCCGTGTTGGTGTAAATCAGCTTTTTGCCGCCGGGGATATTGGGCAGATTGGCGATGGTCTCGGCGGCGGCGTTGAGGCCGCCGATGTGGGTGATCATGACGGCTGGGGTCAATTTGCCTTCGCCCATGTACTTCAGAGCAATCCGCATGTCGTTCGTGTCGCCGCCACTGTTCGCCGCCACATGGTGGGAGGCGTAGTGGACATCGTAAAAATTGATCGTGGCCTTGAACGCGGTGTCCGAGGGCCCCGCGAAGAAGTTCAGACAGCCGTTCGTACCCATGATGGCACTGGCCTCCTCGATGAGCGCACCGACCGGTGCGAAGACGAATACATCGGCGTAACCTTTGCCATCAGTAATGTCGCGCATGTCCTGCACGGGATTTCCGCCGCCCGTGTTGACGTAGTGAAGTTCCACGCCATTGGCCTTCGCGTCCGCCACCGTGAAGAGGCTCGCGGCGCGGTCCAGGCGGGCCTGGTCAATATCGGTGACAATCAGAATTTTCGGTTTGCTGGGGCCGTGGAGGGCGTAGTCAATCGCGCCCAGGCCCATGGGACCCGTGCCACCGAGGAGGGCCATGTTGCCGTCGGTGTCAATGCCCATCTTGTGTTCGTAGGAGCCGTGCGCAAAGTGGTACTGCACATTAAAGCCGCCGACGATGCAGGAGACCGGCTCCGCCAGCGAAGCCTGGAAATAACCCTCGCCCTCATAAGAAAGGAGGCAATCTTGCTCCATGACTTCCTTGGGGATGATGATCTTGGTCGCATGACCACCCAGATACTGGAAGGAATAGCCGGGCGCATCGAATTCGCGGCCGGGGAGATTCAGGGCGGGCTGAAGGCTATATTTTGCGCCGACCTTCACCAAATCCTTGTGCTTGGAACCCACCTCGAGGATTTCGCCGCACATTTCGTGGCCCACGATGATGGGATTCTCCGCAATATCCGCCGGAACCCGTTTGTGGGCCGCACCCTGCTGCAAGACCTTGTAGGTGGACATGCAAATGCTGTTGGTACGCACGTCGGCGAGGATCTCATCGTCGTTAAGTGCGGGCAGGTCAAAGGTTTCCAAGCGAAGGTCATGCTTGTCATAGATGCGTAACGCACGGGTCTGGGTCATGGGATTGGGCCTTTTTGTAAGATATTTTGCAGAAGTTTGATTGTTTATGATTGATTTCTTCCGTAAATATAGTATAATCTATCAGGAAATTGCAAGAAGGAACATATTTACCCTTCGAGATAGCCTCATGTCGCTTCAGTATTATACGGAGATCGTCATCTCCGCGAACGCGGGGATCCAGCAAGCCCGAGGACACTTCGATACACGTTCTGGATTCCCACGTTCGTGGGAATGACGTGATGCTTCCTTGTTTTTTAATTGGCCTTCTTGAAGAGTAGAGCTACGCGTTTGCGGAGCGAGCAACTACAGCCGACAAGGACGGGCATTGGAAATTCGGCCTGAAAGGCCTCAATAGCTTAGCCCAGGGCAACGCCCTGGGTTAGGATGTCACAAAACCGACCAGCCCTGAAAGGGCGCAAATAGTAGAACTATAATGGGTGCTTTCTTGATGGATTTTCAATGGTACCTGCCTAAAATCGAAGCATACTGTACGGGAAAGTTTTTGTTGCCGCAGGGCAATTCTATTACGCCCTTTCAGGGCTGTTTTTTGTGGACCACTTTACCCAGGGCGTTGCCCTGGGCTAACCTGTTGAGCCCCTTCAGGGCATAAGTCTATGCGTCTGTTTATCATACCCCTACCGCTTCGAAGCGAATGAAAAACAGACACCCCCTCTATTAAACTTGGAAAGCTGTAAGCGTTCACCCCAAAGAAATTCCACACCGTCATTCCCACGTAAGTGGGAATCCAGAACGCGACAGGAATCTCTCCGGTCATACTGGATCCCCGCGTTCGCGGGGATGACGACCTGCTTTCGCGATCAAGCGATGAACGCTTACGGAAAGCTTATTTCGAGCAGATTCCTTAGGCCAACAATGACGAGCACCCGTACACACAAGCATAAAGAACTCGCCGCCGAGCGACTGGACCGCCTTCGCGCCATTCTACGCGATACGGGCGTTGTTCGGGTAGACGACTTGTGCGTGGCCCTGGAAGTGTCCGCTGCGACGGTGCGGCGGGACTTGGAGGAGTTGGAGCGCAAGGGCGAAGCGCGGCGGGTTCATGGCGGTGCGGTGGCGGTGGAGAAGCGTTATGAGGAACCGGTCTTCGATGATAAGGCGGCTATCGCCCAACCGGAGAAGCTGCGCATCGCACAGAAAGCGGCGGAGCTCATCGGTTCCCGCGACACGGTCTACCTCGATGGTGGCAGCACGGTCTTGGAATTGGCACGGCTGCTGCGCGAGCGAACGGATATTACCGTCGTGACGAATTCCCTGCGCGCGGCTTCGGAGTTGGCGGGCAGTGGTCCCCAGTTGATTTTGATTGGCGGCGAGTTACGGCGATTGAGCCAGACCATGGTCGGACCCTTGACGCGCTTCATGCTCGAAGAATTGCACATCGACAAGGCCTTCATGGGCACGATTGGTATTTCCCTGGACGAAGGACTGACCACCACCGATGCGGGCGAAGCCTATACCAAGGAGTTGGTGATGCAACGCGCCCGAGAGGTGGTGTTGCTGGCGGACAGCAATAAGGTGGGGGTGGTGACCTTTGCCCACGCCGGTAAACTGACCGATGTGGGTACGGTGATCACCGATGCCCCCTTGCCGCCCGACTATGCCGAGTTTTGCGCCGAACACGGCATGGAGTTGGTCGTGGCATGATTTTATAAACGTTGCGGGTGCCACGGACAAGGAGCGATAGCCCTTGCCCGTGTCGCGAACAAAACTGGGTTTGTGGGCGACGCTCACGTTGGAGATAAAAATGCTTGTAGCATAGCCGTCCCGGCTGTGTATTACGGCCCGAAGGCCTGCGTGGAGGATACGAAAAATGGTCACTGCGTGACCATCACAGCCGGGACGGCTATGCTACATTCTCTTGTACGTGCTGTGAACGCTTACGTTTTTTTAAGAATGGGGGCAGCGCCCCGAAGGGGCATAACAGGTTAGCCCAGACAACGCCCTGGGAAAAGAGACGTTATAAGCAAAGTCCTGAAAGGGCGAAATAGAAGTTTATCACGACCATTGTGTCGCCCTTTCAGGGCTGCTGATTTATTTTGTTACATCTACCCAGGGCGTTGCTCTGGGCTAACCTGTTGAGGCCTTTCAGGCCGAACTACAGTAAAGTTCAGGAAAAACCATGCACGAAATAAAGCTACCCCAATTGGGACAGAGTGTGGAAGAGGCCGAAATCACCCAGTGGCTGAAAAAAGAAGGCGACGCTGTTGAACAGGGCGAACCCATCTTCACCATCCAGACGGACAAGGCCGAAATCGAGGCGGAATCCACGGCCAGCGGCATCCTGCGGAAAATTCTGATCCCCGAAGAGGTCGAAGTGCCCGTTTTGACCGTCGTGGCCCTGATCGGTAATGCGGACGAAGCCCTGCCGGACCTTGCGCAATATACGGTGGATGGTGGGGGAGACGCGCCCGCGACCACTCCCGCCGCAGCCACCGAAGCTGCTGCCGTGCCCGCGTCGGTCGTGGAAGCCTCTGAGGCCGCACCTGTCAGCGAAGCATCGGGTTCCGCGAGCGGTGCCATGTCGCCCCGCGCACGCTCTGCCGCGCAGCGCCTCAATATCGATCCAAGTTTTCTGAATGCTTCCGGCCCCGAAGGACGCATCATCGAGGAAGACGTGCTGGCCTATAATGAAAAACGCGGCTCAGTCCGCTCGACACCCACCGCACGCCGTGTCGCCCGCGAGCAGGGCATCGACATCACCACCGTAGTCCCCGGCAGTGCAACGGGTCGCATCGCGAAGGATGATGTCGTCGCGGTGGCAGCCACTGCACCATCCAGCAGGACTGCGCCATCACCCCCAGCCGCCCAACCCCTCAGCAGCGCGACGACCCCGCTCAGCCCCATGCGCCGCATCATCGCCGAGCGGATGGTGGAGAGCAAGTTCAACGCACCCCATTTCTATGTGACCGTCGAGGTGGACATGAAAGAAGCCGTTGCCTATCGCGGTGCGCTGCCCAATTTCAAGCCGTCCTTCAACGACCTCGTCATGCGTGCCACCGCACGGGCGATTCAGGCCTTCCCGACGGTGAATTCCCGCTGGCTCGGCGATGCCATCGAATCCCGCGACACCATCAACCTCGGTTTCGCCGTGGCCATGCCCGAGGGCCTTATTGTTCCCGTGGTCAAGGACATTCAGACCAAGTCCCTGCAAGATATCAACCGCGACTGTAAGGAATTGGCCGAGAAAGCACGCAGCGGCAAACTCGTGCCCGATGATTACGCGGGCAACACCTTCACCGTCTCCAACCTGGGTGCCTTTGGCGTGGACAGCTTCACCGCCATCATCAACCAGCCCGACAGCGCCATTCTGGCGATTGGTCAGATTAAGGACCGTGTGGTCGTGATCGATGGGGGTATGCAAGTGCGTCCCATCATGAAGTTGACCCTGAGCAGTGACCACCGGGTTATTGACGGATCGGTCGCTGCGCAATTCATGGGTCACCTCAAGACCCTGCTGGAAACAGCGGATTTTTAGATTTTAATCGTCATCCCCGCGAACGCGGGGAACCAGAAAGTTCGAGAGTGCTGCGTTACGCGTTCTGGATTTCCACGTTCGTGGGAATGACGATATGAGAACAACGCACGAAATAGCCCCGTAGGGGCGACGTAACTTAGCCCAGGGTGGAGCGTAGCGGAACCCTGGGATTAGAGGATAAACAGTAGAAAGCCCGCGAAGCGGTCGACGGATGTTTTATTCGAATATTCCGCCACCCCATTCGGGGTTCGATATGTAGAAGGAACCTATACCCAGGGTTACGCTCGTACCTCGCTGCACCCTGGGCTAAGTTCCGTTGCCCCTCCGGGGCATTGCTGCATCTGCGGATGCACCTGCTCGACAGGGTGTTCAGAAGGGCACCAAAAGTCCCGCAGGGACGACATAGCGTAACTCAGATTGAGTGCGTCATCCCCGCGAACGCGGGGAACCAGAGAGTTCGAAGGTGCTGCGTTACGCGTGCTGGATTCCCACGTTCGTGGGAATGACGCCATGAAAACAACGCACGAAAACAGTCCCGTAGGGACGACATATCGTAGCCCAGGGTGGAGCGAGGAACGAGCGCAACCCTGGGACACGCTAACGTAGGATAGCCGTCTCGGCTGTCATGACAGGCGGGACGCCTGTCCCACCCTGAACAAGAGCAACCGTGCGGCCCACCGCACGAAAACGATATCCAAACGAACGAAACTAACGTAGGATAGCCGTCTCGGCTGTCATGACAGGCGGGACGCCTGTCCTACATACCTCGTTCCCAAGCAGAGCTTGGGAACGAGAGAAACAAACCGTTAAGGAAATAGCCCATGCCCAAGCCACTTATGGTCATCCCGGAAGAAGTCCGCAAGGCCAGCACCATCGACCTCGGGTCCATCGCGGTCAACGCCTACAACAAGACCATCAAGGACGAACTCAAGAGCAACAAGGCCATCACGCCCGAACGTCTGATCCGCGCCTACCGCGACATGGTCATCATCCGCGAATTCGAAAACATGCTCGACAGCATCAAGAAGACCCAGAGCTACGAAGGCATTAACTACAACCACGCCGGCCCGGCCCACCTTTCTACGGGCCAGGAAGCGGCTGCGGTCGGTGAGTGCTTTCACCTCTCTGTAAACGACCATATCTTCGGCAGCCACCGGAGCCATGGTGAAGTCATTGCCAAGGGCATGCGTGCCATTGACGAACTCAAGGGCAGTGGCCTCAACGGTCTCATGTCCGAGTTCTGGGACGGGCGCATTCTCAATATCGTCGAGAAGAACGAAGTCGACTGGACCGGACTCAAGGCAGGAAAGAAAGCCGCTCTCAAGACCGGCGAAGAGGAAGAACTCGGCATCGATTTCTTGCTCTACGGACTCCTCGCCGAAATTTTTGGCCGCGAGACGGGTTTCAACAAGGGCATGGGCGGCTCCATGCACGTCTTCTTCACGCCCTTTGGCATCTACCCCAACAACGCCCTCGTGGGTGGAAGCGCCGACATCGCCACCGGTTCCGCACTCTACAAGAAGGTGCAGGAAGCGGGCGGCATCACGGTCGCCAACATAGGCGATGCGTCCATAGGCTGCGGTCCCGTGTGGGAAGCCCTCGGTTTTTCCTCCATGGGCCAGTTCACCCGCCTCTGGGAAGAAGACTTCCGTGGCGGCTTGCCCATCGTCTTCAACTTCATGAACAACTTCTACGGGATGGGCGGTCAGCCTATTGGCGAGACCATGGGCTTCGATCACCTCGCGCGCATCGGCGCGGCAGTGAACCCCGACAACATGCACGCCGAAACCATCGATGGCAACAACCCCCTCAGCGTGGCGGACGCCTACCAGCGCAAGATGGAACTCATCAAGTCCGGCAAAGGCCCCGTGTTGCTCGACGTGCAGTGCTATCGCCAGACTGGACACTCCCCGAGTGATCAGTCCTCCTACCGCGAACGCGACGAGATCGATATGTGGCGCAAGGCCGATGCCATCGTGGAATTCGGCGCCAAGCTGGTGGATGCGGGTGTGGCGACCCAGGCCGACCTCGACGCGGTTCAGGCTTATGCCACGCGCAAGTGTACCAAGGCATGCACCCTCGCGGTCGACTACGACCACTCCCCGCGCATGGTCCTCGGGCCGCGCAAGGGCATCGCGCCCATTATGTTCTGCAACGAGATCGACGAGACCCTGCCGGGCTTGCGTCGTGATGACGACGTGAAGATCCCCATGGAAGAGATTCCACGGGTGAAGCAGATCGCGAAGAAGTCCCGCAAGGGCATCGCCGACAACGGCAAGGTGCTCAAGGGCACGAAAGCCGTCACCTATGGTGAGGCAATTTTTGAATCCGTCGTACACCACTTCTACAACGACCACCGCCTCATTGCCTATGGCGAAGAGAACCGCGATTGGGGTGGTGCCTTCGCCGTGTACCAGGGCCTCACCGAAGCCCTGCCCTACCGTCGTCTTTTCAACTCGCCCATCTCCGAAGCCGCCATCGTCGGGACCGGTGTGGGTTATGCCCTCGAAGGCGGCAAGGCCCTCGTCGAACTCATGTACTGCGACTTCCTCGGCCGTGCGGGCGACGAAGTCTTCAACCAGATGGCCAAGTGGCAGTCCATGTCCGGCGGCTTCTGCAAGATGCCCGTCGTGCTCCGCGTATCCGTGGGTAACAAGTACGGTGCCCAGCACTCCCAGGATTGGACCGCCCTCTGCGCCCACATTCCCGGACTCAAGGTGGTCTTTCCGGCCACGCCCTACGACGCCAAAGGCATGATGGCCACGGCCCTCAGCGGGCACGACCCCGTGGTCTTCTTCGAGAGCCAGCGCCTCTACACCCAGCCCGAAATTGTCTACCCCGAAGGGGTCCCTGCCGAGTACTACCGAATCCCTCTCGGCGAACCTCATGTGGCGAAGGAAGGCTCCGAGCTGACCATCCTTACTTTTGGCGCAACCCTCTACCGCGCCCTGGATGCCGCGAAGCAGTTGGAGGTCGATCATGGTATCTCGGTGGAAGTCATCGACGGACGCAGCCTCGTGCCCTTCGACTACGACAAGCTCCTCCAGTCCGTGAAGAAGACGGGCCGCCTTATCCTCGCCAGCGACGCCTGTGAACGGGGCAGCTTCATGCACACCATCGCCTCGCAAATCAGCACCATGGCCTTCGACCACCTTGATGCCCCGGCCGTGGTCCTTGGCGCGCCCAACTGGATCGTGCCGCCCGCGGAAATGGAAGACGAGTACTTCCCCCAGGTGAACTGGTTCCTGGACGCCTTCCACACCCACTTCAAGCCGTTGGCTGGTTATACGCCAGAGAATAATTTCAGCGCGGGCGAGATGTTGAGCCTCTCGAAGATGGATATTTGCTGAGGAAACGTATCAGATAGATTGAAGTTAGGGCCGCCTGGATGGGCGGCCCTTTTTACGTTGTTAAGACCCACCTCAGGATCA
>JAJRPE010000604.1 GCA_024280935.1 Candidatus Hydrogenedentota bacterium
ATAAAGGCTAAGGACCTCACCGGGAGTGCAGTCCAGCTACCCACTCCTGACAGTACTCCAAAACGAATTTTGCTCAATGATTATGCGCCCCTGAGAGGCATATAAGCTCATCTAAAACTCGGATTTATGCAACCAGAGGGTCTATTGGGGACTTGGAAGTAATCCTCGGACAGACTGTTGCGCGACTGGGCAAGGAGTTCTTTACCAGTAAGTTGACACCGGAAGAAGAATTTGAACGTGTAGAAACAGCTACTCTTGCCATAGAAAAGGAGCAGCGGGAGCTTCGAAATCTGGAGGAAAACTCGGCAAAATTCATCGGTACGGATGAATTCTTTAAGAAAGAGGTAGACAACATCATTCAAAAAAAGAGGTATATGACGCCTGCTCAATTGCGGTTCTACTTTGAAGATTTCATCCGGCATTTCTGCCCTAAGACTGTAATGAAAGAATCCATAGGCGGCCCGGGTATCTACTCATTGTTCCCGGACGAAGGACTCGAAGGTTGGATACGCGAACGAAGGGCGTCTACGAAATTGCCAAGATTCTTTCAAACAGACAACAAGTCCGGAATAGACGTAACATTCGACTCCAACGTTGCATATAGCAGTCCTCGCATAGAGTTTCTTAGCGTAACACATCCGCTACTGCGAGTTGTCGTGGAGGTGTTCGAAGCTCACAGAGGAAAGTTACTCAATTCCAGCCGCATTCAATTATCAAGCACAACCATTTCACCCGGAGGATATTTCTACTTCGTATATCGTGTACTCCTGAATGCGGCTAAAAAGTCAACCCATCTGGAGCTAATCGTCTGTGACGAGAGCGGGGCGGACTGCTGTCCGGAAGATTCGGGCGAGGAACTACTGGGCGAATTGTTGGAGTTCGGCATAGACTGCAGAAGCGTCCTGAATTCCCAGTACAAGAACCGTCTGAAATCGGCCTATTCCATAGCCAACGAGCGAATTCTCCAGCGAGTTCATCAACTTGGAGAAGAAGCGAAGCGGCATAACGAGTCCTTGGTCGATCGCCAAATCGCGAGCATGGAAGAGTCCTATAATAGAAAGATCCACAGTTTGGAGAGGAGTATTCTGGACGTCCGTGCGACCAAAAATCCAAGCAGATACATCGCTATGCAAAACGGAAAAATACGAAAGGCGAAAGAAGAACTGGCGCAGAGAGTTGGTGAACTTGAAACCCGGAAGACTGTTGGCATCGAGTTCAATGAGTTGGCCGCCGGAATACTGGAGGTCGTGGCTCCATAGCGAATGAAGTTGGTCCACGTTCCATCATCAGGGCTTCCGTCGTTTTCGAACCACGCGAACTGGTTGCCCAGAATCCAACTGGAGGCGGCCACATCCAAGTCACCGTCTCGGTCAATGTCGGCGAGGGTCACATCATAGGCCCCCGGAAGCTCCGTCGTGATGACATGGCGCTTCCAGAGTTTTCCGTCGCGTGGGGTGCCGCTGTTCTCAAACCACAGGAGGTGACCACGCAAATTCTTCACAATCACGATATCCAAATGTCCGTCCCCGTTGATGTCGCCCAAAGCGTGGCGCTCCAGACGCTCGGGGTCATTCTTCTGGACGAAGTGCTGGGTGAATCTTCCAGCACCGTCGTTTTCGAACCAATAGAGGGAATCGTTGGTCTTGCAATCTGCACTGGAAATATCGAGGTCGCCGTCTCCGTCGAAGTCACCCGCAGCAATCCCATAGGGGTAGCTGAATTGGTCGAAGATGAGATGTTCTGAGAAAGTGATTGGGTCGCTTGATGCAGCAAGAGAAATGAGTAGCGCCGTGATGAGCATGGGGATGTCTCCTGATGGGTGTAAAATGGTTATAATCAACCCTAACAGGTCAACAAAAAATACTTAACCTTGTGATGCCCCTCGCTCTCCCGGTACGATCTGGACGTTGCACATTGGTAAGCGTTCACTACCCGTGGCACCCGTAGGTCTTTTGTCGATTATGGTTCCCCGTGCCGTGAACGGTTACGTAAATTGTTTCTATCCCGAAAGAGAGAACACATGCTCCTCAAAATATACATCTACAAGAACTGTGGCACCTGCAAAAAAGCCCTCAAGTGGTTGGATGCCCACGACTTGAGTTATGACGATGTGCCCATCCGCGATACGCCGCCCAAGGTTGCCGAGCTAAAGACCATGCTTGCCGCCATGGACGGCAATATCAAGAAGCTCTTCAATACCGCCGGTCAGGATTACCGAACGCTGAACATGAAGGAAAAACTCCCAACCCTTTCCGAAAAAGAGGCACTGGAGCTTCTGGCCAGCAACGGTAATCTGGTCAAGCGTCCTTTCATACTCGGAGACGGCGCAGCCACCGTGGGCTTCAAAGAAGCGGTCTGGGCGGCGCTGTTTGGCTAGGGACTACCATCGGTTACGCCCCAGGCGGAATCCGTGGCTGTACCGGTAGTATGGGCACAAAAAAACGCAGGACAGCCACACCCGGCAACGCATAATTCACTGTGCCGAGGGCATTCTTGTACATTGACGTGGTCTTCGTTTCACGACGATCACGTGGGTGCGTCAGTCCCTTAGTCCATACAGCGGGAGATACTTCCCTTCCAGATAGCGCATGAAAGCATCTGCGGAAGGTTCTTTTCCTGTCACGTTTTCGATGAGTTCCACGGCGGTGTTACGTCGGCCTACTTCATGGACGTTCTTTCGCAGCCAGCCCAGTAGCGGCGCAAAGTCACCCGCTTCCACCTGAGTCCAAAGATCGGGCAGGGCTTCTTCGATGGTCTCAAAAAGCTGGGCGGCATAGAGGTTGCCCAGCGCGTAGGTGGGGAAGTAGCCCATGCTGCCGTGTGACCAGTGGATATCCTGAAGACAGCCATTCGTGTCATCGGGGACATCAAGCCCCAAATATTCCTTCATCTTGGTATTCCAGGCCTCGGGTACATCGGCCACGGCGAGGTCGCCTTCGACCAAAGCCAGCTCGATTTCAAAGCGAATGATGACGTGGAGGTTGTAGGTGCATTCGTCGGCTTCGACGCGAATCAGGCTGGGGGTGACGTGGTTGATAGCGCGGTAGAAGTCTTCCGGTGTGCGCCCGTCGAGCTGTCCGGGATAGGCCGCTTGCAGACGCGGGGCATAGCGGTTCCAGAAGGGCTGGCTGCGACCGATGACATTTTCCCACATGCGCGACTGGGATTCGTGGATGCCCAGAGATATGGCCTGTCCCAACACGGAGCGGCGGTCGCTGTCGAGAAAGCCCTGCTCATAAAGGGCATGGCCCCCTTCGTGGATGGAACCCGTGAGGCCGGAGAAGAGTTCCTTTTCATGGATGCGCGTGGTGACCCGGACATCCTTTGTATCGAAGTTGATGGTGAAGGGGTGGATGGACTTGTCTTGGCGTCCGGCATCGAAGTCATAGCCCATTTCCCGCAGCACCTCCAAGCTGATGTTCCACTGGGTGTCGGGGTTCCATTCCTGGTCGAGCCACGCGAGATCGGGCTGGTCGGACGCATTGACGATGCGGTCGACAAGGGCACCTTGTTTGGGGGCCAATTCACCGAAAATGGTCTTGAGCTGCTCCGCCGTCATGCCCCGCTCGTATTCGCCGAGGAGGGCGTTGTAGGGCGAGCCTTCATAGCCGAGCAAGTCGGCTTTCTGTCGCAAAAGTCCCAGCATGGTTTCCAAGTGGGGCTGAAACGTCTTAAAGGCGGAGGACTCCCGGGCTTCGACCCAGGCTTCATAGGCCTTGCTCTGGGCGATAGCGAACTCCTGCACGAAGGACTCCGGTACCTTCGTGGCCTGGTCGTAATCGTGGGTCGCTTCGCTGACCAGCTTCGCGTCATCGGGCGAAAGGCCGTCGGATTCCTGAAGCTTCCGAAGCAGATCGCCAATGGCCGCATCGGTAAACATCCGGTGGGCCAGTCCCGAGAGGGTAGCGAGTTGTTGCCCACGGCCCGACGCCGCCTTGGGGGGCATGTAGACTTCCTGATCCCAGTGGAGCAGCGAAACCGCGCTGTTGATGTCACTGACCTCGCCGAGGCGTTCTTTCAGGGTGTCGAGGGCGTTGCTCATGGGTGGCTCCTGCCTGGTTTTGATTTACGTGTGGCTGCGAAGGGGCTTCGATTTTGAGTATGTGCTTACGGAGTATGGTTACGGGTGCCACGGACAAGGGGCGATAGCCCTTGCCCGTGTCTTGTGCCGGGCAAGAAGACCCGACCTCCGGTTTTTCGTGAACATGCACGGTTTTGCTATACTTCGGCTCCGATAGGCGTTAAACGGTTTGCCTTAATTCGCAGATGGAAAATGACCGTATCAGCCTTAAATAGTGGTAAAAAAGCACCCAAATCCCTGGAGTAAATCATGCAAATCTTGTTGGCCCTGTTTCTGCTCATTCGCGATACGCTGTTTTTTGCGTTGAATTTTGCCGTGGAACTGGTCAATTCGGTCAGTCTTTTTATTGGCGCGCTGGTATAGCGATTAGGGCAACTTTTCCTATTCACGCAAGAAAAAGGACAGACCCGTCTGCGCTCGTACCTCGCTGCGCTTGCGTCAGTCCCTTTTTTGCTCAGGTATAGCGATTACAGCGTCGGTGTCTTGACTGACAAAACACAGGCGAGATGCCTATGCTGCGTTATACGTGCTTCAGGTAGGCGTTCTTGATTCGTTTCAGGTAACGTTCCTGGTCCATGGCCCAGAGTTCGTCGGAGAATATTTCCACTTCGATAAACCCGTGGAATCCGGCCTTCTCCACCCAGCCGCGAATCTCGTTGATCGGGATGCAGCCATTGCCCATGACGGCGCGGTCGTTGAGCATATCCCGCGTGGGTACGCGCCAGTCGCAGACATGGAAGGCCATGATGGTCCCCGTGGCCCGTTCAATTTCCGCCTTGAGAAAATGATCCCACCACACGTGGTACACGTCAATGGCGATACCGACCTGCTCGCTGCCCAGCTGGAGAATCATGTTGTTGGCCTGGTCCATGGTCGTGACGGCGGAGCGATCCCCGGCATACATGGGATGGAGCGGTTCGATGGCCAGCTTTACGCCCGCCCCCTTCGCATGGGGAACGATGGCGTGGATGGCCTCGGCGATCTGTTGCCGCTGGGTCTTCAGGTCCAGGTCCGGGATGGCCCCGCAGACCAGCACGACCACAGGGGCACCCAGCTCCGCTGCTTCATCGATGATCTTGCGGTTGTCGGTCCGCGCCTGTTCCCGAGCCATACCCGCTGTGGCCGGGAAGAAACCGCCCCGGCACAGGCTGACGGTTTTCAAGCCGGAGTCCTTCAGCATCTTTGCCACTTCTTTTGGACCGTAGGGCTCGACATGTTCGCGCCACAACGTGATGCCCTTGACGCCCGCCGCTTCATAGGCGGGGATGGCCTCCTTCAGGTCCAGCGGTTTGGTGGTCATGGTGTGGACGCACAGGCGCGAGGTGTCGGTCAATTGATCGGGCATGATGGCTCCTTTTGGAAAGGGGAATGCGTGCTCAAATGCAAGGGACTGATTATAGCAGGGCTTAGTCGCTACGGGACAGCGCACGAAATCGTTATCACCCAAGGGGAGCAAAGAAAGGGTATAAGCGTTCAGAAGCCGCTACGGGTTCCACGGACAAGGAGCGATAGCCCTTGCCCGTGCTCTTTTCGGCTACTTGGTCATTTGGACCCTTTTCCAGACTTTCAGGCTGTCTGGTTCCACGGCATGCGGGCCAATACCAGTGCCATGGGGCAGGTGTCGGTAATTGCGGAAATGGCCAAGCCTGCGCCCACGCCACCGCTTAGCAGAAACCCAGCGGGGTGAACGAAGTAACCCAGCACCGTGCCGCTAAAAACGAGAAGACCCGCTGTGAGACGGACCTGCCGCTCCAGTGGCATGATGGCCTTCTTTCCACGCACGACATCCAGGCCCGCGTTGATCCAGCCTTCCGTGCCGCCTTCAACGAGTTCAACGTGGAGCAGGGGGTCGTCGGCGAGGCATTCGCATGCCTTGGTCGCCCGTTGGCCGCTCTTGCAAATCACGTAGACCGGGGTGCTATCCGCCAACTGCTTTACCGCGTCGGAAGACACCTTCTCCAAGGGCAGGTTGATGGCATGGGGAACGTGTACTTCACGAAATTCGATGGGTGTGCGTACATCGATAATCGCGATAGAGTCACCGCTGGCCTGCTTCTTCGCCAGTTTTTCAGGCGTGATGGTATTGGGCATGGTAAGAGAACTCCTTCATATTCTTCGGATAAATCATAGTTAATCCACCGGC
>JAJRPE010000605.1 GCA_024280935.1 Candidatus Hydrogenedentota bacterium
CTCCGGGCCTACCTCCCCACATGCACGGCCAAGGAGTGCCGAGAGTTCTTTGGCCCTATTGGAAGCATATTTTCCGAGGGTGAAGAGCCTGGCACGATGCACCACTATCGGGCGGGCCATTCGGCGGTGCAAATGGAGCGGGAAATCATCACCCACTGGGACCTGGAGGCAGATGATGTGACAAAGGAAATCTCTTCATGAGCAGGCAGCCTGATGAATTGCAGACCCGGTATCGGGATGGCATGAGGCCTCCTTTATGCTCACAATAAGACGGGCCCAGATGAAGGAATTTGGAAAACTCGGCATGCGCAATTTTGAGGCCCGAGCCATCGCGCATCTTGAGAGATTTTTCCCAGAACAATGTGAGTCCCTCGGCAGCGCGGTCGTATTGGATGGCGTACGCTATGGCATCAAGCGGGCCACCGCCTATCGACTCGAATCGGAACGCGATCTCTTGCGCTATCTGACACTTATGTTTAGCTTTGGAAGGAACTTTGACGTGGACCCGGCACTTCCCTGGGCTGCCGCCATCCTCACAAGCGCCGAGAAGGCCCCGTCGCGCACAAAACGTTTACAAACCAAAGCACGTAACCATCGCAACCAGGGCAAGGGCTTTCTAACCCAGGAATCGTTACGGAAGACTGGACAAAACGACTAGCATGACGGAGTTTCCCCCAATCTTCGGATTCGCGGCTCGAACAGAAGTTGCGTTCCTCGAAGCTTTCCCAGCCGCACATCGCAGATAAAGACAGAAGGCACCCATTCATGGCTGACTACCCTGTTTCATTCAAATACACCGACTTCAATGACAAATCCGACCCCTTGGTGGATGGATTCGAAGAGGGTAGCGACAGTCCTCCCACTTCGCCCGTTGGTGCCTGTGCATCGGCCACCGAAGCAGCAGAAGAAGCGGTAGAGGAACTCCTGAAATGGGGCGTGGAGACGTGCACGCTGAAGTGCGGATCCAAGACCTCCACGTCTTTCGACGACCAGGACCACACGCCCATTGCTGCGGGAAAAACTGCGCCGGAGCGGTTTTATTTTGCACCCACCGAAGACTCGGTCGATGTGGCCTGGACCCTGAAAAATCCAGAGGAAATGGCGGATACGGATGAAGTGACGCTGGAGCTCTATGCCTTTGGTGGGAGCGCACCGGTGTGGCAGCGCACCTTGAAGCCAACCGATGCAAAGAAGCAAAAGCTGGGTGCGGCCTGGGATGGCTCCTTCCCGGAGGGTGAGTGGATCGATACGGCCTCTTTCCCTGCCCACCTTGTCACGGCGGAATACTCCCCCTACATGATGAAAATACGCGCCACGGGCAAGATCGAGAAAGGCCTGGAGGAGCGTTGGACCTATTTCGATGTCCTGGTCCACGGCATCGAACTGGAGTGGGGCCCCGATGCCGAAAAGGTCCTGCCGATTGCCGTACCCGATCCTGATGACGGGCGGCGTGCGCGTCATCTCTACGCCAACACGGCCCTTCGTGACACCACCGACACGGACAACTTGAGTGGCCTCATTCCGAAGGATGGCGAAAACAAGTTGGTGCCCCTCAAGTCCAACCTCTTTTACCAAGGTGAAAGCGAACTCCGGGGTGCCAACAACGAGTTCTACACCAAGTACAAGACGATGTGGGGCGACGGGGCTATGCTTCCTATCATGGTGAACGCGAAGATTTGCAGCGCGACCGATGCCCCAGTCGATGTGCCCGCCGCACTGGGCAACGTCAAGTACCTCTGGGATTGGGAGGACAAGGCAACAAACGACACACCGGGAATCAAGGCGGAAATCAAGACACACTTGGACAAGGTGTCGGGCTATTTCACAGCGGAATCCAACGATTCACCAGCGGGCAGCAACTGCCACGTCAATCGCGGCGGAAAGCGTGGCTTCGGTGCTGCCCCGGTATTCCCGCCCCAAGGGGGAATCGACCCCGTGGACACGTTACCCGATCCTGGTGACGACGCTGCGGACTTTCCTTTTAACGTTACCCAGTGCGCGGATCGTAAGTGGGCCGGCATCAGCAAGTCCTGGACAACTGGCGAGCTTGCCGGGAAAAGCGGGGTTATTTTTCAGCCATCCCGCATGGCCGGCGATGCCTATGCCCTGCGGGTCTCGCTGTTCTTTCGGGAAGACACCAAGGCCGTTCAGGCGGCTGCCAGCGATACCGAAACCTACCCCGATGAACTCAGTGCCGCAACAGGTACGTTCACCGTGTGGCAGGAAGTCGATATCGCCCAGTATGTACAGATAGGCACCGTGGCTACACCAGTGGATATGGACACCGTAAAAACCGATATGGCCAAGTTTTTCGTAAAACTGAATTACGACGACAGCTTGCGGGTCGATGGCACGGCCCAGTGGCAAACCGGTATGCAGAAAGTTTACGATGCGGCAGGCACCCTGCGGGGCCAACTTGCTGATTACATTCAAGATGCGCTGCCCAATGCGGCCGCAGGAGACACCCTCATTGAATTCAAATCCTTCACGGATTTCAAGGAGGCTTGGGTAACGCGCGGCGGCAGCGAGGGTGCCGCATACAATCAGTCGGCAGCAACCGCCAACCCAACCAACGCCATCGGCGAGCCAAAGTATGATTGGCTTTCACGTCCCCAATCGGGTGTTCAAAACTATCCTTTCCAACAGCCTTGGCCCATAGACCACACGAACGAGGTGACGGTAGACACCCAGGGAAGCGTCCGGGTCGAGTTCGAAGATCCCAAAGGGGGCACGCATGAGCACACCGTGGTCTTTGAAGCGAGCAAACGAATCATAAAATCGAAAAACATCGATCTTGCGATCACGGATCTGAAAGCGCTGGCCGCCTGCTATGACAATTGCCTCAGGAATACGGACGGGCAGTATCCCCCTTACCGCACAGGAACGGACGACCCCATCACGGTAAACCTTCATGGCAAAACCAATGCCAAGAATCAACCGCGACTCGTCAACATCCGGGCGGCACTCGACCAAATCGTGGAGGACTACTGGAACAACGAAGACGACAGCCATGCCTTTTACCCCGAAGCCCGCGATGAGAATCTGGTCGGACTGGGCAAAAATGCCAACAATTATGGGCAGACGGCAGGCTACGAATGGATCTGGAATATCATCCAGCTTGTGCTCTTCGACCAGTTCCCCGCCACCAACGGCGGAATCTATCTGTTCCAAGTGGGCGATGTCGAGATGTGCAACTTTCACAGCCCCAAGGCCAAGGCCATGTTTGCCGATGCCACGGGAAACAAGATTATCAGCGTACTCAGCAAAACGGCAAAATGGCCCACCCTGGAACATGAAATCGGGCATTGTAAGTTTGTGAACCATACGTACGTGAGTGATGTGGGCAACGATCCCCTCGAATTGCACCAGGAAGACGCTGCTGGGGCCTGCACCATGGTTAGAACCGGCGTGGGCACGACAAATACCTTCTGTGGTCTGTGCATGCTCCGCATGCGGGGATGGAGTATTTTCAAGGTGACCAGCACGGCGACGGGTGCCTTCGATAACACCAGCCGTATGCTCAAGAAAGACGGGACTTCGGACCTGTAGCTACTGTCGAAAAGGCCACGCCTTCTGGTCGAAATCGCCGTAAGCGCCCCAAACACCACACCGACTTACGGCATGTCCTCTTTGGTGGTACCCGCATTGACGACTTCGATAGTTCCACTCCAATTGCAGGTACACGTGCAATCATCCGTCAGGGCGGGCTGGCCACCCACCGTCACTGTGGAACAACCCGGGGTCCAGGGCGCGGCCACCACGGGTATGCAGGGCATGGGTGTCAAGACCCCCAACGCCGCGCTCGTAGCGGCGGCCACCATCGGGTTCGATTGGGTCTTACACATGCCAAAGGGCATAATATTTTTCATGGGGATATTGTCCATGATATTGGCGGCAGGCACCTTCTCCATGGTCACGCAGTTTTCGGGCGTGACAATCATGGTGCCGGGCGCGAGGCCCTGGCTGCACTTTAACATGGCTCCCATCACGACGGGCTTTGCCATAACACGACTCCTTCCAGTGAACGGTTTATATCAGTATACTGACTCCAGCAATATTGGGCAAGGCGTGCATATGAGCACAAGCATTCACGGCACATTCTTGTTGGCGGAGCCAACGTCCTTATGTTTCCCTCCTTGGAGGGGTCAGGGGTGGGTTGAGTGTTGGGTGAAAATCAACCCCCCCCAGCCCCTCAGAGGAGGGGAGCCTTTTCAGCCCCGTAAATGCTTACAAATGGGAAGCTATGAAAACATTGACCAAGAGCAATCCAATCCGCTTTATCATGCTTGGGGGTTTCCTGGGCGCGGGCAAGACCACAGCGCTCCTTCGGCTGGCCCGCATCTACACGAAACGGGGCCTTCGGGTAGGCATTATCACCAACGACCAGGCCGAGGGCATGGTCGATACGCTGGCATATCGCGAGGCGGGCTTCACGACGGAGGAAATCCCCGCCGGGTGTTTCTGCTGCCATTTTGAGAAACTCATCGAGGCTTCAGGGCGACTGGCGGACGGATTGAAGCCAGATATCATCCTCGCGGAGCCGGTGGGGAGTTGCACCGACCTCGTGAACGCCGTTATCACGCCGCTGAAGTCCCTCTACACGGACCAATTCGTTGTCGCCCCCTATGTGGCGCTTTTGGACCCAATTCATGCGCTAGAGGCGCTATCAGTGACCGGTGCTACGGGATTTTCCAGAAAAGTCACCTATATCTACAAGATGCAGCAAAATGAGGCCGATATCGTCGCCATCAACAAGACGGATCAGTTGGATCCTGCGAAATTGGAGCGCGTGGAAGCCCTGGTGGCTCAGAATTTTCCCAGGGCCACCTGTCTTTCCGTGTCCGCAATCACCGGTGCCGGTTTTGACCGCCTTGTGTCCCTATTGGATGAACCTGGCGAGGCGGGATTGAATCCAGCCCAAGTCGACTACAAACGTTACACCGAGGGCGAGATTGCCCTGGGCTGGCTCAATGCCCAGGTTGCTGTCTCTGCGGCAGCGCCTTGGGATGGAAATGCGTTCCTGATGGTGGTGGCGCAATCGGTTCGTGCGGGGCTGATTATGGGTGGGGCGCAAATCGCCCACTTCAAGATGCGTCTCGTGGATGAGCAGGGCCGGGAGGCCGCGTTGCACGCCACAAGCAACGAAGGAACGCTCGCGTTGGCACAGTGTATTGACACTCCCGTCTCAACAGGAAGGCTGGTTGTCAATCTCCGGGCGGAGGGAAACCCAGAGACACTCCAGCAAAGCGTTGAGACCGCATTGAAGGCCGTCGAGATGGCCTTGGAGGTGGATTGCTCGATTGAACGGTGCGAAGCCTTCGCACCGAATCCACCAAGCCCCCCACCGCCAGAACGGAATCGAATTCGGACGTGAGACACAGGTACGCATTTATCGTAGAAGCATCCTTGTTCTTGGTGTCGCCTGTCCCATGAAATGAGCCATGAGGGTGCCACCCGTACACGGAGGAGCGAAGCGAGGGAGTTTACGGGTGCAAAAAGCATCTGGACAAGCAGGAAAACTGCGTGAAGCTTCCGACACACGTCCTCAGACTGCGTAATAAGTTAAAGGGATCTTTCGCAAACCCGCACCCGCAAACTCAGCCGGGAACCGGCTTCGTGTGAGGGTGGCACCCTTAGCGGCTACTTTTGGGTTCCGGGCAACTATGCCA
The DNA here is from genome assembly GCA_024280935.1 of Candidatus Hydrogenedentota bacterium. Taxonomy (GTDB): domain Bacteria; phylum Hydrogenedentota; class Hydrogenedentia; order Hydrogenedentales; family JAEUWI01; genus JAEUWI01. The sequence goes on from JAJRPE010000605.1 coordinate 5,670, forward strand.
CCCTGAACAAAACACAGGCGGGACGCCTATGCTACATTCCTTCACCCTTCAAACTTCCCTCTTCAAACTTCTTTATACGCCTTCGAGTTTCACGCGAAACTGCTTGCGCTGACCGTCTCGGTATACACTCAGCACGATGGTCTCGAAGGGATTCGTGGCGATGAGCCGGTCGAGATCCTGGCTGTTCAAGACATCGGCCCCGTCGAATTTGTAGATGAAGTCGCCCTGGAGCAGCCCCGCCAACTGAGCGGGGGAATCCTTGTAGCAGGAAAGGACGACGGCACCATATTCTGGTGGCCAGCCTTTGCGTTCACGCAGCGCTTCTTCACTCAGGTCGCCTTCGATATGGGCCACTTGGGCTGCGTCCTCGTGGAAGATACCAAGCCGCCCCGTCGGAACATGGTCGCTCCCCTTCTTCACAAAGGTCACGGGAAACCACTCGTCGGTCGGCACGCCATTAATCTTTTGGCGCGCATGACGCCAGCGGCGACGGCCTTCCGCATCGTGACCATCGAGGGTCAGTTCATAATCTTCATAGGCGTATTTGCTGTCTTTATTCGCGTGGAATTTGGGAATTATTTTCCCCTTCTTCCTGGAAAACATCTGTAGCGCGGAGAGGGTATAGCGGCGGGAAAATTTGAGTGTGAAGTCGTGGACGGACGCGTCAACTATCTCCAACTCCTTCTTGCCCGAAAAAACGCGCAGCATCCACTTGCCGTTATCACTGGTCAACTCAAAGCCCATTTCCCCTTCTTCCCCGTAGACAAACTGGCGGTACTCCCCAGCCAGCTTGATGGCCCGGTCCTGCCCCCCCTGTCGCACGTGGGCCTGCCGATAATAATAATGGGCAAGCTCATTCTCCGAGTCCAAATACAGGGCCTGGAGCATGGTATAGAGACAGCGGGTATAGCGCCCCTCTTCAAACTGTTTCTCCCCCTGATGCAGCAACAACTCCAGCCCCCGCTGCTGTATATCCTCGCGACGCATCGTCTGGGTGCTTCGGGCTTTAAGGAGGGCCATGTTTTCCTGGCGTGCGGCCTCCCGCTCGGCTTCTGCCTTCTCGCGCCAGCCCTGGGTCTGGTATTCCCGAATGGTGCGCAAACCAATATCCGTCATTTCGCCCCGCTCGATATCCACCATGATGTGGGTTGTCCGGTTAACTTGGACGGTAATAACTTCCTTGTGCTCGACACCCATGGCGGAGAAGGTAGCCAGATAACGACCGGCGCGGACACCATTGGAAGTCCAGCGATCTTCCGTCTTAACGATTTCCTCGTCTTTGCCCGTAAGGCCGATGCCGTAGAGGGTCACCAGGCACTCCACGGGTATGGTTTGCAGGATCAGACTGCCTGTCCCTTTGGCGGCTTCCTCATCCCGGTCCCCATCGGGTTCGAGAATGGCCTCCATCTTCAGGACTTCAAAAAGGTAGACCTGATCCGCCTCAAGCATGAAGGTGTCGCTGTTCTGCGGGTGATAGCCCTCGCTTTCAACACGAACGACATGGGGACCAATGGGAACGTCGCGCAAGAAGAGGCCGTGCTCGGAAGAAACACCGACAAACTTGTTGTCCAGGAAGACTTTCAGGTCGGCCTTGGCACGAACCTCAATATGCCCCACCGATGACGCGGCATCGCAGGGCATCGCCCACAGGCCAGCCAGCGAAAGGCAACAAATCATCAGGCGTGATCGGAGCAGGTTCATCGACAGCGTACTCATCTCGTGTTTTTTTTCATATCATTTGACACCGGCGCTGGCAGCGCCTCGGCCCGCAACGCCAATAGCGCCGCCACTGGTTTCGATAACGGCATTGCCGGAATCCGCGCCCGCACCGCCCACAGCCGAGTTCAGCGAAGCGACACCTGCGTCGTCGGTCTTTACAATGAGCACATCCACGCCAGAGCCATCCCCAGCGTCGGTGCTACCAGTCAGCACGTAGCCGCCATCCACCGACGGGGCAATGGCCGCGCCAAAATCATTGTTTTCGGTACCGAAGACCTGTTCCCACAACACCGAAGTCAGGTCGGCATCGATCTTAAAGATATAGGCATCAGAAAGACCCGCGCCCTGCGATGTCGTCGCGCCAACGACCACATAGGCACCATCCGTGGCTTCCACCACACCACGTGCGCCATCCGTGCCCGCACCGCCCACGGCCATGCTGGACACTTCAGCCAGGTCGGTGTTGAGCTTCAGAACAAAGGCATTGACCGACTTCCC
>JAJRPE010000606.1 GCA_024280935.1 Candidatus Hydrogenedentota bacterium
GACCGCAAGGTTTCGGCGGTGGTCGATGGCGAGGCCATTTACTCCGAGGAAGTGGTCTGGGAACCCCGCAAGCAAAACGACCCGACCTATCACTACAACGAGGTCATGACGGCCCTCAAGACGGCTGCCAGCAAGATGCCCCGTGTGGATGCCATTGGCGGCAGTTCGGCGGGTGTTTATGTCAACAACCGGGCCATGATTGCCTCCCTCTTTCGCGGCATCCCCGAAGACCGTTTCGGCGAGGTGCGCGAGATGTTCAACCGCATCGGCGAAGAGATGGGCGTGCCCCTTGATATCGTGAACGACGGCGAAGTTACTGCCCTGGCCGGTTCCATGTCCCTCGAAGACAATGGTGTCCTTGGCATTGCCCTCGGTTCCAGCGAGGCGGGCGGCTATGTGACCATGGACGGCAATATCACAAGCTGGCTCAATGAACTGGCCTTTGCCCCCGTAGACTACAACCCCAATGGCCCCGCCGATGAATGGTCTGAGGATATCGGTGTGGGTGCGCGTTACTTCTCACAGCAATGTGTTTTCCGCCTCGCCCCAGCGGCCGGGATTGAATTGCCCGAAGGGGTCACCGATGCCGCCAAGCTGAAATCCGTCCAGGAAAAGCTGGAAGCGGGCCATGAAGGCGCTATCAAGATTTGGGAGAGCATCGGGATTTATCTCGGCTATGCCATCGCCCACTACGCACGATTCTACGAATTGAAGCATGTGCTTATCCTGGGCCGCTGCACCTCTGGTAGTGGCGGCGACATGATTCTCGAAGGCGCCAAGGGCGTGCTTACGCGGGAGTTTCCCGAGCTGTCGAAGATCAACATTCAATTGCCCGACGAGAAGAGCCGCCGTGTCGGCCAATCGATTGCCGCCGCGAGTTTGCCCGCGTTGGGCTAAGCAAAAAAGGGACTGACGCAAGCGAAGCGAGGTACGAGCGTAGACGGGTCTGTCCCTTTTCTTGCGCAGCGCCGGACTTGGAAACGAGAGAAAGAGAACGACCATGAAATTCACTATCGATTCCGCAGAACTTTTTATTCCCGACGGCACCGAAGAATCCGATGCCCTCGCGCGCACGACCCATCTCGCCATTGGTGCCCACCAGGACGACCTGGAGATCATGGCCTACGACGGCATCGTCAAATGCTACCAGCAGAAGGGCCTGTGGTACACCGGTGTTGTGGTCACCAACGGCAGCGGCTCCTCCCGCACTGGTGCCTATGCCAACTATACCGACGAGGACATGGTAAACGTCCGTCGTATAGAGCAAAAGAAGGCGGCCTATGTGGGTGACTTTTCCGCCCAGTTCCTCCTCGATTTTCCGAGCAGCATGGTCAAGGACGGAGCCGACCAGCGGCCTATCGACGACCTTGTCGCTATCATCGAGGCCACGAAACCGGAGATCGTTTACACCCACAATCTGGCGGACAAACACGATACCCACATCGGCGTGACCCTCAAGACCATCGCAGCACTCCGCAAGGTTTCCGCCGAGGCAAAGCCCAGGAAAGTCTACGGATGCGAAGTCTGGCGTGACCTCGATTGGATGGTCGATGACGATAAGGTCTCCTTTGATGTTTCCGAGCGCGAAAACCTTCAGATGGCGCTCGTGGGTATCTTTGATTCCCAGATCGCAGGCGGAAAGCGCTACGACCTGGCTACCATGGGCCGACGCCGTGCCCACGCCACGTACTCTGAGTCCCACGGCGTCGACGAATGCACGGGGGTTTCCCTTGCCATGGATCTCACCCCCCTGATTGAGGACGAGACCAAAGATCCTCTTGAATTTGTTCAAGGCTATCTCAATAATTTTCTGAACGACATAAGCGAACGTGTGAAGAAGATTCAGGGATAAGATCGAATAGGGTGGCATAGCCGTCCCGGCTGTATATGCTTTCTTTATGCCGAGACTTGCCCAAATAGTCGGCGTAGGAGAAGCACAGCACATTGCCCAGCGCGGGAAACAACTGCCAGGATGTTCTCTTCGTGGAGGATCACCGTTTGGTCTACCTGTAATTCCTTCGGGAATATGCGGCGCGCTATCATTGCCAGATTCATACACGCTGTCGGTGGGCCGTCCCAAAAAGCGTAAGGAAGTGGGCTAAACAGGTGACTGTCCCGATTTATACGATTTATAACTTCCCACAGGTTTGATTGAGGTTTGATTGAGCGACATGCCCCTTATGTCGGACAGGAATGTCCAACCTCCTGCCGTCCGCGCACGAAAACCCATCCGACACATCCCGCCGCGAACAAAGCGCAACCCAGATAGAATGACCAACCACCGGGCCGCCGGACCGCCTTCAGAATTACCCGGTCCCTCGTCGGAAGCGCGGAATCATCCACCGAGAATAGCCAATTCCCTAAGCGTTCCGAAGCGTGCGTCCCGAGCGCGATTTCGGAACGAAGCAGCCCCGCCTCATCCAAGGCACTTAGATGGACTACCGCGTCCGGCGATTGGGGCTTTCGGCGATACTCCATGCGAATAGTGTCAATCGTCTTCACCAGGCCTTCCCGCAAGGTGTATTTTCTTCCGTCATAGGACAGGCGGACAGCGCTAATCTGGCCAACCGACGCGGAAACCGGGATCGCGTGCGCGAGCACCTGTTCCAACTGAAGGTGCTGCCCCCCCTGCGATGACCAAGTATCACCCTCGTGGAGCACGCGCAGTTCTGAAATCTTTTGGGAACCCATATACTGAATCAGGGCCTGTCCTTCCTCCCACGCATGCACGATGGTGATATGCGCAGCCTGGGACGGATCCTGATAGTAGACCTCGCTGTCCTCCAAGAACTCATTGACCGGAACCTCGACCCTGCGTTTTTCGCCGCCGCTTTCGATCAAAACATAAATGGAACGCTTGTCCGGCGCATGTTTGACAAATGATACGCGCCCCCCATTCCGCAGGGTAAGTCCGCTCCCCGGCGCGAGTCCTTGGAGCCATTGAATGGCCTCGCCATCACGCACCCCCAAACGCGCTTGCGTCTGTAACGCATCACGGGTCGCGGCGGCGGCGGCCCGAGCCGTGGATTCGTTGGCGTGCCACTGAAACTGAATCGCCACATCCCCGGTAAGGTAGTTCCAGGCACCTGTCTGAAGGAACAAACGTTGCTCCCGGGAGTTTTCCGTCGTGCGCAAAACCACCGTAGCCATGGCCTGGCCGCTGGGGTGGCGAAGCAGTCCTTCCCACGGGACAATATCCTCCACGAGGAAGATGCGGTCCGCGAGGCGCACGGATTCTCCCGGTGTGATTTGTTGCTCCACCACATCATTGGTGCTGTCTATGACAAGGTAGTGTTTGTCTGGATAGGCACGCAGGATTTCGAGACGCTCAAAACGCAAGCTGGTGGGCATGATGGCCGCGTCAAAGACTCCATCACGATCAAGAAAGCGTGCCGCGTTGCCGTTGTCGAAGAGCAACAGATCAGGCGGGACGTTGCGCTGGTTGGCTCCGATGGAAGGATTGGGATCATGGGGCGCCGCCACCAAGCGCTCCGCCACGCCCCGGGCGAGAAACAACTGGCCCTCAAAATAGAGGAGCCGCATGTAAAGCATGCCTCCAACCCCGAGAAGAAGGCCCAGATAGATGAATGAAATGCACAAGCGTTTGTTTGCAATGATCGACATAGGGGGTAGTATGCCAGTGCAGCACCGGAGGTTACGAACTCACCGCCAAGACGGCTGCGCCACCCGGCTTGCGCCGAAGGCTATCTGCGGCACTACGGCGAACGGTTGTCAAAAGGCGTAGGGACTGACGAGGTTGGTCTCGGGAAGCGCCCGATACTTCGCCCCCGCCACAAACAGATCGACCAGGGAGAGGGCCAGTTCGGAGCTCAAGCGCGTTTCCATGCGATTGGACTTTGCCATCATGTGCATATCCATGATGCCCAGAAATACCAGGGTCAGGCTCTGGCTGTCGCCGCCGGAAAGCTCCTTATTATCGAGGCCATGGCGAATGACTTTCTCCACGATTTTGAAGCGCTGCCGCATAAGTTTCTGGCGATCCAGGGACGGCCCCTGTTGGGGGGCCGAAAACAACACCTGCAGAATAAGCTGAACCGCCGCGCCGTTCTCTTCGGCCAATTCAAAGGCACCGGCGATGATTCCCTTCAAGCGCGGAATACACGGCCCCTCCGCCGAAGCCGCCTCATTGATGCGCTCGATAAGATCATTGAACTTCGTCTCGAAAAGCCGCTGGAACAAATCTTCTTTGTTCTCGAAGTAGTAGTACAGAACGGGCCGTGTTACCCCAGCCCCCTCAATGATTTCCCGAATACTGGTCCCCTCATAGCCCTGCTGGCTAAACAAACGGAGAGCGCTGTCCAACAGTTTGATTTCCGCCTCATTGGTGCTGGCAAGTCCAGGCGTGCTCATGGGATATCTCCGTTTTTACCTAACGTTCGTTAGTTGTCGGAAATTCTAACCCAGCCACATTCGGATTGCAACCCGTACAGGGAAAGAGTCTCTCGCCAACGCAACCATGTACTCCATATTAGGGATAGAGACGCTCCTGATTCCAGCCCGTTCCCCGCCGGGTGTAGGAAAGACGATCATGAAGGCGATAGGGCTGCTTCAGCCAGAACTCTATCTGTTGGGGACACAATCGAAATCCGGACCAGAAGGGTGGTCGCGGCACTTTGCCGATGGCATACTTTGCGCCAAACTTCGCGATGCGTCGTTCAAGCTCAAGCCGTTGGGTATAGGGTTCCGACTGTCGTGAGGCCCACGCGCCAATCTGGCTTTGCTTCGGTCGCTGTGCAAAGTAGTCGTCTGCCTCGGTATCGCTGACCAACTCAACCCGTCCCCGCACGCGAATTTGTTTGTCCAAAGGCATCCAATAAAAACACAGGGCGGCACCCCGATTTGCGTCGAGTTCTTGCGCCTTGATGCTTCCCATATTCGTAAAAAAAACGAACCCGTTGTCGTCCGCCTGTTTTAATAGAACAACCCGCGAATTGGGAATCAGGTCTGCGTCGACCGTTGACAGGAGCATCGCGGTGGGTTCTTTTATGGCATCGCACGCCTCGGCCTCAGCCATCCAGGACGTAAACAGCGTAATGGGATTCTCTTCTTGGGGTATAGACATAGGGTACTGCTTTCAACGGTAATGGGGTGGTTTCTTACGCCTCAGCTAGCTGAGCAAGTGGACCGGATGGACTTTGTGGACGAAGTGGAGAGGCCACCATATTCACATCGTCCCGCAGTCGTGCCCCGCGTCGTAATCAGCGCTTTAGCTGTGGCCCAAGCAAGATCTACGGTCCTTGTCATTCCTCGCCTGAATATTTTCTTGTTTTCTGTGACGGCTTTTCTCGATTAAGGTACTACGCTCGTCCTGAACGTTGCCCGGAAGAAGTGGCACCTTCGGTGCAACGGGCGAATCCGCGTACAATCGTTACAGCCGTGTCGCATAAGCGACCGCCCCGAAGGGGCCCAACAGGTTAGCCCAGGGCAACACCCTGGGTCAGAATGCAGAAACAATTAACAGCCCTGAAAGGGCGAAACAGTGGCCGTGGTGTGCTTCTATTACGCCCTTTCAGGGCTTTGATTTTCTAGTTCATTTTTTCCCAGGGCGTTGCCCTGGGCTAACCTGTTGAGGCCTTTCAGGCCGAAAACGACATCGAAAACTCATCGTTTATTGTCGATAACAGGCCCAAAAGGGCCTAAATAAACTGCTTCATGTAGGCAAGGCTTTGACTCGCAATCGTCTCGGGGCCGGGATCAAAATTAAAGACTTCGACGGACACGTAATCCTGGAAGTTAATGTCCTTCAGGGCCTCGAAAATGGGCGCGAAATCCACATCGCCGAATCCAGGGCCACTCAAGTTTTCATCGTTGGCGTGGTAGTGCTTCAGCTTGTCCGCATAGCGCCGAATGAGGGTAGCACGATCATCCTTCTCGAAGGTCATGGCCTTGGTATCAAGAATGAGCTGGAAATTCGGATGCGCCACGGCATCGATAAGCTTTACCGTCTCTTCGGCGCTCAACAAGAAATTTGTTTCCAGATGGGTCAGCGGCTCCATGCAGACCGTAACACCCCGCTCCTCACAGGTCGACATGGTCTCCGACATAATTGCCCGAGCGTAGTCAAAGGCCTGATCGTAGGTAACGCCCTCTTCGATGTTGCGCTGATTGGGCGAACCAAAAATGATAACCTTGCCACCAATATCGCCACAAAAATTCACCAGCGACTTCATATACTCCACCGTGAATTTACGGATCGCTTCGTCGGGGTGGGTCAGGTGAACGCCATCGGGGCCGACGAATACCCAGTGAATGCCGATAATATCGAGGTCGGCCTTTTCCGCGCACGACACGATTTCGCGCCGAGTCTGATCCGAAATGTCGGTGACGAAGGGTGCAAAGGTAAAGGGGGCGATTTCTATGCCATCATAGCCCGTCTCCTTCACGTAATCGATGGTGCGGGCAATGTCATTCCATTCTTTGAATATCTCGCTGCAAACGCCTAACTTCACGGAACAATAACTTTCTACGACTCTGCGTCGATGGTTTCACCCTCTGGAGTCTCCTCCGGCTTATACACAATTACACTATTGCCCCCGGAGCGCTTCGCGTCGTACATCATGGCATCGGCAAAACGTATGAAAAATCGGGCCGTACTGCCGGGACGATACTCCATCAGGCCCACGCTCAGGGTCAAGCGGTCAAAACGCTTGGCCTCAAAGGACTGACGGATGCGGTCCGCGATAACATAGGCCTGTTCTTCACCGGCCTCAGGAAGAATCACCGTAAACTCGTCGCCCCCGTAGCGAAATCCAATATCCACGTGCTCACGGGTACATTCCATGACCACTTCCCCAACGGTTTTCAGCACACGGTCTCCTTCGAGGTGCCCGTGGCAATCGTTATAGGGCTTAAACTTGTCTATGTCGAAGAGCAAGAGCGAGAGCGGGTGTTTCTGGCGCGTTGCGCGCTCGATCTCCGATTCCAGCCGGTCATAGAAATAGCGCTGGTTGTAGAGCGATGTCAGGCTGTCTTTGATAGACATTTCCTTCAACTCGTTTTCCAGTCTCTTTTGCTGGGTAATATCCTTGCATATCGCCAACGTGGACACCTGATTGGTATCAGGATTATGCACTTGGGACAGGGATATATTGATCGGAATAAGTCGATCACTCTTGTGTTGGATTTCAGACTCGTAATTCTGGAGCTGTTTATCGTGGTCAAGCATGCGGTAAACATACTGCAACTCGTCATTGCCACCGTGTAGCAGTGTCGCCAGAGGCATTTGTTCCAATTCGGTGCGCGTGTATCCAAACATATGGGTGGCACCGTCGTTGGCGAAGGAAATTTTGAAGCTCTCATCGACGGTAAGGATGGCATCGACCGTACTGTGAAAAAGACTCTCCAAGTAGTCCTTCGTCCCCGACAGCTCCCGATTGGTCCGCTCCAAATCTCTGGTAGCCTCCGCGATGCGGCTCTCCAGCTCGCTCTGGTATTGGCGATTCTCGATAATGAGCCGACGCCGTTCCAGAGCTCTTTCGACTGCCAGGGATATCTCCGTAAGATTAAAGGGCTTGAGCAGGTAGTCGTCGGCGCCGGCACGCATGGCTTCAATGGCATTGGAGACCTCGGACAACGCCGTCACCACGATTACCGCCAGCTCCGAATCCTCTTGCTTGGACAACAACACAACATCAATGCCGTGGACCTCGGGCATCTTAAGGTCGGTAATGAGCAGGTCATACCGCGTTGACTTCAGGGAATCCAGCGCCTCCACCGGCGAGGTGAAGAGATCGCAGCCATACCCTTCCTCTGTCAAATGCTGCCCAAGCAATTCAATAATACTGGCCTCGTCGTCCAGCACCAGGATACGCTCATTCACGTCTCACCACTCCAAAGTCGCGCACGTCCCACTGCGCCCCCCGGTATCGAAATTATCCACAATCAACGGGCCATCATCATAAATATTTAACAACGGCTATCATGACGACAATGGAGCCGAGTCCCAAACCGACTTCGAGCTTGTTGGGCAACTTGTCCTGATCAAATTCCTTGTTGCCGAGTTCGCCATCCTTCTTCGCCGCAATACTCTTGCCCTGTGCATGAACATCGTCAACGCACATCACAAATCCCAAACACAGTATCAGACACAACACGCCCAGCAATACCAAATATTTCGTAGCCATCGAAATGATCTCCCTGTTGTAATTAGTTTACGATGTCATTCTACCCCGTTGGTCCACAAAGTGCAATACGTGGCACTGGTACGTTAATTGCCCCCTGTCAATGATTCTTGTCTGTATTTGCCTGTTTTTGTATAATCACCCCATCGTCTCTCATAATCTGACTGCTCACAGCCCATACAGGCAAGAGGGTTTAGCCCATGGATAAGATACTTACAGTAAATGATGTCGCGGCCATTCTTCAGGTGAAGGCCATCACGGTTCGCGAAATGTTCCGAGAAAAACGTCTGCGCGGATTCAAGGTAGGGAAAGCCTGGCGGACGACAGAGTCCATGCTCGGAGAAGATATTGACGCGCTGGCACGGGGCGAGTCACCGGCTGAATTGCCAACACCTGAATCACGAAATGATACCCGGCCCACCGCCACACCCTCGGGCGAATCTATGGCCCCGCCAGCGCTAAAACGCGACCAAAAAAAGGCTGCTGCAAATACGCCGCGCAAAAACACAACGGAACCCGCGCCGCAAACAGCGCAACGGGCACCAGAGCACGCGCCCGAAACACCGGAAAAGTCGGCTGGATTGCCAGCACCAGATAAAGACGATGACACCCAGCAAATGCTTTTCTGAGCTTGCAGGGCCGCACCCGGACTTGTTGATTTGGCCAGCCCCCACGATCAAGAGCGGCGCATCCAAACCACGGAAAGCACGGGAATAATTGACATTGACATAGGGCAATGACACCTATATCATACCCCCCGTAAGTCCGTCTGGTTCAGGGGTGCCTGCGGGTTGTGCCCGGATGGTGGTATATCGCGGGTGGAACGTGGCCTTCCTTTGGACGGATCTCGGCCGGGAAGCAAGGGCCACAAGGAGAGATAGTTTAGTGCGAATTCTGGAGTTCCTCAAAGATTCCCATGGCGACACCCAAGCTTCGGGCATGATCCACGAGTGCGGCCTTGCGCCCATGTACCACCGGGTTTTTTCTGCTGCCGAGCAGCGTCATATCGAAGACCGTCAGGAAGAGTTTCCTTTCTCAAGGGGGGAGTATGTTGCTTCCCGCCTGGGCGAACACGACATGATCAGTGACTTGGCCCTCTTCTCTCAGCGCTTCTCCGCCAATCTGGAAGAGCGCTTCATCGGCGTTCGGTTGAAATTTGTCGGGGCTCAGTTTCTCGTTGAAGCCGGTGACTGGTATGAGTTACACCTTTTTATCCAGGAAATTATTCGAGACGCAGATAATCTGCGGGCACACCTTCCCGCCGCCCGTGAACTCACCAAAGAATGTTGTGAGTTGCATATACGCTATGCCTATCAGATTTTGCAGGACATTCCGCCGGGCAACATCCGGGGCGAACATCTCGGGTACTGGGTTATGTCGCATCTGCTGGAAGAAGAAACCAGTTTTGACCGCGCCCTCCACTACGTGGAGCAGGGATTGACCCAAGGGTGGCAGGGAAACTGGGACGCACGAATCAAGCACCTCCAAAAGCTCGCGCCGCCACGAAGCACCAAGGCTACAATCGTCAACTTGAGCGACTCACGGCCACCCGGTTCGACCATGCCACTGGCACCGGTTTCGCCAAGCCAGCAACCAACTCCCCCGCCGAGCGAGCGGCATGTTGCCTGCCCGGAATGCGGCCAGAAGATGCGGATACCGGGCACCTTCACGGGCACGTGCGGTGCCTGTGTGAAATGTGGTCATCGGGTGGACATTCCCGCACATTAGCGGGCGAAATCCTGTCGCCTTTGGCACCAATGCCCACTGCACCATAATGGCGCATTGTTTTCACTTTTTTCAGTTGACACATTTAGGAATTTCCTCTATAGTACATCTGCGACACGTATGAAGGTAACCTCAACGTGTTGGATAGCGCCGCCGCGTGGTGATAGAAGCGCCCACGGCGGCTGAACTTTTTTTGCGGCATTTTCTTTTCCGGGCCTTCTCGATACCTGTCGCGAAACTTGTCCCTCCTTTGGAAAGTCTCATTTACTCCATTGAACATGGCGATCCTGGTGTAGCCATATTTATTGAAGTAGCCACACCCATGGAACGCCTGCAACCGCGATTCGGCAGCGATGCCATCGCCCAAAAACTGGAAGGTTTCAAACCAATGTCATCACGTTTTATTCACCGCCTCCTCGTTCCCGTGCTTGCCCTCACCCTCGCCTTTGGCGGCGCATTCTCCGCCATGGCGGTCGATCAGGGCGGCGACGAATTGTCCAAGGCCATCGCCCAGCTCAATGCCGAGCAGAAAGCGGCCTTGCTCGTCCTCGTCAATGGCATTGTGAAAGCCAAGGTGCCCGCCGAATCGCCTGCGGAGGGCGCTATGAAAACGGTTAACGCCTACGTGAAAGCCGCCGAGACTGCCGATGTCGATGGTATGATGGCCTGCTTTTCGGAAAACTTTGACCACTATGAACTCGGCAACAAGGCCGGCATGCGGGCCTTCCTCGAAGGCGCGGAGGCCGAGGGCATGCTGGAAGACATGACCGGCAACGTCGAAGAGGCCGAGGCGGACATTGACGGCGACACGGTCACTATTTATCCTGTGGAGTTGGAAGGCCTCTTCGGAACAGCCACCTGCGAGCTCGAGTTGAAAGCCGAAGGTGGCGTATGGAAAATTGTCGGATTCGACATGACCGGCGTTTAATGCGACCAGAGTCTGTCGCCTGACACGCCCCATAGTCCGGGCGTTGGCTCGTAGGACTAGGTGTCAAACAAGTTAGCATTGCCAAGCTGGAGGAGCACATCGCCCCTCCAGCTTTTTGTCGTTGGTCGCCTGATATCCATACCACATGTGCCCGCTCCCACCAAACTTCCCTGCTGGAGCCTGACAGGAGAGCAATACCCAAAACTTGTTACCATGCATCGGTAGGATATCGAAAAATCCAACCTGAGGAGAATTCCGCAATGCAATCGACGAAACCCAAGGTGTTGATCGCCTCTGTCTTGAGCTTGGTCTCCCTGTGCAGCGCGGCGTGGTGCGGCTCCCCCCTCGCTGGAACGGCTCCGCTAAACATGACCGGTGACCTCGCGGAACAAATGGTGAGCGGCATCCATCGGGATTTGGACAAGCGTATTGCGGACGTGCGGGTTCAACGGACTACGCGCTGGGGACATGGTGTCACCGATGCCGCCTTCATCACCGAACGGCGCACGGAACTGGCGACCATTCTAGGGACCGTGGATAAACGTCTCCCTGCCGTCATGGAGACCGTTGGGCAACCGGGGAATACCGGTCCCGTGGCCGAGGGCGAGGGCTATGCCGTCTACCCGGTGCGCTGGCCCGTATTCGATGGTGTCTTTGGGGAGGGCTACCTCGTGGAGCCGACCGGCACCGCTACGGCATCACTGTTGGTCTTGCCCGATGCGGACGAAGAACCGGAGTCTGTATTGGGACTGAACGATGGGGTGAGCCTGCGTTCGAAGGCCCTTCACCAATTCGCTTCCGCCGGATGCCGTATCGTCGTCCTATCGCTGGTAAATCGTGAGGACACCTGGTCGGGAAACCCGAAGGTGCGCATGACCAACCAGCCCCACCGGGAGTGGATTTACCGGGGGGCCTATGAAATGGGGCGGCATATCATCGGCTACGAGGTTCAGGGTTGCCGCTCGGCGCTGGACTGGCTCACCCGGAAAGGCCCTGATCTCCCCGTGGGTATTATGGGCTATGGCGAGGGCGGCCTGGTGGCCCTTTCCACCAGCGCCCTGGATACCCGAGTCCGTGCGACGGTGGTATCTGGTTATTTCGGGCCACGCGAAGGCCTGTGGGAAGAACCCATCTATCGCAACGTCTGGGCACTCTTGAAAAATTTTGGCGACGCTGAGTTGGGGGCCATGATTGCACCCCGAACGCTCATCGTAGAAAACGCCACCCCGCCCGCCGTGACAGGCCCGCCCATGACAAAAGGCCGCTCTCACGGAGCAGCGCCGGGTGTTGTGCCTCATCCGTCGGCCACAGAGGTACGGAACGAACTGGAGCGGGCCGCAGACTATCATCCCGCAACGGAAAGCAAGGGTTGGTTGTATCAAACAGGCGAGAAGGGTGGTCAACCGGGGCAGACGGAGACCATGGCCGCCCTTGCCAAGTCGCTGGGCCTTCCGACCACGACAGGAACCGCTGTAGAGCCAGCCCTTCTTCGGGAACTTCCCGATGACACCGCCCGAATGGAGCGCCAGGTGAAAGGCTGGCTCGCACACACGGATAGCATCCTGGCGATGGCACCCCGTACGCGCAAAACCCTCTGGGCGAACGCCGACGGAACATCGGTGGACACCTGGGTGGAAAGCACCAAAGGGCTACGGACGCACTTTTACGAAAACGTTATCGGAAAACTGCCTGACCCGGCGCGGGCGCTCAACCCACGGACACGCCAAGTATACGAAACGGACGCCTACATCGGTTACGAGGTTGTGCTGGATGTGTACGACGATGTCTACGCCTACGGAATTCTTCTGGTGCCCAAGGGCATTCCTGCCGGCGAACGGCGACCGGTGGTCGTTTGCCAGCACGGCTTGGAGGGCCGTCCGCAAGATCTGGCGGATCCCTCCATCAACAACGCGTACTACGAGCAATACGGATGCCGATTGGCCGAGCGTGGCTTCGTGGTTTACGCCCCGCAAAACCCCTACATTGGGGGCAACCATTTTCGGACCCTGCAACGAAAAGCCAACCCACTAGGCCTCTCCCTCTTCTCCTACATTGTCGAACAGCACCGCCAAACCCTCAACTGGCTGGGCACCCTTTCCTTCGTCGACGCGGACCGCATCGCCTTCTATGGCTTGAGCTATGGCGGTAAGACGGCCATGCGGGTACCGGCAATTCTGGAGCAATACTGTCTCTCTATCTGCTCGGGCGATTACGATGAATGGATTTGGAAGAACGTAACCCGAAACCAGATTTACAGCTACATGTTCCATGGTGAATATGAAATGTTCGAGTGGAATCTGGGCAACACCTTCAACTATGCGGAGATGAGCTGGCTCATTTGCCCCCGGCCCTTTATGGTCGAGCGCGGTCATTTAGATGGCGTGGCCCCGGATGAATGGGTCGGCTACGAATACGCCCGGACGCAAAACCGCTACGACCTGCTCGACATTGGCGATAACACGGCCATCGAGTATTTCAACGGTCCCCACAAGATAAACGGTGTAGGAACCTTTGAATTTCTCCATGACAAATTGAACTTTCCGGCACCGGGCAAATCTTGATGGGACATTTGACGCAAATTGCCCGGCGTAGCACGGCGACTCTCGCCGCGCTGCTTTTGTCTTTGGCTGCGCAGGGGAGTGAGGAATCTGTTGGGGCGCATCGCCGCGCCGATATCCGTGAGGCGCAAGCTGCGCTGGCCCGCGAGGCAGAAACGCATGGAGGCTGGCAAGGTTGGCACGCGGCCCTGAAGCCCTGGCGGGCGCGTTGGGCAGAACGACTTGAGACCGCCCCCGACGCGGGAAAGGGTGTCATCGCAGGTTCGGATGGCTTCTTCTTCCTCCGCACGTGGGAATCCTATGTGCTGGAACCCGACTATATTCACGCGCCAGAGTCTACGCAACAAAGCGCGGCGCTACGCACACTGATTAATCTCAACACACAATTACTGGCGCGGGGCATCCATTTTATCGTTGTTCCCGTGCCATCACGAAGTGAGATTTACCCGGAAAAGTTCCTCCCACCCCCTGTGCCGCCCGTGCCGATGGCCCCCCAGCGCAAACAATTCATCCACGCCCTCCTGGAAAACAACGTCGAATCTATTGATCTTCTCCCGGCACTGATCGCGGCAAAATCTGAAGCCACAATGAGTCTGAAGAACGACACCCACTGGACCTCCCAGGGTGCTGCCGTCGCGGCCCGAGTCATTTCGGCGCGCCTGTCACGATACGATTGGGAGCACATCTACGGCAGGCCGCCATCATCTATGCGCACCAACAACGTAGGCTATTCGCGCTCTTGGTCAATCTATGAACGACTGTCCCCGGAGAATCAGGCCCGCCATCCTTCCGGCCCCGTCGTGGTCTCCCAAGTACGCCTGCCAGACGGCACGCCCTATGCGCCCGACCCCACGGCGCCGCTGCTTGTTACAGGCGATAGTTTTCTCTTCTTCTATGCGCCGGTGCAGGCCGATGGCTCCGCCCATATCGGCGCAAATCTGGGCTACCCCGTTGCCACGAAACCCATGGGCGGCGGCCAGGCCGCCCGAGTCGCCCGCGGATTCGCACGCATGTCAGCCGAGAAAATTGCTCAATACCGGGTAGTGGTGTTTATTTTCGTTGCACCCTACCTGCGCTATGATAACTGGAAACCCGCGCCGCTGCCTCGCATCGGAAAGGAGCTTGGAAATTGACAGGAAACGGAGTCAAGTTATGCACTTGGACGACGTGCTACGTGAATTGGCATCGAAAGGTACCGCCCGGCAGCGCAAGCGGTGCTAACAGAAACCTGTTGCGATTGGCAGCCCCGGTCGGCAACAATGCTTCCGCCAACCACCATTTTTCTTGCGGTTAAGAGGAGTCCTCCACATGCCAACCGGTACCTACCAGGGCGTCATTCTGGCGGCGGGACAGGGTTCGCGCATGGGTCCCCTCACCGACCACTACCCCAAGGCCCTCCTTCCCGTGGCCAACGTCCCCCTCATCGTGCGGCACCTGGAAACACTCCGCAGCCTTGGCATCCAAGAGGCCTTTGTTGTCGTCGGCCATCTGGGCCAGCAGATTCGCGATGCACTGGGTGACGGAACGGCCTTCGGCATGGCCTTGCACTATGTCGAGCAAGAACGGCGCGAAGGATTAGCCCAGGCCGTGGGCATGCTGGAAGCCCATATTTCCTCTCCCTTCGTTCTCCTGCTGGGAGATATCTACTTCGCATTCAAGGATCTGGTGCCACTTATCGAGCATTTCG
The DNA here is from genome assembly GCA_024280935.1 of Candidatus Hydrogenedentota bacterium. GTDB lineage: Bacteria > Hydrogenedentota > Hydrogenedentia > Hydrogenedentales > JAEUWI01 > JAEUWI01. The sequence goes on from JAJRPE010000606.1 coordinate 15,040, forward strand.
AGTTCCATAGGGCCAGCGCTGTCATCGCCGTAAAAGACGAAAGCGACCCGGAACTGGTTCGGCGTAATTTCAGTGTCGAGATGAACGATAACGGTCAGATAGACCACGTCGTCGAAAAACCCACGGAGGTAGCTTCCTTGTGGAAGGGATGCGGACTCTACCTCTTCGGCCCAACCATCTTCGATGCCATCCGTCGCACCCCCCGGTCCAGCCTGCGAAACGAATACGAGC
>JAJRPE010000607.1 GCA_024280935.1 Candidatus Hydrogenedentota bacterium
CGTAAGCGTTCAGGGAACCCAAAAGGCTCCCCTCCTCGGAGGGGCTGGGGGTGGGTTAATTCTCACCCGAACACTCAACCCACCCCTAACCCCTCCAAGGAGGGGAACATAAAGACGTTGGCTTCGCCAACAAGAGATATGGCGTGAACGCTTACCTGAATTCCATTCGGCAAACGTTGCCCCCCTCAACAATCGGGCCAATCGCTTCTATTCAGGTTTTGTTCGACCGCCGATCATCCAAAATACCAGCCCACCGATTGCCACAGTGAACAATGCCAGTGATGACTCTACGGGTCTTCCACGAAAGGCCCATATCATGGTCCACACCGACGCGCCAATAAAAATCAGGGGAGTGAAGGGATAGCCCCACACCTTGAAAGGGCGGGGCATGTCGGGTTCTTTGATGCGCAACGCGATTACACAGGACACCGCAATGCTCGAAAACAGGGTGAGGGTAAATCCGGCATATTGAAGAATCTGATCGACACGGCCCGACAGAATTATGATCGAAACGACCGCGCCTTGAAGCACGAGCGATGGCCATGGCGACCCCGTATTCGGTGACGAGATTGATAGCCAGCGAAGGGGTTTGGAATCTTTTCCAAACGCGAAATAGACCCGGGAACCTGCAACCGTCATCGCCGAGGCCGAGGCAAGAATGGAGACACATAAGACCAGCGCAACCAGCGTAACTCCGTGGGGGCCAAAGAGGTTTTCCGCCGCCACAGTGCCTACATTCAATTGCCCGGCGAGTCCATCCACGCCGGCACCATAGAAATAGATGATATTAAGCGCGAGATAGAAACACGTCACGATGCCTGTGCCGATAAGCAGTGACCGGGGCAACGTCGTTTGTGGTTCCTTCATTTCGCTGGCAACGTAGGCGGAGCCGTTCCAGCCGAGGTAGCAAAACGTCACAAATATCAATGATGTCGCCGTGACCGTTGCAAGATCCGTCGCCGATTTCGTGTCGTAATCCGTCGCTTTCTGGAAAATCCACGCGCTATTCCCCTCTCCCCAGAACAGGGCCGCAGCGATGATCACCAGGATTCCAACGACCTTGAAGGCCGTCACCGAATCACTGAATCGGATACCTGCCCGCGCTCCGCTGCAATGAATGACGACCAAGGCCCATACCGTGGCGATGGCACATAGATCGACCAGTTCAATATGGAGGAACGCTGGATTCTCCCGCAAGGGCGCAGCAAAATAACCGAGGTAAACAATGAAACTTTTTGATGCGGCGGCGATGGGTGCGGAGAATCCAGCTATCAATGCGACGAAGGCGCTCACAAACGCCAATGCGTTGCCGTAGGATTCCCGGATATAAACGTACTCCGCGCCTGCGCGGGGCATCATCGCGCCCAACTCTGCGAAGCACAACGCACCACAGAAGGCAAGGCACCCACCGATTATCCACAGCAGGTAAATGAGACCGGGATGGCCCAGATCCGCCGCCTGGAAACCTGTCGTGGTGAATATCCCCGCACCGATCATATTCGCGACAACAAGACCAATGGCCGAACGCAAGGTGATGAAACGAGCTAGCCCGGTATCCTTAGAAAGAAGCATAGGCTATTCTTGAGGCTCTTGAGGCTCTTGAGCTTTCTTGGGGCGTTTGGTGAACGTGATGACGAACTGATCGTCCATGCCCAAGTCTTTCTTCTCCACGAAATTGAAGCCCGCCTGTTGCGCTTCATCAATCACCGTGCCCATGCCGCCACGCACGTGGTTGAGTGTCCACTCCTTGCTTAACCCCTCAATGCGCACGAAATCCACGATCACCATCATGCCCCCTGGCCTCAGTGCCGTATAAATGGATTCTAAGCTGTCATAGGGATACTCGAAATGGTGATATACGTCGCAAATAAAAGCAACGTCGATAGAGTGCTCGGGTAGTTTTACTGAGCGTTCGTCGCATATGATCGCGTCGATATTCGTTTTCTTGTGATCCTCGCTAATCTTTTCGATGTGGTCTATGAAGTTCTTTGCGATGTCCACCGCATAGACACGCCCCTCCGGCCCCACGGCATCCGAGATCAGCAGCGAGAAGAAGCCCGTCCCTGCACCGATATCCCCCACCACCATTCCCGGCTTCAACGCCAAAGCCTGTACTATTTCATGACGATGAGAAAATACGCTGCGACTTTCCCCCTCGAATATCTTGATATATTTTTCAACATCTGGAGTCTGGAAATTGTCATTGATACCTGGCGCGACACTGTTTTCCTGCGCGAAAGCGAGGGTGCATATTCCAAATACAACGACGACGAGCGATAAGGTTTGTTTCATTATTATATTCTCCTCAATTAAGTTGTCCTGATGGTTTTCCGCCGCTGGCTGGCGCATAGCAATTCGTACAAATGCTTTTCAGCAATGTGGCAATTGGCGGTTTTCGTTCGTGCAAGGAGCAATTGACACCGTATTTCACCGTTGTTCCTGCGCCAAAGCATAGAGTTGTTTCAGGGTCGTCACATAGAGGACACCGTTGGCCGCAACGGGCGTTGAAGCGATGGGGCTGTCCAGTTGGATGGTCGCCAAAACCTGCTTTTCTTTCGCCGCAGCCAGGATGCAAAAGTCGCCGCCGTGGGAACCAACATAGACCTTGCCGTCCGCCACCAGGGCAGAACCCCACAGCTGCCTTTTTAATTCATGGGTCCAGTAGGGCAGACCAGTCTCCGCGTCGATACAGTGCAACAAGCCCGCGCAATCGGTTATGAAGAGAAGTCCCTCAAAGATGGCCGCAGTCGATGAACTGTGCTGTTCCATTTGATAGGACCACAGCTCGCCGGTTTTGGTTATATCTCCCTGCTGGGTCGCGTCGATGCATTTCAACCAGGATTTTTCCTTGCCCCACCAAATATCTCCGCCGACGGTAACGTAGATGCGTTCCTTATAGAAGACCGGCATCCCTTTGATATTGCTCGAACTCACCTCCCGGTTGCGGAGGTAGTCATGTACATTTTCCTTGGGGGCCGTCGGGTCGCCGTCGAATTGCCACACCCGCTTGAGCGCTTGCACGCTCTCTGGAATAGCCTTGGGATCCAGGGCCTCGAAGGCATAACACACGCCATTCCCACCCCCGAAAAACACCCGGCGCTTGCCCCCAATGTCGCCCATGGAGGGGGAAGACCAAGTGGCGTGAATGGTTCCTGGCCCCATCATTTCCTCATCTTTGGCCACAAGCCGACCGGTTTCTTTCTCCAGCACGACCAAACTCGGGGCATTTGGGCTGCGGATTTTCTGGTGTGTATTGTCAACACCATTGCCCGAGTTCAGGTAGAGATAAGGTCCATCCAACAAGATAGAGCTATAGGCGGAGTCGTGGGGATACATGCCGATTTCGCCCGCCTTCATATCAACTATCCAGATAATGTCGGCATCCAGCGCCGTCACTTCCAGCGGCGCGGCGCCTGCGGGAACCATGTGGATGCCCTCGTCCAGGTAGGGGCCATCATTGCCATTGGACTGGCCCTTCAAATCAAGGCAGACCACTTCAAAGCGGTTGGTAACCGTATACACACGATCCCCCTCCACCGTGGGCGGCGAGGACATGCTGATCATGGGCCAGTCTTTGTATTTGTCACCGGTCAAGCGGGGGACGACGAGTTGCCACCGAAGGCTCCCGTCCGCCTCGTCCAGACAAAGCAACACACCCCGGTCCCCGTGATGGCGCGGGTCACGCGGTTTGATATTGTTCGCCCCGATAAACACGCACCCCTCCGCAACCGTCGGGGAACCATAAGTTTTGTCCCCCGGAAAAGCGGTCCATAGGACGTTTTCTCCGGTCTCCAGGTTGAAGGTCGAGGGCAAACCCGTCTCCGCCGACACCATGTTCCGCGAATAGCGCTCACCCCACTGTGGCTGGTCCGCCGCGAATGCAGGGAAGGAAATAATGCCCATATAGACAACGCCAAGTGCGCACGATCCAATAATGCCCGATGGCTTCATAATCCCACCCATAGCTACGGTTTGGAGCAGAAGAGTTTTCATGCCCTCACTCAGCAAGTTTCTTTGCCCCCGTAAGAGCGTTGCCCCAAATAACGCCCCACGGATTCACCATCGTGAACACACGCTGATTGTATACACTTCATGCCGTGCCGTCAATAAGCCCAAGCAGCACCGAATCCGCTCCAAGTGACCCGGCCCGGCAGACGAAGTCCCTGCGAACGCGAAGCGCCCCGCTTACAGAATCGGGGCCTGGAAAGGCATTGAAAATGGTGGCTATTCGCTGCACCACCCCGGATGAATGGAAATTTCTCGAAACCTATAAGGCCGGCAGTCTACGGTCCAACAGCGCCATGAACTCGTGGCGCGTGACGGCTTCGTCGTGGAAGCTGCCAAGGACCGATGAGGTCGTCATAACAGAACTTTGTTTCTGGACGCCACGCATCATGCTGCACAGATGCTGGCACTCCAACACCACCCCCACACCTTCGGCCCCGGTTTGCTTCATAATCTCTTCGGCGATTTGGGCGGTGAGGCGTTCCTGGATCTGAAGTCGCCGGGCATAGAAATCCACGATGCGTGCAAGCTTGCTCAGGCCCAAAACCTTCTCCTCGGCGATATAGCCCACGTGGCAGCGGCCAAAGAAGGGCAACATATGGTGCTCGCAAAGGCTGTATATCTCGATATCCCGACTGATAATCATGTTGTTGGATTCCGCCTTGAAGACGGCATCGTTGACAATCGTGTTGATGTCTTCGCGGTAGCCCGATGTCAGGAATTCCATCGAACGGGCTACGCGCTCGGGTGTCTTCAGGAGACCCTCGCGATCAGGGTCTTCGCCAAGTTCGATGAGTAGCTCGCGCACCAGCGAGGCGATACGTTCCTGGTTCATGGGGTGAATTGCTCCTTGAGTCGTTGGGTGAAGTCCCTGTCGACCTTCAATGCGGCCAACGTTTCGTGGGAAAAGTATGCGGCCAGCGGCTGGGTATCACCGGGCAACACGATATCGGAGGCCAGATCCAATAAACCCGCGCCGAGAAAAGGGCGCTCAGTTATATCGGGATCGGGAATGGTTTGTTCTTCATTGTCCAAAATCGCTTCTCCCCATAATAGAATGTCCAAATCGATACAACGGGCGGCATAGCGATCCGCCGTTTTCTGTCGTCCCAGTTGGGCTTCAATGGGCCGGAGTACCGTGGTCTTCAGGGCGACGGGTTCCAACGGGGTACGTATCTTGGCGACACCGTTCAAGTAGTCGGGCTGCTCTGGCCGACCAATTGCCGCCGTCCGGTAAAATGTCGACAGGGCCTCAATGGATACTTGACCGCGCAATATCTCCAGCGCCGCCACGATGTTTTTCTCCGGGTCCACATTGGAAGCCACCGAAAGATAGACCCAGGCCAGGTCAGAATGTTTCATGGGGCTAGGCTCGCGTCCGGGTAATTTCTACGGCGACGCTACGGGCAAAACGCAGGGCACCCGGCTTGTCGACGGTGACCTGGACCCGCTCCACGCCCGCTTCTTCAAGGCAAAGGTCTCCAATCGCACCCGCCATGCGCTCGATTAAGAGGTAATCAGAATTCTCAACGAGGGCCGTGATTCCCTTCTTCACAAACTTATAATTGACCGTGTCTTCGATCTGGTCGCTTGCTCCCGCTTTCCGAAGATCGCACCAGAGAACGATATTGATAACAACATCCTGCTTGTTTGTTCGTTCCTCGGGATAGATGCCCACGATGCAGCGCAATTGGAGATCCCGAATGTAAATCTTGTCCAATGGCTCATTCATACATGGCGCCTCGCAGGTTTCGACCACCATCCACGTAGATGCATTGGCCGGTAATAAACTCATTGGTAAGGAGGAACACCACCGCATGGGCGATTTGTTCCCCGCTCCCATAAGATTGCAAGGGATTGGTATGTTTCAGGCGTTCCAGATAGCTTTCGTCCTTGCCCAGAGGCGGCAGCACGAGACCCGGAGCCACCGCATTGACTCGCAGTTTGGGGGCGTATTCAACCGCCATCATACGGGTAAGATCCTGGAGCACTTTTTTGCTTACGTGGTAGGGCACGTGCTTCTTATCGTAGTCCCGTATCATGGTGTCCAGAAAATTGACGACCACCCCGGAACGGCCCGATTCTGCGAATTTTCGCGCCAGATGAAAGGGTGCCAGGGTGTTGACCTTCAGATTTTAAAGGAGGGTATCCACAGACAGATCCGCCAAGGTCGCCTCTGGAAAAATGGAGGCGCTGTTTATGAGCATATCAATGGCCCCGGCCTCGGCAAGGGCGGCATCCCAGACGAAATCCACCTCTTCGGGGTTGGACAAATCGCCCTGCACAAGAAATGCCCGCACACCCGCACGGTGAATCTCCATTGCGAGGGCTTCAGCCTCTTTGGCCGAGGTGTTGTAATGGATGACGCAGTGGGTCCCTTGGGCCGCCAATGATCGCACGACCGCCGCACCGAGGCGTTTTGCGCCGCCCGTGACAAGCGCGGTCTTGCCCGCAAGTTTCATCAATCCCGACACGATGCTCCTGATTCCTTTGTAAGCGTTCACGCCATGTTTCTGGTTGGCGAAGCCAACGTCCTTATGTTCCCCTCCTTGGAGGGGACCTTTTCGGCTTCCTGAACGCTTACATTCCTTTTAACTTTTTGAACCACGAATGGACACGAATTAGGTAAGCGTTCACGGGCCGCTTGGGGTGCCACGGACAAGGGGCGATAGCCCTTGCCCGTGCTTGGAAAGCATGTCCAACAGGCAATAGCCAAATGTGCATCCGTCCCCTGTTTTGCACGGGCAAGCCCTACCGGGCTTGTCCGTGGCACCCGAAGGTTGTTTTTATAGAGGCAAGGTGTTATCAAGAAAAAAAGCGGAGGGGGTGAACGCCTATCGTTTTTCGAGACCCAGCGGCTTCACAATTTCTCGTGATATTTGATTGAGCAACGCGTCTGCGGTAGGCAGGGATACCCAAGCTCCTGCTATTCCTCCTTAAAGGGCGGCACTTGTGTTACCCCTTCCAGAATATCGACAGCAGGAAGTATGATGGGCATGACATTGTCGCGCCGCCCGCCGGAACCGGCTTCGGCGTTGATTGCGCGAAGGACGAAGATACCAACAATCTTGCCGTCAAGACGGAAAGAGGGAGACCCGGAACTCGTGCTGGTGGGATCATTGCCCGGAATGTAGTAGCGACGGGGCTTTTCCACGACCGCATCGATGTACTCAAAAGATGCCGAATAGACCCGGTTGGCCACGCGCCCAAGGCGGTTAATCGTGACTACACGGTCGAGCAACTGAACATCCCCATTGTTATTCAGGTCCACAAAAGCCATGGGCGCATCGGGCTTTTTCAACGGTCGCACAAAAGCCAGATCGAGTTCCACATCGCGAATGACGACCTCCGCCGGAACTTCCGTGTTGTCTTGAAGCAACAGCTTGATATCGCTCAGTTCCGCGTCCATCTTAAACTTGCTGCCCATCGTCTTGGAGATACTGCTGGGGTCCGTGGAGGACAAGGCCAGGACGGTCAGCCCGTCCGCACCAATGACGGTGCCCGTGGCTTCCACTTTGTCCTCACTCTCATTGGAATTTCCGCCCATGGACCAAGTGATCTTCACGACCATTTGAACCGTGACCACGGCGGCCTTGTTCTGCGCCTGAATGGCGCGCGCTTTATCGACGGCCTCGTCGGCCTGCGCCGTTGAAACGGAAAAAACGGTCAGCAGCGCCACGGCTGCGGTAAAACAGGTGCGAAGGATGTACATAACGTCTCTATCCTTTTGGGTTTGTGTTCTGGTTCAGGTTTAGTGCGCCTTACTTTTCAAAAATACCTATAAACAATACTTGAACCACGAATGGACACGAATTTTCACGAATAAGAAAACAGAAAAATAACTCAATATTGACCACGGAAGGTTTAGGGCAGTCTTTGGTCACAACCAAGTTTTTCAGCCACAAGAGAACGCAAGGAGCGCAAAGAAAGGACTCTTTGTGTTCTCTGCGTTCTTTTACGACTAATATTTCCTGTACGGAACACATCCTGGATAGTAAAAAACGCAGAATACATTCCAAGCTATTTTTTCGTGTAACTCATTTTTCATCAGTGTGTTACATGTTCCGGGAAATATTTTCTTGTTTAGAAAACAAGAAAATATTTCTCAGATTATGTAACGTATTGATGTCAAGTTGTTTACAGAACAGAAACGAACTGGTGTTTATTTCGAGTTCCGCCGGAGTTCTGCTTGATCTCAATAGTTTTTTACCACGAAGGCACGAAGGACACGAAGAAGGAAAAATTAAAGGACGGACCGTGCAACCTGTTAGCTCTATTCTCCTCTTCGTGTTCTTCGTGCCTTCGTGGTAAATAAAATTTTGGTTGCGGCCAACGGCTGCTCTACGCTTTCCGTGGTAGACATTTTTGAGTTGCGGCCAGAGGCTGCTAAACGTTAATTCGTGGTTAGGAAATATTGGTTGTGGGCCGGCCGCTTCAGGACCACTTGGGTTCCAGTTCAATGAACAAAGTGTGAATGCCACGGAGTATCTTAAAGACCACCGTCTCCGGTTCCTTCGCAGCTACTTCTTTAAGCATACCTTCGATGTCTTCGACACTGTGCGCTTCCTTCCCATCAACGGAGAGAAGCAAATCCCCTACCGAAAGCTGGCCCAGAGCCGCCCATCCGCCCGATTTCACTTCATCGACCAGAACGCCCGTCTGGGCAGTGGCCCATTTTTCCTCGGCTTTGTCAAAAAACGTGATGTCGCGAACGGTGAACTCAAAATCGTCGCTGCGGTATTTCTTCATCTCCCGGTCCAGCTTGGGCGCGCGGACCAATTCCACCGCTATCTGCTGGGCGGTGCCGCTGCGGCTGATGTCCAACGACACGGTGGTCCCGCTCCGGTACTGGCGAATCAGCGTGGGAAGCTCCTCGTAGTGCTCCAGGGCCGTGGCCGTCAGAGGCTGATCGTCTACGCCATGTATGAGGTCCCCCACCTGAAGACCGCCCTTCTCCGCAGTGCTTTCCTGGTAAACATGAGTCACGCGAAATCCCTTCAAGGACTCATCACCGAGCAATTCGGCGATATCGCGGGTAATCACCTGCGTTTCTGCGGGCAACCAGGCCTTCTTGACCTCCAGACCGGGATCCTGCAAGTCTTTCAGGCCCACCTTCACGACCGTAAGAAACTGCCCGTTTTTTCGCTCAAATCCCGTCAATGTCGGCACCGGATCAGAGGCATCGGCCAGAAGGCTCTCCGTTGCGCCGCGTAGCGACACGATCTCGGTAACAGCTTCTCCGTCGACGGACACGAGGACATCCCCGCGCTTAATCTGGGGCTTGGCCGCCCCTGCAGGACCACCAGGGCGAACCGATGTCACCAACACGCCGTCGGTGTTCTTTCGCTTCAACTCTTTCGCCATGCGGAGGGAAAGATCGCGCACGGTTAATCCCCAAACCTTGAGTTCGACCTCATCTTTCAGGAGCACTTCGCGTTCGATGGGTGTCATCGTAAGTTCCAAGGCTTCATCACCCCGCTGGAGCTTGACAGCTACAGGCCCCCCAATAGGCAGGTCCGCGACCAGCTGATTGAAGTCGGGAAGCTGTTCCGCGAACTGGACATCAACGGCGGTCCCATTCACCGCCAAAAGGATATCGCCCGCCTCAATCCCCGCCTCTGCGCTGGGCGAACCCTTCAGCACGCCGCTGACGAGGACACCGCCCTGATCGTATACACGCCCCTTGAGACGGGGTTGCACATCGACACCAATCCAGGCCCGCTCCATCTTGCCCTTGGCGATGAGTTCCTGCCCCACGCTTTTGGCCAAGTTGCCAGGAATGGCCCCGCCCAGGCCCACGCCAATTTCATTGATACCGATGATTTCGCCGTTGAGATTGATGAGGGGGCCGCCCGAGTTGCCGGGATAGATAGCTGCGTCGTGGCCCAGCCAGCGGACCAAGGCACCCACGTCTTCCCCGTCCATTTCCATGCCACCATAACGCCGCATGGAGGCCGGCATGATCATCCGGGTATTGCTCACAATTCCCAATGTAACCGATTGGGAAAGAGCGCGGGGGCTGCCCATGGCCAGCACCTGATCACCCACGCGCACCGCATCGGAGTCAGCAAAAGGCACGGTGGCAAAGACACGGGGTGTGGCGGGCTGGAGTTTTATGATGGCCAGGTCCGTCAGGGGATCCTTGCCCACCAGGGTGGCTTCCATTTCTTCTTTGTCGAAAAATATACATTTGATGCGGGTGGCGTGGCCCGCAACATGGTGGTTGGTAAGGACATGGCCCTCGGGCGTGATAACGACCCCACTGCCTGAAATCTGGTACTTGGTCTCGCGGCCTTCGCGAAAATAGGACTCCACCACGTGAATCTGAACCAAGGCGGGCTGCACAATGGCGACCGCATTATCCACAGCCTGGCGCAGCGGACTGAGGGGTGCCTCGGCCCGGGCCTGGCCTCCCATAGCTGCAACGCCAACAACGACAATCAACACGAAGAATCTTCTAACTATTCGCATGAATTTCCCTAGCGTGGCACAGCCACATTCAACGCCTGACCTGTTCCTGTCACGAAAAGTACGCCGGTGAGGCCCTTGAGAAGCAAAGGAGCACATAGACGCTTTACGCAACAGGTTACGAAGGTCGCTTCGCGGCTGCCCAAGTGCATCCTGCCGCCAAGCGCACGGGCATACTACCATAGACGCGATCCCGCTACAAAGACGGCTTGCAAGCATTCGCAGACCGCGAAACACCACTACGGGTGCCACGGGTAGACCCACCAGGGTTTACCCGTGCAAAATCACCTGCTCCTTGGATCTGGATAGTTTCCATTACCTGTAGAAGCTACACGGGTAAGCCCTGAAAGGCCTATCCGTGGCACCCGACGTATTTATTTTAAGGGCCTTCAGTAAAAAACAGGTGAGCCAACGTCAATCGAAACGGGACAGTATCCCCCGTATGAAACAAAGCCTCCGCACGTCAGTGGAATCGTGACTACGCAAGGGGGTGACTGTACCGCCCACCAAACTCTACGACCGCTCTTTTCCCAAAAGGCGTGAAAACATGTGGGGTACTCGCGTCTCGAATAAACACGGCTTGCCACTGTAGGGATGATTAAAGGCAATCGACTTCGCATGAAGCGCCAGGCGCCGTGCATCCGAACGTTTGTTGCTGTATTTCATGTCTCCCAGGATAGGGAGCCTGTTTTCCGACAAATGCAC
>JAJRPE010000029.1 GCA_024280935.1 Candidatus Hydrogenedentota bacterium
CCCCGAACCGTTTGATTGGACAATTAAGGTGCGCTGCATACTACCAACTCCTGCAAATTAAGTTTCATCGGTGGCGTTTCCATGTCAACCCCGGGGCCTCGCCACTCCCTGCGGATAGAATCCACCAAGATACGCGAGCGTGTCGTGACAATTCAACTGTCCCGGTGCCGTGGGGGTGCCCATAAACGTATAGCTCAACAACGAACCCAAGGCAGGAAAGAAAACGCGGGAAACCAATCCATAGGCCTCCATTCCCACCACGATAATCCCCTCCTCACGGTGGGCCAGCGTAAAGGCGGCCAGGCGACGCAGATCTTCCGGGTCGTTGCACCGCGCCGCCACCTTGACGATATCCACACCCGCCTTTCGCCCGGCTTCGTGGACTTGCTCCAAGCGCTCCTCATCGGGAGTCGCATCAAAATCATGAAAGGAGCCGATGACAAGCTTGCCCGCGTCGTGGGCGGTCGCAACGACCTCCCCGGTAATGGACCCCACTGCGATCTCCACATCCACCGCATCCACCACGGGAATGACCGCCTTAAAACAGTCCAGGCGTTCGGCCTCAGTCCCATGCCACGCCCCGCCCTCATCGGCATGTCGAATCGTTGCCAGCGTGGGGAAGTGCCCATAGCATGCGCTAAAGGCAGCGCAGGTCTCGGGTGTTGCTTCCTTGAGGGCATCCAGACGCAACTCCACAATGGCCCCCGGACATGCCGCCGTGATCGCCGATGGATCTACAGCGTCCTGTATGGCAATGGCGATTCCGGGTTGTTCTCCCAGCTCGACGTTCCCGAGTTTTAACATGGCCCGATGTTCCTTTCTCCATATATCGACGCTATTCGTGGTAGAATTCAATCTTTTCGTCTTCGCGTGCGGCCCTTTTTATTCGGCACGCAAAGGCGCTAATACGCGAAGAAAATACAAATTTTTCCGCGAAGAGTTCAGAGTAGCCCTTGGGCATAACCGAATTCTTACCACCAATGGCTAAAAACAGCCGCATTGGCCATCGTCATTTATCACGGGCCGTTTTTTTTGCCCAATCTTCGGCGAGCCGGGGCCGTTCCTTCCAGCGGCGGTGAAGCCACAGCCACTGCTCCGGGTATTTCCGCACGATCCCTTCGATCACGTCTTGGCAGCGCTGCGAATTCCGCACGAGGTCGTCCCGCAAATTCTTGGTGCGCTCCATCTCCAGCGGCGGATAAAAGGTCAGCGTGTAGCTGTAGTCGGCGTTGCGCACACAGGACACCGGCAAGATGGGCACCTTGGCGCGCACCGCAATCATTACCGGCGCAATTGTCGCCCAGCAGGGCGCATCAAAAAAGGTCACGGGCACCGCACTCTCGCGGGGACTCTGGTCGATCAAGATTCCTACGGCATAGCCCTCTTTCAGCAGCCGCATTACCTCCTTGCCCGCGTTGTCTTTGGGAATCGTCGTCACCTCCTCCGTACACCGGATGGCATCGATAGCGCGATCCACACGCGGGTCATCCAAGGGTCGGACCACCTCGGCCACCTTCATACCCGTCCGGGCCATGAAGGGTGCCACGAGTTCCCAGTTGCCCAAGTGTGATCCTACAATAAGATAGCCTTGCCCCGGCTTCAGGTGCTCTTTCCCCACGAGCGTAACCTGGCTGCCCAACGTGCTTTTGTCCATCCGGGCCATATGAGCAAATTCGGCGGCGACCAGGGAGACATTGTCAATGGCACCGCGACAGATCGTCTCTTTCTCGCCTTGGGAAAGGGAATCACCATAGGCGCGATCAAGATTTTCCAAGGTTACGCGGCGCACCCGTGGAACTACGTAAGAGAGAAGGCGTCCCACCCGAAGGGCCAGCCAGCGGTTGAACGCAAGGGGCAAGGATGCGCTCACACGGAGAAATGCCAGAGTAAACCCCGTCGTCAGCGCCTGCACCAAGGGGTTACGGCGTTGCGCCATGGCCTCAGGGCTCCAGAGTGATTGTTTCACCAATCTTCGGGGCATAAGTCGTGAAACCATTGCCCGAATTGGTGTTCATCCAATCAATCGCGTCGGGATCACCATGCACAAAGACAATGTTCTTGGGCTGAATATGGGAAATTACCCCTTGCAGCGCCGCGCGCGGTGCGTGGGCACTGAAGGAGAAGCGCTGGATATTCTCCATCGAAACCTCCACCGGGGCGTGCTCTAAGCCAAATTGGAGCATGTCGCCCGGCTTGGATTCTGCAAGCCGAAAACCCAATGTCTCGTGGTCCAGATAGCCCACAAAGAAAATACCGTGTTTCGTCGACTTCACCATTTCTTCGGCAATCAGGGCCGATGGCGTATTATCCAGCATCATGCCGGACGTCGCCACGATGATGGAGGGTTCCGAAAGGAGTTTTTTCGCCACCCCCGGCTTCCATACATTGCCAATCCGCTTATACTTGTCCAGCGGCCGCAAGACAGCCTCGGGCAACATATAGTCGGTGAATTTATTGTAGATTTCATAGACGGCACGGCCCAAACCCGATGCATAAACCGGCACTTCAGGCACCAAACCTTCTTCTTGGAGACGTGAGACGAAGTTCAACACTTCCTGGGTGCGACCCAAAGCGAAGCTGGGAACGAGCACTGTTCCGCCCGCTTCCAGGACCTTGGCCATCTCCACGCCCAATCGGTAGATTTCCTCCTGATAGCTGACCGTACCACCCACATCATTGGCACCATGGGTCGATTCGATAATCAGGGTATCTACCTGTTCATCCTTGGAGAGGGGCGATAATCCATCAATCAGTTCCTGGCGGGTCTCGCAAAGGTCGCCCGTGTAATAGACGGTGTGCCCTGGAGCCTTGATCAAAATACTCGCCGCGCCAAGCACGTGGCCCGCACGCCGAAAGCTGGCCTCGACAGGAACGCCCAAAGGAAGCTTGAAGGGCGCGTCAAACTCGTGCCCTTCAAAACGCTGCATCGCGTATTCCACATCCTCGTGCTCGTAAAGGGGGTAATCCTTGATGCCACGCTCCCGCGCCAGCAACCCCATGACGGAGACACTGTTGTGGAGCATGCGATCCACGATGCGTACCGTGGGAATCGTGGCGTGAGCCGTTACCCCCGGATACTGGCGCATGAGATAGGGAACGGAACCGCAATGGTCCTGGTGCGCATGCGTGACCAGGACGGCCTCGGGCGCACGGGTGAGCATCCCAAAATCCGGCAGGGCGTTAAGCCCGTCCTTCTTGGGATGGGTGCCGCTGTCGAGAAGGATGTGCTGGCCTTCGATATCGAGTTGAAAACAACTGGCACCAACTTCTCCGCCGCCGCCGAGCACACTGAGTTGAATAGATTTTCCTGTAGCCATAAGCGCCCATTGTACTTAGATGGGGCTAAACTTGTCAAAAAAACGGAGCTTGGGCATCCTTGCCCGACACAAAGGGTGCGTGGGGCAATGCGACACGGGTGGGTTCCTTTCTTACCGAGGGTTGTTCTTTGGTGCTCAAGGGACCTAAGAGACCTGAGCGACACAAGGGACTGCACCGCTGGGACTGCCATCGCGCCTAATCAGCGTGCCATCCAGTTTCCTTCGATCACCTGAGCACTGCAAGAGAAGACTCGGGGTGCCATGGGTAGGCCCGGTAGGGTTTACCCATGTAGAACTGTTGTCTCTAAATCTGGATAGTCTCCCTCACCGGTAGGAACTACACGGGTAATCTCGCCTGCGGCGGACTACCCGTGGCACCCAGAAAGCAATACACATAGCCGTCGGCTCGTTCGCGGACGCCTGTTGCTCCCGGCCGGCCCCCTCACCCTTCTAAATTTTCAATCCTGTAACCATTCACGGACTAACTGGGTGTCTTGCAAGCCCGCGACGGGTGCCACCTACACAGACACGAGGCACGAGTGGCTTTGTGGGTGAGAGGCATGGGAATAAACTTGGCGTATTCAGAGGTGGTTGCGGCGACGTACAACACACGCTTTGGCCGTCAAGACTCAACCCCAATTTCCTGCCGCGAAGCGGCTGCGCGTGTAGGTGGCACCCTTGAGGCTGTTTTTTGGCTCATCCGATTTGAGCGTACTTCTTGTTTCCTCCAGAGCAACCGGTGTGGCGTACGGAGATTTCGATAACAGGTCGGTAGCACACGCTTCAACGTAAGCCTTTGGTTATGTTTCACGCCCCGAAGGGGCAATGCAGGAAAGCCCAGGGCAACGCCCTGGGACTACGAATCAGGAA
>JAJRPE010000608.1 GCA_024280935.1 Candidatus Hydrogenedentota bacterium
CCTCATTATGGGACTCATGGGAGCCTTCTTCTGGGCCATTCGGGGCACAGGGGGATTTGGCGGCGAGACCGGAGGGATCCTGGCAGGACTCGGCTGGGCCATGCTCTGGCTCGGATTCTCCCGATTCGTCGGGGGCGCGGAGTACCAGCCCTACGGATCGGGCCGCATGGTCGCCGCTATCACAGGCGGTATCGCCCTGGGTGGCATGACGGGCTATGGGGTCTATATTTCGTGGTTGAATGGGGACTATTATCTCAACTACCCGAAAGACCCGCGCCCCATTGCCGCTTGGACGGGGTATGCCATGCTCTTTGTCTGTGGCATTCACTGGGGTGGTATCACGGGCGCTTTCATGGCGTGGTGTGCCCCAAAAAAAGCGTTGCGAACGCAGGATTGGGTCTGGCGTATTCTTTCGGGCATCGCCGGGGCCGGGGCCGCCTTGGCTTTCGTCCACGCCTTTCCCCAGCTTTTCCTGCCCTTCTATAGCGAAGGCCTCTACGACGTTGCGGAATACAAAACGGCCCAGCGTGCTCTCGGCTCCATCCAGAACATTGCCCCCCATGTCGGTCTCTTCCTCGGCTTCCTGGGCTTTGAAATCGCCCGAAAAGACTGGCGTGCGGTGAAGCTCATGGCCCTTATGGCCTTGGGCTTCGCTATTCCCTTTGCGGTGGGCGGCTATTGGCAGACCCAGCATGGCTCCGCGCTCCGTATCGATTGGTGGAAAAACTGGGAGATGACCATCGGCCTGGGCGGTGGACTCACCTTCGGGCTGGCCTTCTATCTCTTCAACCAGCCCGATGCGAAGATGGCCCCCCGCCCCGTAACGCGGCTTGAGCGTATCTTCGGAATTGGCCTGACCCTGTGGATAGCAATCAACACGGTGCTCCTCGGAACCTACGAGGGCTATATACGCCTGCACGAACGCAAGGATTCTCTCGAAGGGACCCGTGATACAGCCTTCGTCCTGGCAAACGGGATAGCCCTGCTCCTCTTCGCCGCCTGGGTTTATCGTACCGCAAAAATGAAGCAACAAACACTGGAACACCCGGATACCTCGCCCATGTCGATGAAGCTACTCCCTGGAATTCTAGGGATCATCGTTGTGGCAGGCTTCGTAATCAGCACCCCGCCCCAAATGCAACTGGCCAACCACGTGTTGCTGACCTTATACACCGTTTACGTCGGGGGCAGCGCACTCCTTTTCGGACTGCTTTGGAAGCGCTGCGACAGTCCATAGCGGCTACGTGGACAGAATGTGACGATACACTGGGCAACATCTGACCAAGTCCACGATGTATTGGCACGGAATTCAGTCCACGATGTCCTGGAACTTAACATGTATTCGCTGAGGTTTTCCCAGGGCGGGCACCTTTTTTAAGGCAATTTCGCACATCTGCTGAGTGATTGGTCGTGCTGAATTCAATGAGATGAGTCAATGGCATGAGTCTTGCTTTCCCCGTCTGTCGATGCTACGCTCAGAAGACCCTGCTATTCTGAGCGCTGACGCTGATCGAGAACATGAGGAGAAAATCAATGATACAAAGCTTCCGACGAACAAGAGTACTCATGATCGCAGTACTCGCGTTGTCCATGCAATTGCTGGTCACACCAATGGTACACGGCGAAGACGCAGCAAAGGCGACAGAGTCCGATACCAATAGCACGACAGGTAGTATTCCGGCTTCACTGGCAGACGAGATCAAGGCGCTTCGTTCAAAAGTCGTGCAACTTGAGTCCGACTTGGCCCAGAAGAATCCAGGCGAAGCAAAAAGTATGAGCGATTCCAAAATGGACGGGACCATGGATACGGCCAAAGACATTTCGGCTGATGCCAGCGCCATGGATACGGACAAAGACAAAATGGGCGACAAGAAGATGATGGGGATGAAGAAAGGGAAGATGGGCGACAAAAAAATGATGGGGATGAAAAAAGATAAAATGGGCGGCATGGGCAAGATGGGAATGAAGAAGGGGATGGGTAAGATGGGCCGGATGCCTGACCAGGGCGGCATGTCGATGCCTTCATCACTTCCCGGTTTCCCGGGGGCTTCGCATCTCTACCACATTGGCGAAACAGGCTTCTTTCTGGATCATCCCGAGCACATCACCTTGACCGTGGAGCAGCAAACTCAACTGGCTGAAATTAAGGAAAAGGCGTTGCTGGCCGATGCCACATTCGAACGAAGCATTGATGAAGCGGAACAGCAACTGTGGGTGCTCACGAGTGCCGACGCGCCGAGCATCAAGAAGATCGAATCCAAAGTTCGCGCAATCGAAAAACTCCGTGGCGACCGCCGTCTGGCCTTCATCCGTAATGTAGGTGCTGCGGCTGCGGCGCTTAGCGATGCGCAACGGAAAACCCTCGTGGGAGAATACGCGCCCGAGGAAAGTCCCCCAAGCAGCAGCCCGGCAGAATAACCCCATGGAAGCGAATGTCGTTGTTGTCGTTGCTATCGCGATACTCGGGTTCGGACTCGTTTCGCGGCAATTGCGCCAGACCATCGTTACGGCCCCCATGGTTTTCGTGGGCTTCGGTTTCTTGCTCAGTGTCAGCACGACGACATTTGCGGATTTCGATCCGCAAACTCCCGCCGTATCGATACTTGCCGGACTGACGCTCGTCGTACTTCTGTTTACCGATGCAGCACGAATAGACATTCGGCAGTTGCGCCGCGAGCACACGCTCCCCGTGCGGCTTCTTGTCATAGGGCTTCCCCTTACTATCCTGGCTGGAATCGTTGCCGCACGTATAATTTTCCCTGAATTCAATTGGTGGCAAGCCGCCGTATTGGCGGCCATTCTGGCACCGACTGATATCGCGCTGGGCCAGTCTTTTGTCGGAAACAAGAAAGTCCCGATCAGAATTCGGCAGGCCCTCGGCGTGGAAAGTGGTCTGAATGACGGCATTTGCCTGCCTTTTTTCCTGATTGCTATCTGCGGCGCGGAACTTAGCGGGCACGATGGAAGCCTCGCCTACTGGATTCGCTTCGGAATCCTGCAAATTCCGCTCGGCATCATTATCGGCATTACCGTTGGCTATCTGGGTGGAAAACTGATCCACGCGGCCGTGGGGCGCGGTTGGATGAGTCTGTCCTTCGAGAGGATCTCCGCCATCGGGCTGGCCCTTCTCGCCTATGGTGCCGCAGAACTCGCGGGCGGAAACGGTTTTATTGCCGCCTTCTGCGGCGGCATGGCCTTCGGAAACCAGTACCCCGCCTTATGTCGCAGTCTGCTGAATTTCGCAGAGGCCGAAGGCCAATTGCTGGCCCTCCTGATTTTCTTAACCTTCGGTGCGCTTTTTGTTCCCTTTGCGCTTGAAAACGCCACACCCACTATAATTCTCTATGCCCTGTTAAGCCTGACCCTGATACGCATGATCCCCGTCTGCATCAGCCTTATTGGAACCAGGCTGCGCCTGGATACCCAATTGATTATAGGCTGGTTCGGGCCACGTGGTGTTGCGTCGATCGTTTTTGTGCTGATCTTGATGGGCAATAGTGCCGTACCACTTCATGATAAGATAGCCGCAATCGCTGTAACCACAGTGCTGATTAGCGTGTTTGTCCACGGCATTACAGCCTTTCCCCTCGCCCGCTGGTACGCTGGGAAAACCCTCCTCGCGAAACAGGAACCCAATATTGCCGAACATAAAAAATCGGCTGAAACACCGTTTCGGACATAGATTTACAGGTACGTGTTGAACTTGACGAATTCGCCATAGCGCCGCCCCTGTTGCGGACTGGAAAGTCCGCACGTCTGCCTGTCGCAAACATTTACAAACAACGGAAGAATAAGAGATGAAAACTATCATGACTGCGATGCCTCGGCCCCTCTCATCGGGTGTGTTTATCGTTCTGCTGTGCGTATTTTTCCTGGTTGTTGCCAAAGCACCTGCGCAGGAAGATCCGGGTGGACATGCCCAGCATCACCCGGGCCAGACGGATTCGTCGGACGCAGAACCCGCAGGCACGTCTCCCGCAGCTACGCAAGGTACTGCCGGTGGTGGCAAGGGTGGCATGACGGGTGGAAAAGGAGGTATGGGTGGCGGCGGCATGGGCAAGGGAATGAAAGGCCCCAAGGGTCCGTCAAGTCCAGAGGAGCTTTATCCAAAGCTGATGACCCTGCCCAGCCTCACGTTGGAACGGCGGGATGAACTCGGGCGGCAAGCCAACCAACGCATGCTCGATGGCACCGCACTCTTGTCCGCAGGCTTCGATGACCTGTCGGCGGCGACAGGGCGTGAGGACTTCCAGCGAATGCAGGATGCCACAGCCCGGTTGCGGGAAGGGTTGATGCAGTTTGAGTCGGGGCTCGCCGCCCATCGTGCGATTGCGGAGGGTAAGGCCCCGCGCAATATTGCCCTTCAGTGGTTCCAACGCGAGCTGGACCTGTTGCCCCTTGTCACGGAAGACCACAGCTTTAGCCTGTGGGGAATGAAACCCTTTCATACAATAACGATGCTGCTATTGGCAGCATTCATGATCGTCATGATTTGGATGTACATTTTTAAGATGCGGCGGGCGGCTGAACTGCTCCAGCGGCTCAGCGCGGGCGGCGAATCGATTGCTGGAGAAGGTTCTGCCCCCGCTCAGCCCGTCAGCGCCGTTGCTGCATCCAATTCCCTCTGGACCGATTCCGGGAAGCCCAAAAAATGGTCGGGCAAATTGCGGATGGCTGGTATCTTTCAGGAAACGTCCGATGTGAAAACATTTCGGATGGTCGAGGCGGATGGCGGGGCCTTGCCCTTCACGTACCTCCCCGGTCAGTTCCTGACCCTCACGGTGGAGCCAGACGGCAAAGCGGTCAAGCGCTCCTACACGATTGCTTCCTCGCCCACCCAGCGTGACTACCTGGAAATTACGGTCAAACGGGAAGAAAAAGGACTTGTCTCGCGACATTTACACGATGCCTTCAAGGCGGGTGATATGCTTGAGGTTTCGGTGCCGGCGGGTGCCTTGACGTTTACCGGGAAAGAGAGCGATGGTATCGTTCTCATCGCGGCGGGTGTTGGCATAACGCCCATCATGAGTGTCGCCCGCTATCTGACGGATCGGTGTTGGGAGGGAGAAATCTATGTGCTCTTCGTTTGCCGGACGGTAGAGGACATTATTTTTCGCGACGAGTTTGAACGGCTGGCCCAGAAGTATCCCACCCTCAAACTTCACATTACCCTGACCCGAGCTGACGATCAGTGGACCGGCCCTACGGGACGCTTGAGCAAGGAAAGCATTTCGGAGTTTGTGCCCAACATCGCCGGACGACGTATCCATATCTGCGGCCCGAATGTCATGATGGATGCCACCAAGGAATTACTGATTGGTCTTGGCGTGCCCAAAGATCAAATCAAGACCGAAGCCTTTGGCCCCGCGAAAAAGGCGGCTCCGAAAGCCGCGCCCGAAGGTGCCGCCGCCGAATCAGCGTCCCAGACCGCTGGGGCGGCTAACGTAACGTTCCGCGCCTCCGATAAAGCGGCCCCCCTTCCGGCGGATCAGAGCGTGCTCGATGTCGCGGATGAATTGGGCATCGATATCGAAAATTCGTGTCGCGAAGGCTCCTGCGGTATGTGCAAGATCACGTTGCTCGAAGGCGAAGTAAGCATGGACTGCGAAGACGCATTGGAGCCGGAGGAGAAGTCGGATGGGGTCATTCTGGCTTGCCAGGCAATGTCAAAAGGAAACATTGTCGTAGATGCGTAGCGTGGAGCGTTGTCCACAACCCAAGACCGTCATCCCCGCGAACGCGGGGACCCAGTGATGACTTGAGGTGATCCTGCCGCGTTCTGGATTCCCACGTTCGTGGGAATGACACACGGTTTCTTGTTATAGCGGTTTTTCCAGCGCAAGGACATAAGAAGATCGGACTTTCATGAAAGAACGGGAAAAAACAGTCGCCACAGGGCTCGTGGTGTTGATGCTTATTCTGTGGATCGGCTTCCTTTTCCACCGGTCGCCGCGCTTTGCGGGCAGCCCGTGGGGGGGGATCCTTGGTGTCACCGGTGCGATGTTAATGCTGGTCCCCTTGGCGTACTTGGTGGTCAAGCGTATCAAATGGCTCAAAAAGGCCATCACGAACTATGTCCCCATGCGCACCCTGCTGGCCTGGCATATCTATGCGGGAATCATCGGCCCAATCCTTGTGCTGCTTCATTCCGGGCACAAGTTTGAAAGCCTCCTTGGCATCGCCCTCACCGCCATGACCATTATCGCTGTGATCAGTGGTTTCGTCGGGCGCTACATGATGAGCCAGTTTTCCCAGGGGATCCGCGAAAAAAAAGCCATGCTGACGGAACTTCAGGCGGCCTACCAACGGGCGAGCGTTGAATTGGCGCAGCAGCCAGCCCAAGCGAAGACGATTCGCTCTCTTTCTGGTTTTCTGGTGCGGCCCATCGCCAGCTTCCTGCTTACGGAGGATGCCGACGGGAAAACTGCGCTGGGACCGAGGACCGTGATTCAAATATCAGAATCCATCGCCGATGTCGAATACGCGATCAAGACCCACGAGACCTTCAAACAGTGGTTCAACAAGTGGCTCAAGCTCCACATCGTCATTTCATTCATTCTCTATATCCTGCTTGCCCTGCACGTGTGGACCGCCATTTATTTCGGTTTGCGCTGGTTCGACACGCAACCGCAGGACATTCCGCTCCAACGGGCCCTGGCCGCCTCGCCACTACCTGCATTGCCCGTGCCGCCAACATCAACCATAGTTGCCTCAGCGCCCAATGAGAAGGCCTCATCCGAAGCAACCGAGGAGTTTTCGCGCTATTTCGGAGATTTTTTTACGCGCCACTGGAGGGCACCGGTCACGATTCACGGGGTCCAAACCATCGTCTTTGACTATACCGCGCTGGCCGCTGAGACCAAACAAAACGATTCAGATTACTCGAAGGCACTGGGCGCATTAACCCGCGTTGAGCCTACGACTTTTGAGGGCGATGATCAAGAAAAGGCGTTCTGGATCAATCTCTACAACTTCGGAGCCATGAAACTGGCCGCCGAAAACTATCCGGTAGACTCAATTACCAGTCCCAAGGTCAGTGAAGCAGGCGACCCCTGGGGAAAGAAGATGATCCAGCTTGGGGATGCGGCCTACTCGTTGAGCCAGATCGAAAAGGAGATCCTGGTACCGAAATTCGGCGATCCCCGAATCGTATTCGCGGTAAGTTGCGCAGCGGTAAGCTGTCCCGACCGCCCTCAATATATCTTTGCCCCCAAGACACTGAATACGCAACTTGATGATTTAATTGCCGCATTCCTCACCAATCCGAAAAAAGGCATGCGCCTGGATCGGGAAAACAAAGTATTGACCTTGTCCTGGATCTTTAAGGCCGACAAGCATCTCTTCGGCGAAGATGGTGATATCATCGATTTTGTGGCGCGATACGTGCCCGACGAAACAGCCCGTTGGTTAAAGGAAAATCGGACCGCCTTGCGTCTTGAATTCTTTGAGCACGACTGGACCCTGAACGATATTGCGCAGGCGGAAGGGCAAGCCAGTCCGCCGTCCGAGAATCCGGCTCCCGAAAGTACTCCCGGACGTGGACTTTATCCTCAATCCAAGGCCGTCATCCCCGCGAACGCGGGGAACCAGTGATGACTTGAAGTGAGCCTGTCGCGTTCTGGATTCCCACTTGCGTGGGAATGACCTGTTTTTTATTTTTTATAGCGGCTTTTCCCGACGAAGGCACCTAAGGTATGGCTAAGAAAAAAAAGAGTAAGAAAAAAAGTATTCTGATCACTGCCATTACCATCGGGGTATTGATCGTGGTGTGGCTTGTGACACCGGGTGATGCCGCCTTCAAACAGGTAAACACATGGCAACGGATGACGAGTCCTGGTGCTCTCTCCGCCGCCCATGCCTCGTTGGAGAACAACTGTGCGGCCTGCCATACCCCGGTAACCGGGGCCGAGGCGGCCAACTGTATCGCCTGCCATGCCAATGACAAATCTCTGCTGCAAAACCAGGCCACATCTTTTCATGCGAATGTGGGGAGCTGTAAAGAATGTCACCTCGAACACCAGGGCCGCGACCAGCGCACCTTGGAGATGGATCATGTCGCCTTGGCCGAGCTTGGGTTACGACAGCTCAAGAGCAACGATCCAGACAGTGAGAGCGAGCGTGTACGCCAATCCTTCGCGGTTTTAATGAAGCATATGCCCGATGCTGCGCTGCCTCATTCCCGTGTTGTTCGAGAAGAGTTACTTCTGAATTGCACGACATGCCACGAAACCGAAGATCCGCATGTGGGCTACTTCGGCGACAACTGCGCCACGTGCCATGCAACGAACCGGTGGAACATACCCGAATACATCCATCCCCCCGCAGCCTCCCTGGACTGTGTCCAGTGTCACAAGGCCCCACCCAGCCACTATATGCCGATGTTCATGTCCATGTGCGCAAAAATGCTTGGCAAATCCCCAAAAAGCGTCAGTCAGTGTTATGTCTGCCATATGATTACCGGATGGAACGACATGAAGGGTGCCGCCTGGCACAAGAAGTCCATGAGCCATATTCCATCACGCTGACCCGCCAGAGGCCTTGTTATATTCAATGACCGCTGAAAGCAAATTTGACAGAATGTCAGTTGTTGGCTATAATGCCAATTAGCAAAGGAGAATTGCCATGGATTCAAAAACACAGGCCCGCTACCGGGCACGAGCAAAGGTCATAAAAGCGATGGCACACCCGTCGCGGCTGCTCATCATTGATCAGCTTATCGAGGGAGAGCAGTGTGTTTTTGAGTTAACAGAAATGATTGGTGCCGACAAGTCAACGGTTTCCAAGCATTTGAGCGTGCTGAGGGAAGCCGGTATCGTCCAAGATGAAAAACGTGGCCTCCAAGTCTACTACTCTCTTCGGGTGCCCTGTATAACAAATTTTTTCTCCTGTGTTGAGGCGGTGCTTAAATCAAATACCGAGGCCCAAGGCGCAATCGGATAGCCATCCCGTTGCGCCCTTTTTTTGCGCATGTCGTTGGCTGTTTTACCAACTAGCCATGGAGGGGTGATGAACTGGTCGAAGGAATGGAAATCGCTGGCATGGATTACGGCCGCATTTCTAGCGTGTTTCTTCCTGCCCGTTGGCATTCCCCGTTTCGACAACGCCGTCATGGAATCGCTCCACCTGATACAGTGGTATGCGCAGGAACATGTACTGCTCTGCCTGGTCCCAGCCTTCTTTATCGCGGGAGCCGTTGCTGTCTTTGTGAGCCAGGCCTCCGTCATGAAGTATCTTGGCGCCAATGCGCCAAAAGTGCTGGCCTACGGTGTGGCCTCCGTGTCTGGGACCATCCTGGCCGTCTGCTCCTGCACGGTCCTTCCTCTATTTGCCGGTATCTACCGTATGGGCGCGGGGCTGGGACCAGCCACCGCCTTTCTCTATTCCGGTCCGGCCATCAATGTGATTGCCATCATCCTTACCGCACGCATCCTGGGTTTGCAGCTTGGCATTGCCCGCGCCGTGGGAGCCATCGTATTCAGCGTTGTTATTGGCCTCCTCATGCACTTCATTTTTCGCAAGGAAGAAAATGAAAACGCCAAGGTAGCGGCGGTGTTGCCCGAGGCCGAAGAAGAGCGGCCCCTCTGGCAAAATGGGTTCTACTTCGCCTCCATGGTGCTGATTCTTGTCTTCGCGAATTGGGGAGCATCGGATCAACCCTACGGTCTTTGGCATCTTCTCCATGGATGGAAGTGGGTGCTAACCGCAGTAGCCTCTGTCGGCCTGGGCGTGATCCTGGTCGCCTGGTTTGATGTACGGTGGTGGAAGGTTCTGCTGACAGGCTCCGTGGTTGGCGTATCGGCGCTGCTGATGCCCCATGCCCCCCTGTTTCCCTTCACCCTTGGCATACTCGGCCTGGCCGTCATCATGAACACGGGCGGCGAAATGATGCAGTCCTGGTTTTCATCCACGTGGACCTTTACCAAACAGATTCTTCCCCTACTCTTCTTCGGTGTCCTCCTCACGGGGCTGCTGCTTGGGCGTCCCGGGGAAGAGGGCCTGATTCCTTCGCAATGGGTGGCCTCGCTGGTGGGCGGAAATTCAATCTGGGCCAACCTCTTCGCCTCCGTCATCGGGGCCTTCATGTATTTCGCAACCCTGACGGAAATTCCGATTCTGCAAGGACTCATCGGAAACGGTATGGGGCAAGGTCCGGCACTGGCCCTCTTGCTGGCCGGCCCCGCGCTGAGTCTACCCAACATGCTGGTCATTCGAAGCGTATTGGGCACGAAAAAGACGGTTGTATTCGTGCTGCTCGTCATCGTGATGGCGACACTAAGCGGAATACTTTTTGGCATATTCGCCTCAACAGGGGGGACACCACTCCTATGAAAAATAACGTAAGAAGATTTCGGTGACACGCCCGAACTCCGTCACTTGATCCGTGGTGGGCGTTCCAAATGACAGAATCCATGCACCCGGCCCTCGTCGCGATCATCGCAGGGCCTGGCCGTCCGTCGCATTCGTTATCGGGCACACTCTTGCGCCAACCGTAACATGACCACAATATAACACCGCAGGAAAGGAAACAGGAGAATGAAGCGCTTGAAAATTCTCGGAGTGGGATGTCCGAAGTGCGCGGATCTCGCGGAAAGAGCAGAATCGGCCGCGAAAAAACTTGGTATCGAGTACGAACTGGAGAAAGTGAATACCATCAACGAGATCATGGAATTCGGCGTGATGGTCACACCCGCCCTTGTCGTGGATGGCGAAGTGAAGTCTTCCGGCAGGATACCCTCGATAGAAGAGGCCAAGGTGATAATTCAACAGGTGTAAAGTACCGTTGGAGGATAAGATGATGTGTAAGGCAAGTGAATGTCAAGACGAAGCGGGCCGCTACAACTTGGTCTTTGCCTGTTCGGGCGCTTCCGACGTGGGGGAAATTGCCGACCAGGCAGCGCGACAGCTATCTCGGGAAGAAATAGCGTGCATATGCGCCACGGCAGCCATCGCTGCAGGGATTCCTGAAATCCTGGAAAAGGCAGCGGGTGCCACCCGAATTATTGCCATTGACGGCTGTAACAGGGCCTGCGCACGAAAGATCCTTGACCGGAGAGGGCTTCCCGACTACGCTTATGTCGCGCTGGACGACTTAGGCATGGTGAGGGGCAAAACCCCCGCGACCGACGAAAACATTGCAAAGGCCGTGTTCGCCGCAGTAAAAGCCTTTGCAAAGAAGGCCACGGAATAACCCCCTGCCCCCTGAATGCCGCAGCCCTTACAACCCGTCAGGCATAGTACATCAATTTTTGCTTTTACGCAACTATTTTTTTGCTTGTTTAAAATTTTACAGATTTACATCTCGGCCGCATGATTGAAGTGTCGCGCTTGTTTGGGTATAGTATGCCCTTGCGTTGAAAATTGCTCTCCCTCTTCATGCACGGCCCCCCTACTGTTCCGTGTCGAAACAGGCTCTACGATGACCTGCGGCAGCACATCCAAATCCCAATCGGCACGCCCACGCCTTTTTCAGGCGCTGGCCGTGTTTTTCGTGGTGCTGTACGCGCTCTCCGCCGTCCGGGGACTCGTGCCGGGCCTCTGTCTCAATCTGACAGCCGCAGAGGGTGGGGCAACCGGCTTCGGAAACCTCCCCGCCATTCAAGTTGGGGCGGCCACCTGCTGCACTACCCTGCGGAAGGCGGAGGAAGGCGATGGCAATTCCCAGCCGTTCGCCCCCAAGCGCTGCCCTTTCTGTCGGCTCGCCTTTGGCATGACGGAAACACCGGTATTCGTCTATTTCGAGCCGCTGGCACCAACGGTTTTTCGCCCAGGCTTCGCCCCACCCGCCGAGGGTGTCACCCAGCGAATCGACCGCGCCCAAGCCGGTCGAGG
>JAJRPE010000609.1 GCA_024280935.1 Candidatus Hydrogenedentota bacterium
ATCAGGGGGTTGGGCTTTCCAGCCCGACAAAAAGGACGCGTCGGGCATGGAAGCCACCATCGGCACGTGCTACGACCACGTTGGGCACACCCCAACCTTGTCGGACGTGCCGCACGATCCCGAGGCACGAGGGTTCGTGCGCTTGAAGCAACAGTACCGCAATACTCCCAAAGAACCTGAGGCGAGCGGCGCACGAACCCGTCAGGACTCGTTGAAACTCGCCTTTTGGGGATCGCGCGGCACAACTGATTCACGGACAAGACCCACAACAGGGGGTTGGGCATTCCTGCCCGACATAAAGGGTACGTCCGACCTGAAGCCAGCCGTCGGCACGTGGAGCCACCAAAAATTTGAACAACAAAACACCTTGCCCGTCCCAGGCAAGCAACACATTACCCCAAACGCCACGTGCGCCTTCGACATGTACCGTGCGCTTTATGTCAGGCAGGAATGCCCAACCCCCTTTGCCCTCGATCCTCATTGGGGCGTGCAAACACCTGCGTCATTTACCATCATTAAGGAGACCACCCCATGAGCAAACGATACGACAGACAACACAGCGGACCCTACCGCAGCCGCAACGGCATCTTCTTCGGCGTGTGCCGGGGCTTTGCCGACTACTTCGACTTCTCCGCTTTCTGGATGCGCGTGATATTTGTGCTCGCGCTGATCTTCACGGGTTTTTGTCCCGTCGGCATCGCCTACATCATCGCGGCCCTGATTATGAAACTGGAACCCGTCCTCCCCCTGGAAAATGATGGCGACCGGGAGTTCTACAACAGCTACACCGCCTCGCGGCCCATGGCCCTCAGCCGCCTCAAGAGCACCTTCGACAGCCTCGACAAACGCATTCAGCGCATGGAGAGCATCGTCACGGCACGGGACTACGACTGGGACCAACGCCTCCGCAACAGCTAATTCAATAGACTACGATTCGTCGGCTCAGGCGAGATGCCGACTAGACCCCAATGGGAAGGAACACATGAACAATGGAAGCAGTCACAATCGTTACCATCGTTTTCGGCTCAATTCTGATAGCCCTCTTCATCGTGACCAGCATGATCTCAAAGGTGATCGGTACGCACGGCGGGAGTCAATTGAGCGATAAAGAATCCCAACTCATGCAAGAACTCTTCTACGGCATGAAGAAAATGGAAGAGCGCGTGGAATCACTGGAGACCATTCTTTTGGAGAAGGGACGGGGACAATGAACAGGGCCGGAAAGTCTCGTAACGAGGGACTAATGGGACCAAGTGTTTTTGCTGCTACCGCATGGCCTCCTGTGAGACTCGCCCGTCGATCGGCCCTTAGTGACTTCGTCTGTAAAAACCGCCACAAAAAACAAGAAAGCGCCCTGTCATTCCCACGCACGTGGGAATCCAGAGCGCGGCAGGGAGAAATTGAGTCACCACTGGATCCCCGCGTGCGCGGGGATGACGGTCTTGGGTTGTGGCCCTGCCACCTCAGGGCTCTGAGGCCCCTTTCGTCCCTGAACCACGCACGCCAAACACCCGCAACTAACTTAAACATGGGAGAGCAGCCATGAATACCCAAACACAACGCCGTCCCGGCGGACCTTATCGTTCGCGAGACGGCGCTATCTTCGGCGTATGCCGCGGCCTCGCCGAACACCTCGACTTTTCCGTGGGCGGCCTGCGCGCTATCGTCGTCATTGCAACACTGCTCACCGGTATCTGGCCCGTCATCATCGCCTACATCATCGCGGGCCTCGTGATAAAGACCGAACCCATCGTGCCCTTCGACTCCGAGAGCGACGCCGAATTCTACAGCTCCTACTCCGCGTCGAGCACCATGGCCCTGCAACGGCTGAGAGATACCTTCGACAACCTGGACCGACGCATTCAGCGCATGGAAAGCATCGTCACATCGCCCAACTACAGTTGGGACGAGCGCCTGAAAAACGACCAGTAAGGAAAGTGCTCAGCCATGTTTGTTGTTGGCTTTGCCGACACCTTTATGTTCCCCTCCTTGGAGGTGAGCCTGTTTGGCTCTCTGAACGCTTACCCAATAAGGAGACAGCGCACCATGGAATCGATATCCCAACGACATCTCGCCATCGTCGTGGCCTTGGTGTCCATTACCATCCTCCACGCCTGGCTGACTCGCTGATGTCCGCCCCGCGCACCCCATGGTACTGGCTCCCCGTCGCGGGCCTCTGGCGCATGGTCTCTTGGTTAAGCGAACGCCTCGGTATCGTGCGGAGCCTCCTTATTGGCTTGGGCCTTATGCTGCTTGGCCTGGTTTTCTGCCTGACCTTTGTGGGGATATTAATCGGCGTCCCCACGTTTGTTTTTGGGGTGTTTCTCGTCGCACGTGCGCTTTATTGACATGAGTTTCGTTCGCAACACAGCACGAACAAAAGAACACCCAGGGTGCCACCCTCACGCGGAGGAGCGAAGCGGGGGAGCTTGCGGGTGCAAGTCACCAGAATATACGTTGTCCTAGAAAGAGACTGCGTAACTTGTCGAAGCGCGTTACCAAGCCAGGCAGGGACCTCCACAAACCCGCACCCGCAAACGTAGCCGGGAACCGGCTGCGTGTGAGGGTGGCACCCCAAAAGACTCTTTGAAGACCTTTTCCGGCAGGACGGGTCCGAACTTTCTATGACCCGCCTGTTCCTTCCCGACCCGCGCCGTCTCCGCCTGGATGGCGCGGGTCAGCATTGACTGTTTTACGGAT
>JAJRPE010000610.1 GCA_024280935.1 Candidatus Hydrogenedentota bacterium
AAATCCCGTGACAGCACATTGCCGTGGTAGTACCCGTTACTAAGCCAGTATTGATTGCGGAAGATGATCCCTTCGGCCGTATCTCGGGGGCTAAACGCAGCGTGCGGGGTCAGGCAATGCCACGTGCCGGGTTTCGCCGCAGGAGCCGTCACCGAGGCCTCACCGTGCGCGCCGTGTGATAGGGCCAACACGAGCGCCATGGCGAAACATGACAAAACGTTTCGTCCAGGGAGGTAGGGCCACAATCCAAGGCCGTCATCCTCGCGAACGCGGGGATCCAGTGGAGTCACGATTTGCATCTTCCGCTTTCTGGGTTCCCACGTTCGTGGGAATGACGTGGGCTTTTTATGGCGGCTTTCGCAGAGAAAGGTACTAAGTATGTTTATGGCTCCTTGAAGTTTCATGGCTTCGGCAAGACCGGTTGCACCCAGGCCTCTTCCAGGTCGCCTTTGACGGGAGGGAGGGCCATGGGCTTGTCCGAAGTGATGGTGGCGCGCACGTAAAGCTCGTCGCCCGTCAGGATGTACTCGGACTTCAACTCGGTTGTTTCGTAGAGCACTTCGCCGATGGCAGCGCTGTAAATCAGCGAGCTGCGGGGAATCGCAGCGCCTTTGTCGTCAAGGAAGGGCTTGCTCGCCGTGTCGAAATTCTTGCGTGTGCCAATATAGCGGGTGGTGTAGGTCACACCTGCTTCTGCCGCGATTTCCACGGCGAGGTGCTTGGTGCTGCGGTCAATGTCCTTCAACGTGACGCCGCTGCTGCCGTAAAAGTCGCCCCGCTGCATGGCTTCAATGAGGGAAGCCGCTTCCAGTTTCTCCGCTCGAACCATGACCCAGCCGATGCCTGGGTTGGCGCCCCCACCCTTAAACTTAAAGTAGCGGTGGCTGTCGTCCGTGGCCACCCCGTAAAGCATGTAATTGGGATCGCGCCGGAGTTTCATGGACATGATCACATCCCAATGTCGCTCTGGGTGGGGTACGCCCTGGGCCGGATCGCCGTAGTGGCCTATCCCGTTGAAGACCTCAAAGAAACGGAGGCCCCGCACGGCAATCATTTCCTCCGTGGTGACCCGGTCATGATAATTTGGATGATCCAGGTGTACCAGCATGGGAACCTTGTGCTTGGCTTTTTGCGCTTCGATGGTGTCGATATAGCCCTGCATCTTGGGCGTCATTCCACCGCCCTTGGGTGCGCCGGGGACCACCTCTCTGACGTTAAGCACGTTCATGTGGGGGTTGCCACCGTGGCTGGTCATTTCCTCGGCGGGGAAGAGGAGGAATTTGCCCGCTTCGGCGAAGTGCGCGATGATCTCTTCGAGGGTCTTGAGGCGCATCTGCCGTTTTCCGCCCGCCTCGCGGGTTACCGTCCAGTCCTCGCCAAATTGTGACTGCAAGGCATCGAAGCGCGCGGGTGTGAGGTGGCCCTCAGGATCGATGCTTACGTACTTCTCGCCTTCCAGAAGGGTGTTGTGGTCCGAGAAACACATGAAGTCCCATCCGTGCTTCTTGTACCAGTCCGCGATAATTTCCGGGGAGCCATTGCCATCGCTCCAGAGGCTGTGTACGTGGGTTGCGCCTTTGTACCACCGGGCCTCGCTCCACGCGGCTGGGGCAAGGGCCAGCCCGAGGATTGTAACGCCGAGAATGAGTGATTTGTTCATGAAGCGGGATCCTTTGTTGAGTTTGGGTTCGTAATGGAATGGGTGGCCACGGACCCTAAATCTTGGTTGTGGCCCTGCCACCTTATTGGACAGGCAACGCCAGATTCCAACGGGCGACCTCTGTCGCCGGCCCGCAAAGGTTTAAGACCTGGCAGCAGCCGAGAAACCAGTGGGTTTGCATGGCGAGATCCTGCTTGACGAAACCCGCCCACGTCAGGGGCTTGACCCAGCGGCGGTAGTAGGGCAACGCTCTTTCCCAGTAGCGGGTATAGATTTCCTTGTTGCGAAAACCACCGTCCTTCATCAAGGCATCAATTTCCGGGACGGCATGATAGTAGGAATAGGGCGTAATCAATGATCCATCATCAAGCAGCAGCGTGTTTCCAAATCCCCCGCCCGACTGAAGATAGGGATTGGTTCTCTCGCTAATGACCATCAAGTCATTTTCAATATCTGCTTTAATGAGGCCATCCTTCTGTTCCTCCAGAAAGCAGGCGTAAACGCCTATCGCCAATCCATGACTTGGCACGCGCTTGGTAAAGGTCAGCAAATATTTTCCACCACCGAGGTTGCACACCGAGGGATACATACAACCGATAAGAGGAATCGCGCTATGGGGATGCCAGCTTCTGCCATTGTCTTTCGACTCGAAAATAATCTCAATATTGTAGCGGTCCAAGTCAGATGCGTTAGCAAGATCGAAGTCGGGGAGGCCGGGGAGGTTTTTATCGAGGCCCTCCATGTCCCGAAGTTCGCACCGTGCCAGCAACAGCAATCGGTCGGTTTCAGTTCGGAAAAACACACCTTCCTGCAGAATCGACCATCGATAGGCGCTGTTATCGAAGCCGGTCACCTGCATTTTTTCGGGTGCCCAGCTTTTGCCTTGATCTTTGGAGATAAAAAGATAATCGCGTCCCAATCCACAACCAATTCCCAGCGCGTAGGAACCATCCTCAAGCTGAATGATATTTCGACTCGAATAGGTCATGTCGACCTTTTCCGGGATGCGATCAATGTCGAGCACCTGGCTTGTCCAGGTGTGGCCGCCGTCTTCCGAGCGATGGAGCCAGGCCGTCGTGCGCCCCGGAATTGCATGGATGTCGGGAGGAAAGATGTGCGCCGTCATAATCAAGACATCCCCCAGGACGTTGAGATAGGGTTCCCGGCCGGGTAGCTGATCGAAGTGTTTTGACGTCCAGGTCTTGCCGTTATCCGATGAACGATGCAATACCGTATGCTCACACATCGCCCCATCGCTTTGTGTTTCGTAGTGTGTATGAAAATTAGCCATCAGCAACTCGCCATTGGGAAGTTTTACCATATTGGGCTTGTATCCCATTTTGCCCCCCACAGCGATTCGCTCACACGGGATTGTCGCGGGCAGCTTCTTGGGGTGAAGCACCTGCATCACTCCCGAATTCCCGGACTCGTTCGCGGGGGCAGTAGCCTTATTCTCGTCGGCGACAATCTCGCCAGCGAATATGAATACTAAAGTCAGGGCCAGAAGCACCTTAATCGTTTTGACGTTGTTCATCGATGTGCCTTTCAGAGAAACACATGAAGTCCCTTCCGTGTTTCTTAAACCAGTTCGCAATGATTTATGGTGTGCCATTTTCGTCGTTATATGAGGCTGTGTGCGCGCGCCACATCTTTGTAGCAGTGGACCCCTCGCCCCAGTCGCTTTGGGCAAGGGTAGCCAAAAATGAAATGCCGAGAATAAGCGATTTTATCATGGGGAGGGATTCCTTCCAGAATTCGACTTCCATGGGGTGCCGTTCTCATAATACCGCACCAATGACGTTAAATCACCGTGCCGTTGCTTTTTATGCCGTAGAAAGGATAGGGCGGGCTTTCAGCCCCGGGGCCTTTAACCATGGGCCTACGGCCCAGGAAAAATTCGCAGGAATTTGAACAGGGCTGAAAGCCCGATCCATTCTTTTCGTACCAAGCATGGCATACCCTAATGTCTTTAACAGGCGGGAGACATAGGTCGCGGCAGTACGAGAACTGCACCCCAAAAGAAGTGCCAAACCCAATTCCACCGGGATCAGGATGTCTGACCCCACAACGCGGTGGCATGTCCCTGTGGGAGCAACATACACCGCGCGAATCACAAAGTCCGCTGGGACAGGCCCACGCATTGTGGCGACTCTCGATTTCGACGGATACCCGCTCGATCACAGCCATCTCACGCCAAGACCAGGCATTTGGGCGCGGGTCCGTCCCTTACAGCAAGCGACGAAAGCCGATGTGGGCTTCGCGGCCTTCGAGGGCTTCTGACACGCGCTCCTCGGCGATTGCCGGGGCGATTAATCCGAAGGCCGCGTCCAAGGCCTGCCCGTAGGCGGTTACATGGGCCTCGGTGTGGGCGAGGGTGGGGTAGATCGCCGTGCTTGCCAGAAAGCCGCGTTTCAGCATTTCCTGGGTCAACAGTGTCTTGAGGGCATTCGCCTGAGGGTGGTCGAAGGCAAAGTGGGCAAGGCAGGGGTAGCCATCGTCCATGGTGATGGCGATGCCATGGTGTTCGGCGATTTCGCGCCAAATTTGTTGCATCGCCGCGCCAATACTCGCCACGTGGCTGCACACATCCTCCGTTGCCATTACGTCCAGCGTGGTCAGGGCCGCCACCGGCCCCACGGACTCGGTCCAATAGGTACTGCTGATGAAGGAGTCGTGGGCACCCGCCATGGCGGCTTCCGTGCCAATCACGGCGGCCATGGGATGCCCATTCCCCAAGGATTTGGCAAAGACCGCCATGTCGGGTGTAACACCCAACTTCAGGTGGGCACCGCCAAAATGGAGCCGCCACCCAATGGTGATTTCATCGAAAATCAGGAGTGCGCCATGTTTGGTACAACCCCTACGCACAGTTTCCAGAAAACCCGGCTCGGGATCGTGATAGCGGCACGGCTCCATAATGACCGCCGCCAATCTGTCGCCGTGTTCGTTGAGGAGTTGCTCGAAACCCGTCCCATCATTGGCGGTAAAGGCCAGCGTGGTCCCCCGCAGGGCACTGGGCACGCCATCGGGCGATAGACCGGGCAGAAGGTGTCCTTTCAGCGCGTCGTTTTCGCCGAGGTTCGCCGCGAGGTACCAGTCTTGCCATCCATGATAGCCGCAGACGGCAACGATATCGCGGCCCGTTGTGGCGCGGGCGATTCGGACGGCTGCCGCGCAAACCTCGCCGCCGGTACGGGCAAAACGTGCCTGTTCGGCCCAGGGATGAATCTCGCAAAGCCGGTCCGCAAGCGCCACTTCCTCGGGGGCGTTGAGGGTACACATGCTGCCGTTGGCGATGCGCTTCGTGACGGCCTCGGTCACCTTGGGATGGGCAAAGCCCAGAAGGCACGCGCCAATGCCGTTGAAGGACATGTCGGTGTATTTACGGTCATCGAGATCCCAGACCGTGGCACCCTGGGCACGGCTGAAGTAGGCGGGCCACTGGTCGGGCGCAAAACTCTCGGGACGTTTGCTCAGTAGCTGGGTTCCGCCGGGGATGCGGGTCTTGGCGTGACGATAGAGATCCTGGGTCTTGGACATGGGTGGCTTTCCTTGGTGTATTGGTGGACCTGGTGGACGATATGGACTCAGTGGACAAAAAGAAAGGCTATTGGTAAGCGTTCAGGGCACGGGCTACTATAGTTGACAAAAAGCCCTGCGGGTGCCACGGGTAGGCCCGGCAGGGTTTACCCGTGCAGAACCGTTGTCTCTGAATTTGGATCATCTTCCTTACCTGTAGAAATCCTACACGGGTAAGCCCTGAGAGGCCTACCCGTGGCACCCGACAGTTATTTTTTAAGGGCCAAGAGGCCGCGATACGTAAACGCTTACGGTTATTGCTTTCTCTAAGCGGTCCACTACGTCCACCCTGTCCACCAACAAGTCCACAGCGACATCGATTCCACTCTCGGTATTTATGCGCCCATCGCATATTCGTTTCGCAACGTAGCGTCAACTTCACAATGGGCACCGCGAAACACCATCAGCAATCCCCGCCGGGACTGGTCGCTCGTGTTGGGCGCACTGAAATGAATAACCTCGGCGTGGTGTACCAGGGCATCGCCCGGCTCCAGTAATCCGACCCAGGCATCTCCCTGGTCGGGGCATTCGACGAGGCCCATGGAGTTGCCCGCCACGCCTGATACGGCATGGGGACGGGATCCACCCACGTGGGTGCCCCGCAAATAGGAGACGGGACCGTTGGCCTCGGTCACGGCATCGACCGCAATCCACACCGTCAGAACGTCGGACGGCGCAAGGCAAAAATAGGCGTTGTCCTGGTGCGGTGGCACGGCGGATCCAATGCGTGCGGGCTTGTTGAAGGACTCCACCGCCATGAGCACAGGTTCGCCCTTCACAAACGTGGCGACCATCGACAAGATGCTCTCCTTCTTCGCCAGGTCGGCAAAGAAGGGGTCGTGCGCTTCCATGCGCCAGCAATTGCGCACCGACACCCCATCGGCCTCCATCACCACATCGTTGGACGGCAGACCGGGGACAACTTCCGTAGCGTAGCGATCCAACGCGGCGCGAATCGTTTCGATTTCGGTAGACGCAAAGAGGCCCTCCACCTTAACCACGCCATCTTCGGCGTATTGCGTTGCTAGTACCTTGATGTCCATGTTGCTTTCCTTGCGTGGGTTCTCTACGGGAGGAGTACGGACTTTCCAGTCCGTAACAAGGGCAACGTGATGCCAGCAACAGCCCTGGGTGCTTTTCCATAACCCAATTGCCTCAGTTGACCCATCGCGGGTTTTATGGCGGGTAAGAAAACCCGCCCTCCTATGCAGCAGTTACATTCTATCAATATCTTGCCAAGATCGGGTCTCTGCCGATTTCAAAGCCGCCAAATTAACCCGCAAGGTCTGAATGCCCTCATCCAGGGAACAGCGTGGCGGAGCGATGCCTTCCACGGCATCCAAGAGGGCTTCGGCATTTAGTGTATACCAAGTGTCCCGTTCCGCCAAGACATGTTCTTCGTCTTCCCAAACGCCCTCGGGCTCTGTCATGCAGCGCCATCGGTTCTCGTGGAGCTCAAAGCGGAGGGTGCCCTTCTCACAGACGATGGTCAGGGAGGATTCGCTGGGTTGCTGATAGAGACCCACGGTGTAACTGGCCATCACGTCGCCATGGCGCGCCAGCGCGTGAACCGTGTCTTCCACCTCTACGCCTTCCAGCACCTGATGATCGGCATCCACCGTAATGCGGTCAATGGGTCCGATAAACCACTCGGCAAGATTCCACGTGTGGGTGATGGAATCCTGAATAGCGCCGCCCCCCTGAGCGCGGTCCGCAAAGTAAATGTCGCGGTAGGCTGGACGGTAGAAGGCAAAGCTTTGTCCCACCACGGCGTAGAGTTGACGCGGCTTTCCAAAACGCCCACTGTCCAATGCGGCCTTCATGGCGAACAACGCGGGGTGAGCGCGGTAGTTGTAGCTGACAGCAGCCATGATGCTTTTCTCTGCCACGACCTGCTGTAGTTCGTCCACACCATCCATGGAGGTGGACACGGGTTTTTCGAGGATAAGATTGATCCCAGCCTTTGCAACGATGAGGGCGAGGGGAATGTGGGTGTGGGCCGGTGTCGCCACCAACACAGCGTCCCAGCCAGCGGCGAGCGCCTCGTTAAGGTCACTGAAGACCTCGGCGATGGAATAGCGTTCCGAGACGGTTTTACGGAGTTCCTCATTGAGCTCGCAGATGCCCACTTCGGCGCGGCCCGTGGCGAGATAGCAACGCACGTGGCGTTCGCCGATGGAACCTACGCCCACGATGAGCAGGCGGTGTTTTTTGACGATCATAACCTCTATGTCTCCAATCACAGGGTGGCACAGGCATCTCGCCTGTGATGGTCACGAAGTGACCACTTCAACATTTTTCACAGGCCTTTGGGCTATGAATCACAGCCGAGACGGCTGTGCCACCCTATTAAATCGTTCGCCTACTACAGCTCCTGCCAGGTGCCCGTCTCGGCGGACGTATAGGCCGCATCCAGTTGGCGTTGCAATTCTGCCGCACCGGGAATCGTGAGATGGGCTTCTTCTTTTCCGCCAACCGCCGACAGAAAATTGTGGAGGCAAGCCACGTGAGATCGCAACCAACCGATGTTGCACGCCGGCGCGGGAAAAAGGCCGCCCGGTTCGGGGTACCGGCTGACGGTCTCAATTTTCTTGAAACCACGGTCACCGCCGAGAGGGCCGCTCTTGTCCCGGACATCGAAGACTTCCAGCCAGTTGGGATCCATGAGATTAAAGCGCATCGCGCCCTTCTCCCCGTGGATCTCTACCCGGAGCTCGTCATTGGTGCCGGTGGCAATCTTGGTAGCCTCGACGCTGCCCAGGGCACCGTCCGCCGTCCGCACAAGCATCAACGCCAGATCATCGGTCTCTACTTTGGTGAGTTCGCCCGTTTCCGCGTGCTTTCGCTCCGCCACCGCCGTGTGGGTCTCACAGAAAATACGGGTCGGTTCGCCGAGCAGGAAGTTGATCAGGTCCAATACGTGGCTGCCCAGATCATAGAGCACACCGCCGCCGCCCTTTTCCTTGTCGAGCTTCCACTTCAGGGGCTTGTTCGGGTCCGCCGAGCTGGCATGAAGATAGCTCGCCCGAAAGCTGTAAATCTTGCCCAGAAACCCTTCGTCCATCAATTCCTTCGCCCGCATGGTGCAGGGGTAGAACCGGTATTGGAGCGCCACCTGGGTCACAATGTCGGGCGAGCTGTTTACCAGTGCCGCGACCATGTCCTGGCATTCGGCGTAGCTGCTTCCGAGGGGCTTGTCGCAATAAATATGCTTGCCCGCCTCCGCCGCCTGGATCACTTGATCCCGGTGGAGGTTGTTGGGCGTACACACGTGGATGATATGGATGTCGTCGCGGTCGAGAAGGTCCTGGAAGTTCGTCGTGCCGAACTCAAACTTCCCTTCCTTCACGGCGGCATCGATGGTTTCGGGACGGCGCACGCACACGCCCTTGAGGGCAAAGTTAATGGGCAGTTCCTTGTAGAAAAAGGGAATCGCGTGGTAGCCGAAGGTGTGGGTCTTGCCCATGAACCCATAGCCAACAACGCCAACGCCGTAGGTTTTTTCACTCATCCCATCAATTCCTTCTGGGTTTCGCCAATGGCCGCATCGATCATGTCGAGGCCCTTGAGGAGGGTTTCCTCGTTCATCACAATGGGCGGACTCATGCGCAGGATGTGACCGGCGGGAATCCAAGCCAGTCCCTTGGCGAAGGCTTTTTTATAAACCAGTTCACCCGCTTCATTGAAGGGTTCTTTCGTGCCCCGATCTTTCACCAGCTCAATGCCCATGAGGCAGCCCTTGGCACGGACATCGCCAATAATCGTGTGCTCTGCCATCATTTTTTCCATGCGCTTCTGGGCGATGTTGCCCAAATGCTCGGCGTGCTCAAGAAGGTTCTCCTCCTCGATAACTTCCGTCGAAGCGAGGGCCGCCGCACAGGCCATGGGGTTGCCGCCGTAGCTGCTGGATGCGGAAATGGCCTCGAAGGCTTCTTTGTAGGGTTCGCGCACGGCGACACAGGTGACGGGGAAGCCGTTGCCGAAGCCCTTGCCGATGGTCACGATATCGGGCAGGGTGTCGTAGTGCTCCATGCAGAGCCACTTGCCTGTGCGGCCCCAGCTTGTGAGCACTTCGTCGGCCATCAGGAGGATGCCGAGTTCGTCACAGAGCTTCCGCACTTTGGGGAAGAAATCGTCCGGCGGCATGATGGTGCCGCCCCAGCCCTGAATCGGCTCCAGGACAAATCCGGCCACATCGTGGACCGTCCCCTTGTCAATATACTCCCGGTAGAAATTGATGTATTGGTCCGTGTCGATGCTGCCGTCTTCTTTTTGCCACATCGGACGATACATATCGGGACGGGGCACCATGTGGGCGCCCGGCGCACGAACCGCACCGTAGACCGAAGAACGAATGTGACCGTGGGACACCGCACCGTAGGTCTTGCCATGATAGTCGTAGAAGCAGGAGATGGTCTCGTTTTTTCCTGTGGCGGCACGCAGCACGCGGATACCCGCTTCCACTGCCGTGGTGCCCGAGTCGTAGAACTGGAATCCGTTCAGGTCGCCCGGCAAAATATCGGCCAGCTTCTCGACGAGTTGGGTTTTGATGGGCGTCGTGAAATCGTGGGCGTTCATCAGGGTCTTGGCGTGTTTGGCGATAGCCTCGCTAATCTTCGGGTGGCAATGGCCCAGCGTAGTCACGTAGATGCCCGACGAAAAATCGATGTACTCGTTGCCGTCCACATCGCGCAACAGGCAGCCTTCCCCCGATTCAAAGGTCACGGGGAAAAGCTTCACCTGGCCACTGAGGCCCTTGAAGTATTTGGAGCAGCGCGTGTGATAATCGATGGATTTGGGTCCCGGCGCGGGGACGACCATATGGGGTAATTCGGCGGTGCGGGCATTGGCCCAGTTAATGGAGGAAGTAGCCATGGTGTTTGTATCCTTATTGTTAAGCGTCTTTGAGGTGAACCTTCGGGCTAACAAAAGCGCACCTGGAAAGAATGTTCAGCCGGGGAGATCGTTGAATCTAGGACAGGCGTCTCGCCTGTCTTGACAGCCGGGACGGCTGTCCTGCTTTCCTTTACGGGTCACTTTTAATCCTAATATCCCTTGTCCCAACGGGTTTCTATGGTTTGGGCAATGCTCTCGGACATCCATACATCCGTCTTGAGCAGTTGGTGAATTGAGGTTGGCAACTGGGGCGTTACGGGACCGTGCAAGCACAGGCGCGACATGGTGCGCTGCCAGGAGGCCTCCGAACCATCGACCGTAATGCCGTGCATATCGATGCGACCCTTCGCATTGATGACCTCCGCCGGGCCGATGGTCGCCGCCTTCGGCGGTACCGCCGTCAGATCGCCGCTGAGTCCAAAGCTGCCATGGAGGGAGTTCTGCGCAATGGTGAATGGACTCAAGGTCACAATTTTCGGCCCCATAAGCTTCCACTCCTCCAGCGTACCGGCATACTCGGGGCAGTCGGGTTCGATAAAGGCGAGGTGCCCGGTCCAACCGGGACCGCTGTAGCAATAGTCCGCACCCCCAAGGTCGGCAAGCATCTTGCCGTAGTCATCGATGTTCGCCGTGGTTGGTCCCTTGACCTGCTCAATGGGCGGGCGCAACTCCGGGTCGATGTTGCTGTAAAAATGGGTCATCATAGAATACATGAAGCCATGCTTCCACGTGTCCGGCGGCGTGTTGCCGTTTTCATCGGCGTACTCGTCCATGTTGAAGGTGTGGAGGTGGCTGCAATCGAGGCGGCAGATATTGATCATATCGGCCACCCACTTGTAGCCCGGCCAGGGCTGGGGCGTAATGAGCACACAGGTCCGGTTTTCGTCCCGTGCTGTTTTGATTTGCTCAAAAATGTGCAGCAGCCACTTGAAGGCGAAGTCTTCGCCGGGGATGACCTGAATCTTTAAGTCGGGGTTGCTGTGTTTTGTGATGTCTTCCCGTGTAATTGCACGGACACGGGCCACCGCTTCCTTGTCGCGGAAGGGCACGCATTCGGCCGGACTGAATTCAAACGTGGACATGGAAGTCCTTTCTTGTAGCTAGTTTCATCGTGTTCGAGGCTTGTCCAGGCAAGTCGGGGACTGACGCGCCCCGAACAGCGTGGGTTATTCTCGTTGACACTGAATTACAAACATTCTCTTAACTTAACGGCAGATACTGTAACGGGCGTGTCTGTCCCGTCGTTGGCAAAGAACGCGGTGGGTCTTTCGCCAACAACGGGACAGACCCGGACCCTTAAGTAACCTTGTTTCCATAAGATTCAATGTATAGAATCCCGTTCTTACTGCGGATCAAAGGTGCTTGGTCCCTTATGAACCTGTGAACGCTTAGCTTATTTTATAGTGCCACATACTTCTTTCCCACCCACCCAGGTAGCTGCGGGCGTCAACCCATCGTCATCATTCCACAAGACCAAGTCGGCGCGCATACCCACCTCCAGCCCACCACGGTCGGTCAAGCCTAAAACACGGGCCGGACTCTTCGTTCCCATCATCCACACCTGTTCTTCGGGCAGATCCAGCCAGCGAAGCAAATTCGCCATGCCCTGGTTCATGGTCAAGGCGCTTCCGGCCAACGAGCCACAAGCGGGATGTTTCGGGTCGGCGATACGGGGCGCGTTACCGGGCTTCACCTCCACCGGATAGCCCCAGGGGGTTTCGTAGGTGCCCGGCCCCAGGCCCGCGCCAAAGGAGGCGTCGGTAATGAGTGAAACACCCCCCGCGCCCTTGGCGGCCAGGGCGGCCTTGATGGCCATAGGGTCCACATGGATGCCGTCGCAAATAAAATCGCAGGTGGCCTTGGGGTGGGCCAGAATCGTCTCTACCGCGCCCACGGGACGCACCCCGGGGTCCTTTTCTTCGGGCACGGGGAATACATCGTAGAAATGGGTCGCGTGACACGCCCCAGCATCAATCGCCGCCAGGGTCTGGTCCACGCTGGCGCGGGTGTGGGTGATAAAGGGGGTGATGCCCGCCTCCCGAAGGTGTTCGATGACCGGGATGATGTTGGTCACTTCGGGGGCAATAGACATGACCGCCACGCGTCCATCGCAGGCGGCCAGGAGTTCTTTCAAGAGCCCAACGTCGCCATCACGCGTCTCGCACGCGGCACCCGTGATGGCAACAAAAGGCCCTTCCAAGTGCAGACCTGGGATTTGGACGTCGAATATATCAGGTAATGCCTGCACAAGGTCGGGCAAGGTACGCCACATACATTCACTCAACGTCGGAACGAGTGTCGGTACCACCGAAGTTGTACCATATTTCCCGAGTAAGGCGACAGCCATCCGAAGCTCGTCAACGCCGCGATCATAGTTATACTGGTGCATACCGTGGGTATGCATGTCGATCAAACCCGGCGCTAAACGCCGCCCTCTCGCGTCAATGCGCTCTCCAGCGAACTCGTCTGGCGCGTTCCCTTCACCGGTTTCCGCGATGACACCGCCCGAGACACGCAGCCAACCAGAGCAAGTCCGGTCGCCGGGGTAAATCAGTCGCGCATTATGAATTACAAAATCATCCACGTCGCTTCGTTATCGCTCCCCGTGATTTCAGATCAATGGTTGATTCAAAACGGAACACATCATGGCGGTAATGGGTCACAAAAAGCCCGGCGGGAATCCCGCCCATCACCGTGACCACGTTGGTCTCTTTTAACACAAAGTCCCCGCTCTTGATACCAAGATAGGCGGCGATGGACTTTTCGGCCATGGTCGCCTCTATGGACTGGGTGCAGTAATCCAACTCAATACGCTGCTTGCGCGCCCAGAGCGAAAGAAAGTTCATCTCGGCAAAATGGACCATGTCCAGCCGGTCGGCGAATTTTTCTACCACGACCACCTTGTCCGTAGCAATTGGGGTGTCGCGAAGGCGATCAATACGCACCGCCTCCAACACCGCCTCGCCGATATTGAGACCAAGCCGTTTCGCGCTGTCTTCATCCGCTTTGGCAGTCCGCAGATACTCCAAGGTTCGCGAAAGATCCGGGGCATGGGTCTGTATGCTCCCAAAGTAATCCGAGGTCAGCAGGGGTATTTTCCGCTCGGGATTGGATTTGATAAAGGTGCCCACACCCTG
This sequence comes from Candidatus Hydrogenedentota bacterium, assembly GCA_024280935.1. Taxonomy (GTDB): domain Bacteria; phylum Hydrogenedentota; class Hydrogenedentia; order Hydrogenedentales; family JAEUWI01; genus JAEUWI01. The sequence goes on from JAJRPE010000610.1 coordinate 13,273, forward strand.
GTGCCGCTCCACCAATTGCTCCTCTTCCAGCGTCTGCAAGGCACGGCGGATTGTAATCCGCGAGGTCTGAAATTGATCGCAGAGTTCTCGCTCAGTGGGCAATTGGTTACTGCCCTGCCACGAACCAGCAAGTATCTGGTCGCGCAAGGCGGCGGCAATGCGGTTGTAGGCCGTTGGCGGCATGATCTAAGGGGTGTGTCCTTCTTTTGTGGACAATTCGAGAATGTTCTTGAAAACTCATTGCAAAGCAACGACACGAAAAGTATAATTGGTTATAACAACATATTCAAGCTGGCGTTGGCAGGGCCACAGAGCAAACGCATCTAAATCCTCGCTAATCCACCGGCTCTTCCGTCCCAGCGCAGGCAGCATGCTTTTGACAGGTATCCGCCTGTGCGATCACGAAAGTGCCCCGGAGGGGCACAGGAACTTAGCCCAGCGGTGGAGCGAGGTACGAGCGGAACCCTGGGAATAAAGGATGAACGATGAAAAAACCCGCGAAGCGGTCGGCGGAATACCGGGGCGGTTTCCGTCACCCGCTACGCGGGTTTGGGAGTTGCCGGGCACAGATACCTGGGGTTTCGCTCGTACCTCGCTTCACCCCAGGCTAAGTTCCGTCGTCCACTTCGTGGACTAGAAAGAGCAGCCAGACTTTTGATTTAATCAATAGCATCGGCCCCTTTCAAGGCCTTTCTCATAGCTCACAGTTCTGCCGAGATTACTGGAAATTTAGATGCGATAGCCCTTGCCCGTGCTTGGAAAAATTGCCGGTGGCGGTGTTTTGGGTTGTATAAGCTCACTTCGAACAACAACGCCCGAATTTGCGTTGAAAGGATACCATGTCAGACAAACTCGTCGCCGGCGCTGCTGCCATTGATATCACCCCGGACCGTTCACTCCATCTCTTTGGCTATCCCCATGTGGCACGCCAAAGCACCGGAACCCACGATCCACTCTATTGCTCGGCCCTCTACCTTCAGTCGGGCGATGACCGCCAACTCTTTGTGGGCAATGACGTGATCTTTGTTCCCAAAGATCTTGCCCGTCGCACACGCATCCGTATTGCCGAGGTCACCGGGATACCCACAAGCGCGATTTGCCTAACGGCGACCCATACCCATTCGGGACCGGACACGGTTCTTTATGTGAGCAATGCGAGCGACGAGAGTGTCTCGCCGCCCGACGAGGCTTTCCTCGCTGAACTGGAAGAGGGCCTCGTTGCAGCCGCCACCCAGGCCGTTACCAATGCAGTGCCCGCCAGCATCACTTTTGCTGTGGCAGAGGGTTCCTGTGTCGGCGGCAATCGTCGCGACCCGAGCGGCCCCGCCATCCCGGAAGTGCCCGTCTGGCTGATTCGCAACGTGGAAACACAACGAGCACTGGGCCTCATGCTCATTTGTTCCATGCACCCGACGGTGCTCCATGAAGACTCCACCGTATACAGCGGCGATTTTCCCGGCTTTACACGCAAACGCTTGCAGGATGAACTCCTGGGTGGAAAGTGTCCCGTGATCTATCACACGGGCGCGTGCGGCAACCAAAGTCCGCGTCATGTGGTCACGGGCAATACCCTCCCGGAAGCGGAGCGGCTGGGCCATGCCCTCGCAGACAACATTATCGAATCCTTGAAATCCGCAACGCCCACAACCGAGGTATCGCTGGGCCATGCCGAAAATGGCGAAGCCCTGCCCCTTCGCACCTTTCCGGGAGAGGCGGAAGCCGCCGCTACGCTGGACACCGTCAGCGCCCGTTTTGAGTCCCTCAAAGTGTCCAGTCCCGGCAG